>JBDRJH010000160.1:0-3311 GCA_043815125.1 Verrucomicrobiota bacterium
ACATCGGCTGGGTTGACGATGAAGCCGGCTTCCATGGGAGACACCTCCTTGCAGGTGCGCCTCCCAACACAGCCTTACGGGAAGTCTACTCTTCGCCGTCGCCCTCGTCCACCTCTGCCGGTTCCTCGGAGACGGCGAGGAACTTGTCGGCCGCGCGGCGCCACGGGGCGAAGAAGTTGGGGTGAACGCGGTAGTTCGGGTCGTGGATGCACGACAGGGCGTCCTGAAGGCACATGACCTCGACGGGTTCGAGTTCGATGATGACGGGTTCGGGACCGTCGGTCACGGTGAGGTTGAGCCCGGCCCCCTGGGTCTGTCGGGCCTCGTTGACCTTGGCCAGAGCGGACGCCCAGTCTTCGAAGAACTCCATGAAGACGGCGAACCCCTTGATCTGGATGTTCGCCAGGGCGTCTCTCATGCAAGAGACTTCGCGGGTGGTGACATCGTAGGACATGGTGACGTGCATTTTGGAACCTCCTGAGTGAGAGAGTATAGCGCCTTTGGACTTGGGCGGAAAGGCTCGAAGCCAAAGAGGGCTATTAGGTCGGCGTCGGCGTCGGCAACCCAGGAGAGCATTTCGGGGGTGTACTCGGGCGCTGGCACCGATGAAACGTTCCGAGGCTTCATGAACTGTGCCTGAATGTCGCTGTTGAGCAACCGAGACAACCCTTCGTGCAATCGGTCCGTGGCAATCAGGGTGATCGGATGGCCGATCATGTAGTCATAGCAGAACGACCAGAAGCCTTTCCCGAAGCACTGTAGCCTCGACATGTCCGATGCCTTGTGGGGCCAGTAGCCGCCGACGGGTTCTGGAATGTTCACCTCATTCGGATGGGTGAGTCCATACAGAACAGACTCGAAGTCGTCCTTCCCGCAACCGTAGCCTTCGAGAAGACTTCGCCAAGTCATCCTGACGTTGTGCGACCACCAGGACCGATACCACGTCCACGGATTACGGATGTTGGCGAACACGGTCCTCCCTCCTATGTAGTCGGGCGTGAAGCCAGACAGGGGGAGGTGAGCGTGTTCGGGCTTGTCAGCCGGCGCATCCTGAGCCAGCAACACGTCAGTCGTCCACGACCCGCCTGTTTTCGGAACGTGGACGAAGACGAAGTTGCGCGACCGTACCGCCAACTACCCGGCGTCGATGACGAGTTGCGCGAGGTTGGACGAGTTGCCACCCGCGGCACTGTAGGTGATCTGAACGTCAACGACCAGAGCGCCGTTCGTGGCGAAGTTGGTCGCGGTGAGCCCGCCGGAAACCATGTTCTGTGCCGCCGTGTTCCACCCACCGCCACCGCTTGCCACGCAGGCGACCGTGGCTCCCGCCGCAGCGCGCGCGCTGAAGATCAGGTCGAAGGAACACAGGTCGTTGGCGGCAACGTCCACGTCGCCAGAGTTGAAGATGGCGGTGCCACCCACCCTGACGACGACGGTGAACGTCTCCGCCGCGTTGGCCGCCGTGCATTCCACCAGGCCACGGATGCGGAGGGTGTCTCCGGCCAGCAGCAGCGAGTTCGCTGGCAGGGTGTAGGTGACATCGTAGGTCTGAGCACCCGTTCCGTTGGTGATGGTCGTCGAAGCGGCCGTACTTGAGTAGAGTCGTCCGACGAACGCGCCAGTCGTGCCAGTGACCAGTCCCTCTGGACGCGCCTGCATGATCTTGGTGTTGTCGTTCGCATCGAGTGCGCGAATGCGCCCGTCAACGCCAGGCGTTCCGCCCGTTCCGTTGATGCCGGGGATGAGGTCGACGTTGCCGCCGACTCCGCCGTTGCCACCAGTCGAGTTGCCACCGTCGCCACCTTGGAGGATGACAGCGGCGCCCGCACCACCATTACCGGTACCAGCCGTCGCAGCGGCACCCGCACCACCCTGGACGGTAGCGGAGCCACCAGCTCCGGCGTTGTGAGCACCGGCCGAGTTGGTCGCCCCACCGATGCCACCGGTGACAGCCACCGCGCCACCCGCGCCACCCGCCTGGGTACCGCCGACGTTCGCACCACCGACGCCACCTGTCAGGGTCCCGGCGCCACCGATGCCGCCAGCGACAGCGGTGGTCGAGGCTGCGCCCGCTCCACCGTCGATGTTGGCCTCGCCGCCAGTGCCCGAGGTGCCGCCAGCGGAGGTCCCGCCGCGTCCACCCGTGACCCTGGCCTCGCCGCCTACCCCACCGTCAGCGGTGCCGGCCGATCCGGTACCGCCCAGACCACCGACGAGAGCGGAAGCGCCACCGGCTCCGGCGTTGCCTGCCGTACCATTGGTCTGGTTTCCACCGATTCCACCCGTCAGGGAGGAAGCACCACCCGCACCACCATCGTGCGCGCCGGTCGAGTCGGTGTTTCCACCGGTGCCAGCCGCGTAGGAAGCAGCGCCACCGGCGCCGCCGGCCTGGCCGGTAGCTCCACCCGTGTTGTGGCCGCCTCGTCCGGCGGTCACGCTGACGGCACCACCGGCGCCCGATGCGACGGCGTTGGTCTGAGCACCACCGACGCCACCCGTGTAGGTGAGTCCGCCACCCGTGCCGGAAGTACCACCGACGGTGGTTCCACCGTTCCCGCTCGTGAGGCCTACGCCCGAGCCGTCTCCACCGTTCCCGGTCGAACCAACACCCGTGGCGTTTCCGCCGTTGGCCGCAGTGATGGTGAAATCCCCGGCGTTGCCCGCGTTGCCCGCGCCCGTTCCGTTGGTGTTGCCACCCGCGCCCGGAGTGGCCGTGATGGTTCCGCCTACCCCTCCGGCTCCACCAGCAGCACCGGCCGTGTTCGCCCCGCCAGCCCCGCCCGTGATGGCGCACTCGCCACCCGCGCCGCCGTTTCCGGTTCCACCGCTCTGCGCGCCACCCGCAGCGCCGACGAGGGACGCCTTCCCTGCCGCGCCAGCGTTGATGTTGCCCGTGGCGTCAGTGGCACCACCGGCACCGGAGGTCACGACAGCGTCTCCGCCAACCCCGCCGGTTCCCGTCGCGCCTGCACCCGTGTTGGCTCCACCAGCGCCACCTGTCAGCGATGCCGCTCCACCATTGCCGCAGTTCTGCGCGTTGGCGAGCGATGCACCCGCACCGGCAGCGTAGGATGCTGCACCACCGGCCCCGCCTGCGCCCCCCGTGGTCGTCCCACCGGCACCAGCGCCAGCCACGAGGGCTCCGCCGATGCCTCCGTTCCCACCAGCGGCCCCGCCCTGGTTGCCACCAACTCCACCAGCGATGTTGACCTGACCACCCGCGCCAGCGTGGACGGCCGCACCCGTCGAGTCGGTGTTGCCCCCCGCTCCACCTCTGAGGTTTCCGGTTCCACCGGCGCCACCGGTTCCGG
>JBDRJH010000161.1:0-3332 GCA_043815125.1 Verrucomicrobiota bacterium
GGCGGCGGTCGCCCAGGCCCAGCCCGCGCGGTCCGGCGCGGCGGGCGGCGGGGGGGCGAAGGATGCCTGCGCTGCCAGATCTCGCTCACGGGTCGACGCAAAGGCGTCGGCCAGTTGCCCGGGGTCCTGCTTCGACTCGTCGAGCCGTGCGGCAAAGCCACGGGTTTCCGCTTCCTGCGCAAGACCACCGGAGGCGGTTTCGGCGGACGCGGTATCGAACGCCGGCACATCTGCCTGGACGGCCGGCGCGGCGGGAGCGGCCGGAGCGGCGGAGCGTTTCGGTTCGCCGGCCAGCGAGGAAGACAACAGCCCGACCAATGAGCTCGACTTCGCGGCGACCGCGGGTGCCGGGGCGGATTTGACCTTGGCGACTTCTTCGAGCGAGCGTCGCGCACTTTGATACTGGATGACGTTCTGGCTGACCTCGGCGCGGTTCGAGGCGTTCTCAAACTGTGGTTGGGAAAAGATGACCGTTTGCGACACGCCGGGCTCAGCTTGCGCGACGACCTCGGAGGAGGCGGGTGCGACGGCCTCGTCCGCATCGGCGCTCACGAAGGCCTCGGGCTCGGCGGCCGGCTCGCGCCAGGGGGTGGTTTGCAGCCACTCGCGGAGTGACTCGCCGCCGGCGCCCCACACGGGACGTCCGGTGGAGGTGGCCCGAAAGACGTCGCGCACGAGCGGGTTGTAGGTCTGCCACTCGGTGAGGAAGGGACGCGGCTCGTCGGCGGGTGCCTCCTTGAGCGTGGTCATGAGGGCGTTCTGCGCGTCGCCGACCAGCAGCTCGATGTTCTCGGCGATGATCCGCGCGCGGTCGGTGACGGCGCCGACACGGGTTTCGTAGGCCGTCTGCTCGCGCGACTGCAACCGCTCCTGCTCGCGGATGAGCAGACCGACCGCCAACGCGCCGACGCCCAGCGCGGAGAGCAGCAGGAGCAGACCGTAGATCCAGAGGCGTCGGGTGGAGGTCATCAGATGAGGCTAGTGCGGGCTTTGTTGTCCACAAACGGAGTGGCCAGGACGGCCGCGACAAGGAGCGTGTTCAAGCAACCCCACGCCACGTTGCGAACGATGGGCCAGCGGAGGTAAGGCAATTCGGACGGCGAACGCTTGTCCGGGAATGCACCATATCGCGAAATGCGCGGGCCCGTGTGAATACCGACTTTCCTGATGTGTGCGACCTGTTGAGCATAGATGCTTTCTTCAGACTGAGCTGCGGCAACCAGAGCCTGATAGGTTTCATCGTTCACATCGGGATACGCACGTTGGTAGGCAGCCAATGCGTTCTGAGCGTCCGTGGTTTTTATCCGCTGCGTTTCCATGGTCCTGACGAACGCCTCAATGTCCTGCGTATCTTCATCAATTTCATGCCGGGCTGCACGGGCAATGGCCGCGCTCAAAGATAACTTACTGATTCTGACCGCCAACTGCGGGTCGGCGCTGCGATACCTGATACTCGTCATCAACTCGTGAAGGTCGGTTTCAACCCGTAGATTTCTGGAGATCAATCGCTCGATGGACACACCATCGCCACCTCTACCACTTAACTCAACCAGTAGGACTTTATCATCCGCGCTCATTCTGCTGACGACTCTTTCGGACATCTTCTCAGATGTTATCAGTGACTTGGCTATTTTGGCATCTTCCAAGTTGACCGACTGAATCTGTTGCACGGTCTCATAAAGACGAGGCTGCCCCAGAGCCCAAAACAACGATAGGCCGCATCCGACGAGCATGACCGAGATGAATGCCAACGTGTTGAATTTCGGGGCGGAGGGCATGGGAGCGATGTGCGAAAGGACAGCGGGCATTCCTGCCCGCTGCGTGCGATCTCAGACCAAAGCAGTCGCGGGCTCAACGGATTAAGTTTCAAAGGGCGGACAGGAATGTCCGCCCTCCGTTTTGGCTCACTCGGCTTTTTGTTGGCTGTAGGTTTGCTGGGCTTCGGCGCGGAAGGATTTGCGCTCGGCGTTGCTGAGGCCGCCGGTCGCGATCTTCTCGGCGGCGGGGGCGGCCGGGGCGGCGACTTCCTGCACCATGTCGTTGTCGTAGGTCGTGGCCATGGAGCTGAGGAGCGAACCAACGAAGCGCATTTCCTTGGCGGCCTCGTCGCGGCGGCCGGCGTCGACGAGCACCACCACCTTGTCCTTGGTCTCGGCGAGGAGGTTGGTGGCGTAGTCGGCCTGCACCTGTTTGTTGGCGGCGGCGACGACCTCCTTTTCGCGGGCGGTGAAGCGGGCGTCGACCTGCGCGGTCTGGCTGCCGGCGCGGGCATCGACAGCGTCTTCGTAACGGAGCTTGGCGGTGGCGACCTCGCGGCTGGCCTCAGCCTTGGCGGGGTCGAGCTCGACTTCGATGAGCGCGAACTTTTCCTGACCGCCGTAGAGTTGGTTGAGTTCGATGATCACGCGGCGTTCCTCGACGCGCCCCTCGCGGCCGACGATGCGCACGGGGCGGGCGCCATCGGGGAACTCGATTTCGACGACGACGCGGCGAGCGACCACGCTGAGCACGTCGCCGAGTTCACGTTGGAAGATACCGGCGAGATCTTCGCTGTGCTCGGCGAAGTAGGTGTTGCCGTCGCTGCGCAGGGCGAGGCGGGTCATGAGGTCTTCGTTGAAGCCGAGACCGAGTCCGATCGTGGAGACGGAGATGCCATCCTGCACGAGTTGCGCGCCGAGGCGGCCAAGCTGGTCGGGCGAGCTGGGGCCGACGTTGGCCTGCCCGTCGGATAGCAGGATCACGCGGTGGATGAAGTTGTCCTTGATGCGGCGGCGTAGTTGGTCGGCGGCTACAGCGACGCCGCCGTGGAGGTTGGTGCCGCCGTTGGCGGTGATCTCGTTGATGCAGGCCTCGATGGCGCGGCCGTCGCCCACGGGAGCGGCGGGGTAGAGGGTGTGGACGTTGTTGTCGAAGGCGACGAGGGTGACGCGGTCGTCGCGGTCGAGTCGGCGCACGGCCTCGATGGCGGCGTCGCGGGCGCGGGCGATCTTGTCGCCGCCCATGGAGCCGGACTTGTCGATGACGAGGGCGAGGTTGACCGGGGCGCGCTTGGTGACGGGCGCGGCGCGACCGTCGAGGGCGACCTTGATGATGGCGGTCTCGCGGGTGTCGGCGGGGAGCACGGGGCGGTCGAGCTCGAGCCGGAGCGTGACGGGTTCGTGCTCGGTGGCGCGGGGAGACTTGGCGGAGAGCAGATTGGGAACGAGCAACGAGAGCCCGGCGAGGAGGGTGGTGAATTGGCGGAGCGTTTTCATGACGCCGCCATTGAACCAAAAAAAGACGCCGGGGTTGTCACCACGGCGTCAGGGGGTTGTCAGGCGTTTGTCAGGCGC
>JBDRJH010000162.1:0-17014 GCA_043815125.1 Verrucomicrobiota bacterium
GGCATGATCACCGTCGGAGTCATTCGCAATGGAGCCACCTACCTTTCGCACCACCTGCGGAAGAACGATTACTGGTCGGAGGGCGAAAAGGAGGTGCGCGGCGAGTGGATCGGCGAAGGAGCCAAGGCGCTCGGCTTGGCCGGTGCGGTGACGGACGAACCGTTCGAAGCGCTGCGAAAGAACCGGCATCCGCGCACTGGCGAGCCATTGACCTCACGCGACCGGGAAGCCCGCGTGGCGTTTTTCGATGTGCAGTTGTCCGCGCCGAAGGATGTTAGCGTGCTGGCGATGGTCGGTGGCGACGAACGTATCCGCGAGGCGTTCGTCGAATCAGTCAAAACCGCGCTCGTGGAAATGGAACGCTTCGCGGTTGTGCGTGAACGCCGTGGCGAGGCCTCCGGCACGGAGGCGTATCGCCTCACCGGCAATTTTTCCGGCGCGATGTTCCTTCATGATACGAGCCGCGACCTCGATCCGCAGTTGCACGCGCACGCGGTGCTGGCGAATGCGACCTGGGATGCGACGCGTGGCGAATGGCTCGCGTTGCAACCGGTCGAAATGCTACGTGCTTCGGCGTATCTGCGCCAGGTCATGTATCGCGAGTTGGCGGGCCGCCTACGAGCGCTC
Source organism: Verrucomicrobiota bacterium (assembly GCA_043815125.1). Taxonomy (GTDB): domain Bacteria; phylum Verrucomicrobiota; class Verrucomicrobiia; order Opitutales; family Opitutaceae; genus JAUWBF01. The sequence goes on from JBDRJH010000162.1 coordinate 628, forward strand.
GGCTATGAGCCGTATGAGATGAACTCGAAGGGGTTCTCCGTGCGCGGCGTCGAGCACCTGCGCGAACGGTTCTCCAAACGCGCCCGTCACGTTCAGCAACTCGCGAACGACTTCGCGAAGGAGAAGGGCCGGAAACCGACCAAGCGAGAAACCGAGGTTCTCGTGCGCGAGTCGCGGGAGGACAAGCTGACGGAAATCAGCACGCCGGAGGTCCGTGCGCGGCAGAGGAGGGAGTTGAACCCGGACGAGGCACGTCGGTTGGCGGATCTCGTGCGCACGGCGCGCAAACAAGCGCCTCGGGAGCAACCTTCCGTCGGACAGGCTCGGGCCGTGCTGGAAGACGCGCTGCGCCACGTTTACGAGCGCAACAGCGTTGCCCGCGAGGGCGAGGTGTTGAACGCGGCGATGGAGCTGCATCCCGACTTTTATCGTTGGCGGGAGCTGACGCGGACCTTGGCGGAGCATCCCGAAGTTATTCGCCGCGACGGCGAGATGAGCCTGCGGTCGATCCGTGAGGAGGAATCCGCGACGGTGCGGCGAGCGCGGGCCGGCCGAAACCAGTGGTTCTCGCTGGGTGATCCGGCCTTTCTCCCCGCTTCGCTCACTCCCGGTCAGATGAACGCGGCGCGGACTCTGCTCGGCGGCCGCGACTTCGTGTCCGTCCTGGTCGGTGACGCCGGCACCGGCAAGACGACCTTGCTGACCGCGGTCGAGCAGGCGCATTTGCTTTCGGGCGGTCGGCACTTCCTGCCACTGGCACCGACGACACGGGCGCGGGATGCGCTGGCGGAAAGCGGATTCAAGTCCGCCGACACCGTGCAGCGCTTCCTCGTGAGCGAGGCGCTGCACGCACAGGCTGCGGGGCGCGTGCTGCTGGTCGATGAGGCCGGTCTCCTCTCCACGCAGCAACTCCACCGGTTGACTCGCATCGCGGAAACCGTGCGGGCGCGGGTGCTGCTGGTGGGCGACACCAAGCAGCACTACAGCGTAGAGCGCGGCGACGCGTTGCGGAACGTGGTCAAGCACGCCGGCCTGCCGGTGGTCCGTCTCGCGGAGGTGCTGCGGCAACGACGCGAGTCGGACCGGCAGTTCAGCCGACTGCTCGCCTCGGGTCGAATCGACGAGGCGTTCTATTACGCGGATCGTCGCGGCCTCTTTCGCGAGGCCGGCGACGACGAGACGATGTTCGCCCAAGCTGCGGAACATTACGCGGCCAATCGGAAGAACGGCGTCGAGACGATGGTGGTCATCCCGTTCTGGGAAGAGATTGACCGCTTCAACCAACACGTCCGGCCAGCGTTGCGCCGAGTCGGCCTGCTCGGCGAGGCGCAGGTCGTGCGCGAAGCGGTGCGACCGCTGACATGGACGGAGGAGCAGAAGGCGCATTGGGATCAGTATCAGGTCGGCGACCGGCTGCTCTTCATCCATGACGTGAATTTCCACAAACGCGGCACGGCGGCCGAAGTCGTGGCGATCCAATCAAACGGGCTGCGCGTGCGGGACGAATCGGGACGGGAAACCAAGATCACGCGTCGGCAGCGTTCGGCCTTCGACGTTGGCCGCACGCAGACGCTGTCGGTGTCAGCCGGCGAACAACTGCTCATCCGTGGCCGTGACAAGGACCACGGCTTCGCCAACGGCGACCTGAAAACCGTGGCGGAGGTCGATCCCGAAAAGAACCGGATCGTGTTCACCGATGGGGGAGAACTGCCGCCCTCGTTTGCTGCGTGGACGTATGGGCACGCGCAAACGTCCTATCGCTCGCAGGGCAGCACGTCGGAGGAATCGCTAATGGTTTTGGGCGAGGTCGCCGCGCGTGCACTCAAGCTCCGTCAGTTTTACGTCGGCAACACCCGCTATCGCGGAAGCCACGCCATATACGTGTCCGACCGCGCGGAAATTCTGCGGCGGCTGTCGCGACCTGACGACGGCCGCGAACTCGCGACGGAGTTTGTGAAGCGACAACGCATCGTGATGAACGAGCGCGTCGGCCATCGCCGCGATTTGCGGACGCGGATGCGGGCGGCTTGGGCGGGCATGGCGGAGACCTTGCGCGAGTGGCGTGAAAACCTCGGTGAACGGAGGAGCGTGTGATGGACAAACCGGCGTTCAGAAAACCGAAGGAGCATTTCGACACGGAGACGCACCCGAGCCATGTCACCTTCGACGACGGCAAAGCTCTCCGCCGAAACATCCCGTGGCTGCACTATGTCGAGGCGCGCTGGGACTATGCCGAGCCGGACATCATCAAAATGGAGATCGGCGATTGGGTCGTCTTTTTGTCAGGCCACAACCTCGGCCCGCTCTTCGCCGCCATCGAAAATCACACGCTGACGCGGGTGCGTGCCTTGCCAGAATTCTTAGGGGATCGCGAACGCGAGGCCGACACGTTTGTGAGCGAAATTCGTTTCGTGAAACCTGCTCCGCCTCCGCGCAAAGGATAGGCGTATTTCAATCGCAGCGTATGCATGCGACAATGCGTATCCATCATCTGGTGGAAGTTCCCTAGCCCGTTTATCCTTTTTTCGGTATGGTCGCCACCTTGCGTTAGGCAGGGTTGGTTTTCCTTTATCTGGGCACGCAACCGCCTCGATTCGCCAACGCAGCGGAGGGTGGTTGCGAGGGAACGGCCCCCATACGTGCCGACACGAAACGGAGAACCCACGATGACAACCATGATTCTGGTAACGCCGTATCTGGCGTTCGTTTGCGGTGTGGCGATGATGGCAAGGGCGCTGCACCTTTGGGAACAGGAACCGCGCGCGGCGCACCCGCAGGGCGGTTGGAGAAAACACCTGTTGACGGTCGCCGCATTGCTGGCGGTGCCGACGTTGGCGCAGGCGCAGGTCGATCTGCGCACCGCGACCGAGTCCGGGAATGCGATCATCATGTATCTGAGCGGCACGTTCGCCGCAGTCGGCATCGTCGCGGCCGGCGTCGCCATGATGATGGGCCGGCAATCAATCGCGAAGTGGGCCTTCGCCGGCGCGATGGTGTCGGGCCTCGCGTTCGCAATCGTGCGGACGATGTGGAGCAACATGGGGATCGAGGCGTCCGGCGTCGGCTCCTTTTAACGCCGAGAAAACGAGAGCAAGACCTGCACTCACACCATGAACGTGTCCCATCTCAACGAACACGACGCCAACCAAGGCGCGCAGTCCACGGGGGAATTTCTGGGGATGTCCGGCAACTCCGGGTGGTATCTGCTCGGGTCAGCCGGGGCGACCATCCTGATGGTCATCCTGCTGTGGGGTATGCTCGGGATGTCTCTCCTGATGTGCCTCCTGGTCGGCGCGGTGCTTTGCGCGCTATCGGTCACGTATGTGTTCACGCTCAAAAACAACAAGCCGGAGCACTACGACACGGACTTTTTCGAGTCGGCTTTGATTGAGGCGGGCGTGATGGAGCTTCGCTTCGGCCCGCAACCTGGGCGGTCGATCAACCCGTTCTCCGGGCTATCCGCGCAACCTGCGACGGTGCCGGTGCGTGTGTTTGCCCGCTCTCCCTTTAAGGCGGCGCCGCGAAAGGTCCGGAGCCTCGGGCCGGTCGCGTCGGCGGCAGATGCATTCGACAAACCCTTCCCAGCGGAGCCACCGAAGGCCGCCGTCAAAAAAGCTCCGATGGTCCCGCAGGAAGACTATGCGGAGTTGCAGGAACGGCTGCACGCGGCGGAAGAGCAGTTGGACGAAGTGTTCACCGAACGTCTGGAGGCCTGACCATGCGCGTGGAACCCATCGACGGATTTTTTGGAGAAAACCTGATCGTCTTCGGCGGGCTGCATCGCGGCGGCTTCATCTCGCGCGGTTTTGAAATCACCGCGCCCGATCTGGAAAACGCCGATCCTGTCCACCACAACGCGCTCGAGGCCGACCTCGTGGCGATGCTCTCCCTCCTGAAAGGCGACTGGGGCATGCAGGTGCAGTGGATGCCCGACTCCGATTTCCGGAGGCCGCTCCAACGCTACCGAGCGGAAACCCAGGAGCACGCCGTGAACGATTGGGAAAAGCGTCAGCGCAACGAACGCTTCGTGCGCTTCATGAAGATGAGCCGGGAGGGACGCCTGCGTCGCGAGCGTTTGCGGGTGTATTTCACGATCCCGGTGGACGCGGCCGCGGTCGGTAAGGCGGGGCAGGCGACCCATGAGGCGCTGATCGCCGCCTACGCGGAGCAGTTCAACCAGATCGACCAGTTCCTCCAATCGCTCTTGAGCGGACGCGGCGGCGCGGTCCGGCCGATGACCGACGCGGGCCATTTTCTGCATTACCTGGAATTCCTAAATCCCTCGCTGCCGGAGCAAAACGTCTCGGACCCGCTTGAGTTTTTCGATCCTGAGAAATCCATTCAGGAAAACTGCTGGCACAGCGAAGGACGCCCTTTGGACAAGCCCGACACCGGGTTCTACCTTGACGGCTACTATCACGGAATGCTCGTTCTCAAATCGCTTCCGAAGCGCACCCGGCCCGGCATCGCCTACCTTCTGACCAAGCTCGCCCTCCGAGACTACGCCATCACGGTCAACGTCGCGGCGGTGGACGTGGAGGAGCTTATCGAGAAAGAACAGAAGGAGCTGAATCGCGTGGAGGGCGATTACGAGAGCCTCAAAAAAATCAAACTCCTCGCGGCGATGAAGACGAAGGCGGCAAAGATTGCCCGCTACAGCAACGGCGACAGTTCCCCGTATCGCATCCAGTATATCATCCGCGCCTGGGACAAAAACCGGGAGGAACTGCGGGCGAAGTTGACGGCGCTGAAAGCCACTGTCGGAAACATGGAGCGCGCGGTGGCCTACGAGCCGGCGCTGGAAACTCGGCGCGAAATTTCTTCTACTGCTCTTGGCCGGGCTGGACGCACAGCCACTACACCTCGCTGTGGCACGATTACGACGACGCACTTGTGGCAAACATCCTGCCCTTTTCGTCCACGCCGGCCGGTTACCTCGAATCCGCGGAATTCATCTACGAAGGTGCCAACGGCAACCTTGTCGGCGGGCGGACCTTCGTCGGAGAAGGTGCCAACCAGACGCCGCAAAACGCGGTCGTCATCGGAACAACTGGCTCGGGCAAAAGCGTCAACCTGATCGATATCCTCACCCAGACGGGGATGTATTTTTCGTTCACTACAATCGTAGAGGAGGGCAACGCCTACTCGGTCTATGTCCGCACGGTCGATCCCTCGGCGCGGTCGATCATCGTTCAGGCCAACGGCAAGCTGACGATGAACTACCTCGATACACGCGGCCTGCCGCTGTCGGGTCTGCACCTGAGCGCGGCGGCGGCGCTGCCGGTGCTCATGGTTGGCCAGTCGAAGGACGAAGACCGCAATAAGCTTCGCCAGGCGCTGCTCTCGAACGCTATCGGCCGCCTCTACGACGACTTCGCTCGCTGGTATCTGAATCGGCATCCGGAGCGCCGTGAGCCGATTTCGCGGCGGGCTTGCGCGCTCGACGCGTATCGTCGCGAGCGCATGGGGCCGCAGGCCACAGATCTCGATGCGTTTTTGGAGTTCGCCGAATTTGAAACGGAGAGGTCCGACGAGGCCGCGACGTTCATCGCCGGCATCGATGGCGGCGAGGTGCTGCGCTTCGAAAAAGACAGCGTCGGTTCCCAGCGGGTGCGCGATTTGATCTTTTCGGAGTTCGGTCCCGCCGACTACCCGCAGCACGGTCATTTGCAGGAATTGCTCTCTGCCGAGGCGTCCGGGGCGCACTCCGACGAGATGCGCTATCTCGCCACGCTCCTGGAGCCGTGGGGTTCGGGCGGTGCCTATGGCGAACTGTTCGACGGCGTCTCCAACGTGAACCTCACTGGGAAAATCGCGCACTTCGAATTGGGCTACATCCCGGAGTCGGCGGAAGAACTGAAGGCGGCGGCGGCCTTCCTCATCTCCAACTACACCCGTTCGCACATGATGCGGCTGCCGCGCGGTCTGCGGAAACGAAACATCTTTGAGGAAGTGGCGCGCTTCGCCTTGATTCCCTCCGGGAAAAAAGTGCTGCGGGAGAGCTATCAGCAGCTTCGCAAATACAACGTTTGGAACGTCGCCACCGTTCAGAACTACGAGCAATTCAAGTCGTCGGACATCCGAGGCCCGGTGCTCGGCAACAGCCGCGTCCTGTTGCTCCTCCGGCAAAGCGACCGCTCGGACATCGAGGATCTGAGTCGCGATTTTCCCATACCCGAGGCGGTGAAGGATGCGGTCATGTCGCATCCCGAGCCGGAGAAGATCATCGGCCAGAAGTATTCACAATTCACCTACTACCACACGGACGAACGTCGTCCGATGATCGTCACCATGCGCAATGCGGCCTCGCGGGAAATGCTCTATTGCTCGTCCAGCTCCGGCGCGCACTACGACCAGCGCGAAAAGGAACTCAAAGACTACGACAACGTGGTGGATGGAATCATCGCCCACGCCTGACGCGGCCCCCGCCTTCTAACAAGAACCCAAATGAAAGCATATCTCATGCATCGCATCCTCGAAGGATTGTCTTTCGCGCACCCTTACATCGTGGGGGTGCTGCTTCTGCTGTTGGCATTTCTGGCATCGGGTTGCGCGACGACCGGCGGCGGCACAACCGGGGGCACGCGGGATTTCGTGACGACCGGCGCGACGACGGCGGCCGGTGCCTACATCGGGTCGAAACAGGGAAGCGATTCGGGCCAAGGTGCGGCCATCGGTGCCGCGGCCGGTTTCGTCGTCGGCGAGACGATCAATTTTCTAAACAACAAGGCGCAGCGAGAGGCGTATCTGGCCGGCTACGAAAAGGGCCAGTCCAACGCGGTGAAGCAGCAATACTGGGTCGCCCGCGACAACCAGCGGCCGTCGCTCGATGACAATTACGAGGAGGGCTATTATGAAATCGAGGTGCCGGCGACCGACCGCGAGGGCGTCCGACGCGAACCGACCAAGCGGGTCATCCGTGTCGTCATGCCACGGGAGGAGGAATCATGAAAACATCAGTCGTTTTCCTCGGTGTGGTCATCGCGCTCTCATCCCCGCTGTCGGCGCAGTGGGCGGTGATCGATGCGGCCAATCTGAAACAAAATGTCATCCAGTATGCGGCCTTGGTTGACCAGCTCTCCAACCAAGCGACGCAGATCAGCAACCAAGTGCAGCAAATCCGTCAGTTGGAAACCCAGCTCACCCGCATGGGCGACATGGCGAATGTGCGAAACCTCGTGGGTTTCTCCGAACTCAAACTGGACATGACGTTGCCGAGTCGGATCCAGACATGGACGGACGGCCTGACGCGGATCGACGGCTACGGTTTGTTCGGCGACACGCGCGGCGGAGTGTTTCGGTCGATTGCCCGCGAATTCCCCGACTTCGACGGGCGTTTTGTCCTGCGGGAGCCGGAGCCCTACAAACGGGCGCACGAGGTCGCGGCGAAGGTGGACAATTTCAAGGAGGTGCAGACCGATGTTTATGCCCGCCGGGAGCAACTGCGCGAAGCCATCGTCCGCACCGGCGAGGCGATGCGGCTTGCCTCGACGGAAGCCGAGATGCGGAAACAGGAAGCTGTATTGAACGCGCAATACAGCCAGCTCGCCGCACTGGATGCGGAGGTCTCCCTGAGCGCGGCGGAAATCCAGGTCAAGGCGGCCGAGTCGTCGGCGATGGCCGACGCGCAGAACGAGGCCGACGCCGAGGCGAGGAAACGCCTCGCGCAGCAGGAGGCCCGGAAGCTGGCGACCACCTTTCGGCCGAATTACGAGTGTATGCTCCAGTATGTGACGGAGCGGAGTATGTCCCGATAAAGGCGCAACCAGGACGATAAAAAACGGTCTTAATTTTACCTATGAAAACGATCCTAAAAATCGGTGCTATCGTGGCGGTTATTCTGGCGGCTGGATGCGCGGACCGGGAAGCGGAGGCTCGGCGGGAACGCGAAGACGCCGAGGCCAAAGCGCGAGCCGAGGCCGCCCGCAAGGAAATGGAAACGCTGCCGAAGACATTCAAATCGCGGGACATTTTTAAGCAGAACGATCCGGAGGAAAAATCCGCGCCGGTCCCCGAGGAGAAACCGCTGACCCCATAACCATTTTTCCGTCATGTCCGCGCCCATAGGCAGCATTCTTCCCGCATCCTTCTTCGACGGTCTCTCGTCGTTGTGGGGCGGCTGCGCCTATATCGGCAGCGCCATCGTAGCGGCGGGACTCGTATTTCAGGTGGTTAACGGTCGGCCCGATGCCGGCGCGTTCATCTGGCTTTTGGCGAAGGTGTTTCTCATCGGCATCGGCACGCTCTTCATTCGCGAGTGGTTGATGCGTCTGAACGACATCGTCCTGGCGTTTGGTGCGTTGATGCGCGTCGATCCGACCGCTGTGGACGAGCGCTTCGTCGAGTTCATTGCGGGAAAAACATCGACCGAGCCGAACGCCAGCGTGTGGGACATCATCTGGGGAACGAAGTCCATCGGCACGGCGATCACGTATGCGTTTCTCTGGCTCTTCGGCTGGCTGTCGTGGGGCGTCCAATACGTGGTCAAGTTGATCGGCGACATCCTGCTCATCGTTGGCTGGGCAATCAGTCCGATCTTTCTCGCTTTTTTCATGCTGCGGCCGATGGCCGGCGTGGCGCGGACATACATCATCGGTCTGGTTGCCCTGGTGTGCTGGCCGTTCGGCTGGGTGATCGCGGCAGTCGTGACCAACGCGATGCTGGACGCCGCCGCGACGGCCAACCTGGTTCCGATTATCATGGTGGGCGCGCCGGTCGCCGGTCCGGCGCTGACGGTATTGCTGATCGGCGCATGGATGTTGGTCAGCTCGGTGCTCGCTCCCTATGTGATGACGAAGGTTCTACTCATGGGAGCCAACCCTGCGGCGGAATTTGCGCGCGGCGTTGGGGGCGTGATCCAGACCGCGTTCGCGGGCGGAGTCGGCGCCGGCGTTGCTGCCGCCACTGGCGGGCTGGGCGCGGCCGGTGTTGTCGCCGCCGCCTCCGCCGGAGCGATGGCGAGCGGCACGGAATCGGCCGCTCGCGGTGGAGGCTCGGCCCCTGTGGCCGGCACCGCCATCGGTGGTTTGTCGGGTTTCTATGCCGGCCGTTTTATGAGACGCCACACGGCGGCCACGGAACAGACGGCAGAGGCCCAAGAAAGGCAGGCAGACGCCACCGAAGCGTTTGCCTCCGAATTTTCACAACGCGCCCGGCAACGGGAGCAAAGTCAGAGTAGGTTCAATCAACAGCCACACATCGAAGACCCGAACCAGGCAGCAATCGATATCGACTCCAATGATTCACCTAAATCGTAGATCAACCAAGGCAGCGGAGGCATCCGCCAAGGCTGCGCAGCGTATCGCTGGCGCGCAGGAAAAAAGCGGAAAGCCTTTTCTCGACTATCTTTTCGCCCCGGAGAATGCCGATCTTCTTGAGCCGGCGACTCGGCACAAGACGGAGCCGACCCATCCCGAGCAACCCCGGAAGCGGTCATGATTGCCACGGCCGAATCCTCCGCCCCGCGCGAAACGCGGCCCTCGCCCCGTTTCGGCAAACCAAAGTCCGCGCTGCTTTCGATCTTCGCCGGTCGCCGCCGCGAATCGCTCATCTGGTTTCTCGTCGCGGTGTCGGCGTGGGTCTGGTCGTCATGGGATCGTCACCGCCTCGTGGCGCAACTAGCGCAACGGCGCGATGTCGTGCTGATCGACAGTCTCGGCACCTACTACGTGTCACCGGTGGTGGATATCCAGAATGCGAAGGACCTGCACGCGATACAGACCAAGCTCGCGTGCAAGGCGCTGTTTGAGCGCAACCCCGCAGGCCTCGATAACCCGGAACTCTTCAAACAGCTTTTCCTCCGCGATGCCGCGCAAAAAGCACAGACTGCGCTCGACGGGACGAAAGCGGAGTTCGAGGCGAAGTCGCTGCATCAGAAAGTAGAGGTCGGCCTGCCGGAGATCCTCAGCACGCGAGACAACGCCTTCTACACCTCGGCCGACGTGCAGCTCATCCGCGTCGGGGCCTATCAGGGAACGCCGATCACCGAGGTGATGCGCTACCGAGTGAAATTCAAGTTTCTCGTTAATCCGGACCTGACGCGCAACGGACGTTTCCCCACCGCGGTCGCCGCCTTCCAAGTGGAGCCCGCGCCCAAATCCTGAGGAGGTCACATGTGGACGCATTTCACGCTCTTTCTGTGCACGGCGGCATTGCTCGCGGCGCAACCGATCCGGGAGATCGCGCTTGATCCGATGCGGCCGGTCGATCTGCCCGTTTCACGGGAAATCACCACAGTGATGTTTCCCGGTCCGCTGACGGCGGTGGCCGGCGCGGACATGTTGATCGACACCGGAAAGGCCGCCGTGGAAGTCGAGGAAGGCACGCTGGTGCGGTTTCACGCCACGCACGCGCCTGGTTCCAATTTCATCTTGCTGCGCAGCCTGCAACCGCAGGCGAGCGGCCGGCTGACGGCGATCTACGAAGGCGCGGCCTACGTGTTCACGCTCCGCTCCGTCACCACGGACTCCGTCGCCAGTGTCATTTTCAAAAACACGCGAGAGCCTACGGCCGTGAAGATCGACGCACCGCCCGAGCCGGTGCGATTCACGCCACGGATCGGCTTGAGTCTGCTGGATCGGGCTCGCGCGTATCCCGTGCTGGTCAACGCGCTGCCCAGGGCGGTCGAGGGCGTGACCCTGCGGGTGCAGAACCGGAAGGTTGGATTGCCCGGCCTCGAAATCGGCGTGCAGGAGGTTTACCGCTTCGCGAAGGAGGATGCGGTGGTCTTCCTCCTCCGGCTCAAAAACACCGGCGACACGACGCTCGACCTCGTTCCGAGCACGTTCGCGGCGCGAGTCGCCAACGAACGATTTGAGCAGGCCATCGCCAACGGCCCGCGCACGCTGGCACCGGGTGAAAGCGCCGACGCCGAGTTTGCCATCGTCGGCCTGCCGGACGGCACGCGCAACGACCTGAGCGCGGACAACGCGTTCACGATCCTCATCAACACCTCACCTCGGAAAGAAGTCGCGGACTCGCCCGAGCCTGCCACGGCGACGGAGGCGCCGCAGTCATGAATCCCCGTCTCGCCGGCAACTTTCTCAGGAGCAAGTTCGGCTTGTTCGTCGTGTTCGTGGTCGTGCTCTTCTCCGGCCTCTGGATTTATGGCCAGCGGCAGGCCGCGAAAAAAGAGGCGGAACGGCTCGCGGCCCAGAACTCAAAGAAGGTGGAGCTGGGTCAGGTGAAGGTTCCGCTCGATCAGGGACTCGAAGACGGTGTGCCGCAGTCGGTGAAACCGCCGGGCGGAGTCGCTGACAAGGCGCGCGACTCCAGCGGGCTCGTGCCGTTTCGGCCGGCCGAGGTTGCGCCGCAGGTCGTGACGGCGGCGGGCCAACCCGCTCCGGCCCGGACGCAGACGAAGCCGAAAACCGTCCGCTATGCCTCGCTGTTGGCGACTTACGAGGCCCCGGAGCCGTCGCGTCCCGTGCCGGTGCCACCGGAGCGGTTCATTCCGTTCGGCACGCTCCTGAAGTGCAAACTCGTGAACACTCTCGACAGCTCCAACCAGCAAACGCCGGTCATCGCCGTATTGCTGGAAGACATTTGGCAGAACGGGAAAAAAGTTATCCCGGCCAACACGCTGGTGCATGGCACCGCGTCGGCCGGACGTATCCGGGATCGCATGACGGCCTCGGGGACCTGGCGCTTCGTTTGGCAGGACGGACGGGAGCTGGCGTTCAACGGCATCGCGCTGGACCGCGAATACGAACACGACATCGACGGCTACGGCATTACCGACGGCTCGGCCGGCATGAAGGGCCGGGTGCTGGCGGCGGACAACTTGCAGGAATTGAAGCTGCTCGCGGCGGCGGCGCTGAGCGGTTTTGCGCGCGGCACGCAGGACCGCACGCAGACCGGCATTGGCACGACGATCACGGGCTCCGTTTCAAACGGCGTGCGCGAAGGGACCGGCGAGGTGTTCGATTTGTATGCGCAGCGCATTCTCCGCGAGATTGAGGAAAACGGCTACTACGTGCGCGTCGCCGCCGGAAAGGAATTTTATGTGTATGTCCTCGATGTAGTCGATCCCACCAAGGCGGGGGTCGGCGGATCGAAACATCAAGCCGCCGGCTCTGCCTCGGCGGCGCAAACCTCAAAACCTAACCAAGGATGACTATGCGCTCTGTATTGCTCTTGTTGATGTCGCTGGCCGTGGCGGGGTGCGCCACGCGGCGACCGGTCGCGGTGGCCGAACCTCCGCCCGTCCGGATCGCGGAGGCCTTGCCGACCAAGGCGGTGGAAACACGCTACGATGTGCGCGGCTATCGGGAGGCCGCCAACCCGGCGTTGCGTCACGAGGCGCACGCGGTCTGGCGGCGCACCCGCGTGCCGCTGAATTTCAAGGGAGAACTCGTGACCGTTTCACGGACGGTCTTCCCTCCGGCCAGCTACGATCCGCTACCGGAAACCGATGAACTCACCGCCGAACTCGCCACGCAGAAAGCGATCACCGCCGATCTCCGGGAGGTGCAGGCGACGGTGACGGACGTCGAACGCAAGGTGCAGGCCCAGTATGCCGCACTCGTCCGCCAGAGCGCGGAGACGCTGCGATTCCGCGAGCAATTGGAGGCGGAGCGGGCGCAACTGCGGGCATCCGCCGCCACAACGATAACACCGGTCGAGACGTCCGCCGCAGAGTCTGGCGAAGTTCGCTGGTAGGGGAGGTCTTGCGTGATGACGATCACCGAGGAACAACGCGAAAAACTCCGGCTGTTGCCGGCGCGATTGAAGGCGTCGCTCATTGGGCAGGACATGGTCATCGATCAAGTGGCGGAGCGACTCCAGCACGGGGAACTGGGCCTCGCGACGCCCGGTCGGCCGAAGGCGAGCTTCCTGTTCCTCGGTCCCACCGGCGTCGGGAAAACCGAGCTGACCTTGTGCTTCACCGACTACCTGATTGGTCCCTGCCGGGTGGTTCGCTTGGACATGTCGGAATACCAGACGGTGGACCGGTTGCCTTTGTTGCTCGGCGTTTCGGACGCGGAGCCGGGTCGCATGGCCGAAGGCTACGAGGCGTGCGAGGGGCGCGGAACGCTGCTTTTCGACGAAATCGAAAAGGCGCATCCGCGCGTGCTGGACGTCCTGCTGCAGTTGCTCGACGCCGGTCGGATCACCGCCGGAGGGAACCGGGTGCTGGATTTCTCCGACTGGTATTGCGTGCTCACGAGCAACATCGGGGCGCAACGCATCATGACGCTGCGCAAGTCGAAGTATGAGACGATGGAGCGTCTGGTGAAGCAGGACGCGCAGCGTGAGATGCGTCCGGAAATCTTTGCCCGCATTACGCTCGCGGCGGTTTTCAACAAACTCGACTACGACGTGCAGTGCCGGATCGCCGAAGGCATGGTCGCGAAGGAATGCGCCGCGTTGATCGCCCGCGGCTTCGCGGTGGAACCGGACCGCGAGGCACTGGATGTGGTCGTGCAGCGGGGCTATCACGAACGCCTTGGCGCACGGCCGATGCGCGATGCGACGGAGCTGCTGGTTCGCCAGGCGCTCGCGCGAGAATTGCTGGAAGGTCGTGGAGGCGCGGGCCGCCTCCGACCGCATCCCAACGGTGTGGAACTGCAACTCGTCCCATCCGCTTCAAGCGTCCCCATCGTCGGCTGAATTTTATGAGCACGCCCACCGACCATTTTGCTCCCCGCATCGTGATCCTCAAATGGGATCGTCTTTATGGTGACATGATTCGCCGGCAGATTTGGGACGTGTGGCCGGACGCCTCGATCCACGTGTTCCAGAGCGGATTCGACGCGCTGGGCTTTATCCAGGAAACTCCCCCGGATTTGTTCATCGCGGGCGCGAAAATCCATGACATGGACGGTCTGGAGCACCTGGAGCCGTTCATCGATTCGGACCTGCCGATACTGATCGTCACCTCGCAGAAGGATGAGCAGACCTTCAACCTGTTGCGGGCCGTCCGCTACGATGGACTGCTCGACGGGTTAGCCGAGGGGCTTGATGTTCTGCCCACGGCCTTGCGGCAGGTCATCCATCGACGGCTCTACGTGAGCGCGACGTTCCGCGAGCATTTGAAGCCGGTGCGCAACATCACGCTGGACGCGCTCACACCCACCCAGCGGGTGGTGTTATCGGTGATCGGAGATGGCTCGACCGACGACGAGGCCAGCGAACGGTTAGGCATCGCGCCGGGCACGGTGAACCAACACCGCAAGGCGATCATGGCGAAGTTGAAGCTGCATCACCGCGGGCAGCTCATGCTGTATGCCTTCCAGCAAGGATACGTCAGGGTGACCGCCGACAACATTTACTATCCCGGGTTTCAGCGGCGGATTCAGGAAAAGAAAAACGGCGAGTCGAGCGTCGTGGAAAAAGCGGCGGCAGGTGGGGAATAGCCAAAAAAGGGGCCGAAGCCCCTTCGTTCAGTCCTCATAAGGAAGCATGAGAGTGAGGACCGGTGCCGCGTTGTCGCCCGGACCGACATGCAGTTTCAGGGAGTGTGTCCGCCCGGTGATGATGACGTTGAACCAAACCAGTTCCGCGTCTGTGGCGCTATGGATGGCGAGTTTGGCCATGGTGGAGAGCCGGAGACATCCTGGCCGGGGTGCTGCAATGCTTCATCGATGATCGCCCATACCGCCGATGTGCAGGCGAAGGGGTGTTTCCAGTGTTGGCGGATGGAGTCGGCCTGGCTCAAGTCCACCAAGACGCCGTCCTCAATGGCTTGGGCACGGGAGTAGGAATAGATGGTTTCACCGAACGAGTTTTCACAGGACATGGTTTTGTGCCGTTCGGCCCGTGGAGCGTGCGTCACGTCTCGTGACCTTATCGCCTACTGCCGATTGGCGATTTTCGCCCCGCACCCGAAAGTCAAAGCGGTGACGGAGCGCCGAGGCCGTGTCCTGCGCAGCTGGACCAACGAGGGGGAAGCGGAGTGATTTCGCGAGGTGGAGATCGCGCAGCGATACTACCTTGACCGGGTGTAGAATGGCGAAACCAGCGGCTGGCAGTCGCTAGAAGAATTCGAGCGAAGCGAGCGTCGGCTAGCTAAAAAAATGCTCAATATCGGACATGGTGCAGCTTTGCAGATACTTATCCACGAGCTGAATTTGCCCTCGTGCTCTAAGCTGATGCATCCACGGAGGTTTATCCGAAAAAAACTTAGCTTCGTCGTCCGCAGTGAGGACGATCAGTTTGTTGTCTCCGGGAAGATTGCACGCCCACTGATAAATTCGCATGTTCACGCCGGGATCACCAAATCCATATCCGCAGAAAATCAGGAAACGGTGCTGGGAAAGATGCTCGTGAAAGGCAGCCAATAGCTCGCTCCAGAACCCAAGACCGTATCGTTGTTCCTTCACAATCGTGCCGGACAAAAAGGCGGCTTTCCATTCGGCGGGGTTGACCAGATTGCCATCCTGATCGCGCCCACGGAAAGGATCACCGTCCGGAATGGCATACTGGCGTGCCCATCCAGGAAATTCATACAGATACCAGTTGAGTGAGCCGTGTAGCTTTAAAATACGTGTAGGGACTTTTCGGGACGCCTTACTCCAGCCCGGCTGGTATACAGAGAATGCGCCGTGCGTCCGGTCGCCGAATCCAGACTCGTAACCCACTCCATGAGCCGACAGCTCCTCCTCAATTAGGGTGTCGTGATTGAGCGTAAATATGTCCAACTGATCGACCGATCCAGCTACATGGGACACGAGTTCCAATCCTGAGCGTGAACGCACCTTGCTTCGAAGCGTGTGATCGACAACCCAATGAAGAAAGTCGCAAGAAGTCTGTGCCAGGCTTACGAAAGAATCGCTCCCGTCAGTTGGATTGGAGAAGGCCGCGTGTATGCGGGATGTATCGCGCCGCAGTCGTTGGAGAAATTCGATCACCGCCAAATTTGGAACGTGATCGAGCTCTGGACGGGATGCCTGTTCTGAGAGGCTGAACAGGTCTTCGTAGTGTGCTAACCGCGGAGCGCGGCCCTTAGCCAAGGCCTTGATGTATTCATCCGCGCAGTTCTTCACGCAGAGAAGGAACTCTTTCACGGCCGGTGTTACGCCGTCCGGAATCAGAGGATTTGGATTTTTGCCGAATGCGAAGGTTTTCGCGGTAGTGAAATGCCATTCAGCATTGAACACGGAATCGGTAATGCCCCCAACAGAAGCAGCTCCGGGTGGATAAGAGGCGAGGGATATTCCGGAACCGAAAAAGAATGCGGCTTTGCGTGGCATTGTGCGCTTATTGATGGCGATTCCAATTGCATCAACGAGATGCACCGAAGGACACAAAAAAGGGCGGCCGGATTTTCCGGCCGCCCGTCGGGCGAGGACTTACTCGCCTTGATCGGCTTTCCCTTCCGCGAGACGTTCGAAGATGAACGTGTGGGCTTGGTCGGCCAGCTTGGCGACGAGTGGGAGATCATCAC
>JBDRJH010000163.1:0-2344 GCA_043815125.1 Verrucomicrobiota bacterium
GCGGCTCACGGCTTCCAGCGCCGCGTTCATCATGGCCGCTTGGTTCGCGTAGAACGCCTCCCGCTGCTGAAGGCGGCGATGTTGGCGAACCAGCCGCGCGTAGTGAACAGACACGGCGATGAACGCCACGGTCATCAGGCAGAGCATGATGGTCTCGAAGGTCAGGACGGGCATCGGTCACTCCTCCGGGGGTCAGGACTGGTGGGGGCGGGAGTCGGACCCGCAACTCCGGAAGCGTAAGACCGGCGACCTGCCGTTGGTCCACCCCACCTGCCGGCCTCCCGCCGGCTGGTTCCATGCGGGGCCCTCCCTAGCCCGTGGTCGCCGACGTTTCGTCCACGTTGTGGACGTTCTCAAGGTGCGTCACGTTGGCCTCGACTGGCATCTGCACGACCTGCCCATAGTCGGCGACGTACACCGTGCCGCACCGGCGGCACGCCTGGATGGACATGGAACTGCTGAGTCCCTTTTCTTGCCAGACAGTCCGGAACAACATCAGGTGGTATTCACCGATGCACTCCGGCGGGATGAACGGCCGGTGGCCAAACAGCAGACAACGGATGAAGTTGAAGAGTCTCCGCAACATGTCACTCGCCTCCTTCGGGGTCGGGGTCGCGGTCGAACATGCCGGCGTCGGCGCGGAGGGCGATTTCGTCGCGCAGAGTGTCCAGCGCCCTGCGCGCGTCATCGGCGGACATTTCGCACGCACGCTTCGCGCCGAACGCATCGAGCATCTGCCTGAGCACGTCCAGCCCGTCATCGCCCAGGTCGCGGGCGGCAGCGCGGATATCGGCCAACACCGGCGGGCCGGCGAGCCCCTTGCCGTCAAGCGTCGGGCCGACTAGCAGGTCGAGCGGATCGGCGGCCGGCTCCGGCGCGGCAGGCGCGGTGTCCCTCGGCTTGTTCTTGCTGCCGGCCGGCCGTCCGGGGCCGCGCCGCGGTTTCTCGGCGGCCGGCGTCTGCGCCGGCATCCCCTGCGCGGCCTCGCCCGGCCGGGTGGGCGGCTCGTGGGCGGCTTGGTCCGGACCAGTCGGAATCACTTTGTACGAGTAGTCTGGCGCGTCACTCGCCGCGGCCAACGGAGCGACGATCGGTTCGGATTCCTTCGGCGCGGGCAATCCGAGCGGTGCGTCCACTCGGATGCGCTTGCGGTCCGCCACGTTGGCGTCACCCATGTCCAGGATGCTCTCGGCCTCCTCCGGGCCGCGCATCCCGCCCATTTCGAGCGGAAACATCTTGCGGAAGCCCTGCGATTCCGCGACCTTCTGGATCATGCCGGCCGGGTCGATCTTCCACCGCGAATAACCGGAGTTGTACGTCGCCAGGGAGACGCGCAACTTCGTCGAATACTGGCGGTCGCCTCGCCAGCCCTCGAACCAGCCTCCGATCAACACCGTGTCCTTCGGGATGATCGCGCCCTCGACATCGCGTTCCTCGTCGCCCTTGCGGACAACGATTCCGCTCCGCATTCCGACGTATTGCGAATGCGAGTCCGCCCGCTTGGCGAAAGCGTCGCGGCCGGTGACGATGGCCCAGTTCGCCGAATCACCGTCATCGTAACCGACCATGAATGCGTCGCCGACAAACGGGTTGAGTCGTCGCGCGCGACACAACATCAGGAACGCCGTCAGGTCTTGCACGCTCGGTTTCCGGCCGCGCTTGGTCGGCTTGACCAAGTTGTTGAGCAGGATGGAAAGCGACAATTTGATCGGGTCCATCTCCCCAAGGGGCGTGTACTCGATCTCGAACTTGTCGGGCGGCGCTTGCGCCAACTCCTGTCTCGATTCCTTCTCCGCCATGTCAGTCTCCTTGCTCTTGCCGATGCCACCAGAGGGGGAGTGTGATCGTTCCTGGTTCGAGGTCCGGCGTGTAGCCGGGCCAGTCGTCGTCGCGCAGACACCGGGCGAACGCCTCAAGCTCGCGCCGGTAGCGTTGCTCCGCCGCCTGCTGCTCCGCCGCAGACATCTCCCAGACGCCAACGGCGAACGGCGGGGCCGTCTCGCACACCACGAAGATGAAGCGCGGCTCGCGCCCGACCACGGCGCGAACGCCCGCCTGATAGTGGACGGCTTGCCGCCAGTAGCCGCCGGCGAGCGCACGTTGGAACCCGTGTTGGCTTGCGTCCGCGGCGGTCTTGAGGTCCACGACCATCAGGTCGGTCTCGCCGGCATCGCCGACATAAACCTTACACACGCGGTCCAGTCGGCCCTTGCACTGGACCCCGGTCGCCGCATCGGTCCACCGGGCGACCCGCTCGTTGACGCCCTGCGTGCGGGAAAGCAGCGTCGCGGCCAGCGGGTGGCGTCGGACGGCGCCGGCGATGCCCTGGATGACCACGCCCTGG
>JBDRJH010000164.1:0-3048 GCA_043815125.1 Verrucomicrobiota bacterium
CGGTGTTCAACGCGACGTTGTCGAGTTTGCTGGGCGTTTTTCTGACGCCGCTGTGGGTGGGGCTGGCGCTGGGGGCGGGAGCGACGGCGGGTGGCTCGGTGGGCGGGGTTATCGTGGATTTGATCACCTGGCTGGTGCTGCCGCTGGTCGCGGGGCAATTGAGCCGGCCGTGGCTGGCGGACTTCGTGAAGCGGCACAAGCAGGGCGTGCACCTGATTGATCGCGGCGCGATCCTGCTGATCATCTACACGTCGTTCTGCGACTCGGTGAGGCGCGGGGTCTGGAGCGGCCAGGGGTGGCAGACGGTGGGGCTTTCGCTCGTGGCGGCGGCGGCCCTGTTCGCGTTGGTATTCTGGGTGACGGCCGGTGCCTGCAGGCGACTGGGGTTCAATGCGGAGGACCGGATCGCGGCGATTTTTTGCGGTTCAAAAAAGTCGCTCGCCGCGGGGGTGCCGATGGCGCAGCTGATCTTCGCGGGTGACCCGCGGCTGGGCGTTATTTTGCTGCCGCTGCTCATTTATCACCCGCTGCAACTGGTTATTTGCGGGGTGTTGGCCGGCCGTTGGGCCCGCCGGTGAATTTTTTCGAACACGGCAAGCGCCGCGGGCGAATGGACTTACGCGCCATTTGTCAATAGATCGTAAAAATAAGGGACCTTTGGCCCTGCCGGGATGGCACGAAAGCAGTTAGGGTAGAGCTGAACAGACCTATTCAGCACCGTGAAAACGTCCGCCCAACATCCCGCTTCCGCCTCGCGCGCCCGACCCTGCGCGGCCTGTGACGGGTTGACCCTCATCGAGGTCATGCTGTCGGCCGGTCTGCTCGCCTTTGGCCTGATCGCGGCGATCGTCTGCATCCAGATCAGCACGCGTGATCTCGACGTGGCGCGCACGGCCACGGCGGTGGCCCAGGTGATGCAAAACGAGCTTGAGCGCCTCCGCATGGAGGACTGGGACGGCATCTCGGCGCTCCCGGCGCAGGAAGTGATCGACCTCGGTGTCACCTTCGCGGCGGACAGCGTGCTTGGCGGCCGGGTGGTCGTCACCCGCGAGGTCGCCGATGTGGCGGACTTTGCCGACATGAAGGAAATCGTCATTCGCGCCAACTGGACCTCCGCGGTCGACGGCCGCCCTTACGAACGCACCTACCGGATGCGCTACACCAAGAACGGACTCCATGACTACTACTACAGCAGTTCGGTCGAAATTTGAGCGTCGGGCCGCGTTCCCGGCCCGTATGCGTGGCGGCTTCTCGTTGCTGGAGGTCATGGTCGCGACGGTGGT
Organism: Verrucomicrobiota bacterium; assembly: GCA_043815125.1. GTDB lineage: Bacteria > Verrucomicrobiota > Verrucomicrobiia > Opitutales > Opitutaceae > JAUWBF01. Next base: position 1,284 of record JBDRJH010000164.1, read on the forward strand.
TTCTGGCATCATCATCACCGCCGCGGTGGCGACCTTTGTCTTCATGGCGGGCAGCAGCCTGCGACTGGAGCAATACAGCGACATGGAGGGTCAGTCGCGTCAGCTCCTGCAGCAGTTCAGCCAGGACGCTCGTCAGGCTTCCAACGCCACCTGGACCGACCAACGCACGCTCAATCTCACGGTCGGTCCCGACACGATCACCTACGCCTACAGCCCTGCGGCCGGCACCTTCACCCGCACCCGGTCCGGCCAGGCCGTCACCATGGTCTCGGGCATCACCTCGTTTGATTTTCGCGCCTTTCAAATCACCGGCACCGAGCTGCCCCTGGCCAACTCTCCCGCCGCGGCGGGGCCCGTCACCAAGATGATTCAAATCAGCCTCAGCCTGGCCCAGGGCAACGCCGCCGCCGGCTCGACCAGCAGCCAGCTCATCTCCGCGCGCTGCGTGCTGCGTAACAAAAAAATCAACTGACCCGGCCCCGCGCCGTTCCACCGCCATGACCGTTCGCTCAAACCACACCCGCCGGGGCAGCGCCCTGTTGACCGTCCTTATCTTCACCACGGTCATCGCGATCGTGCTCGCCAGCCAGCTCTCGCTCAGCCGCGGCGCCACCCGCCTGTCCAACCGCGGCTTCTATTCCAACGCCGCGCTCGGTCTGGCCGAAACCGGCCTGGAGCACGCCATGTGGGCCCTCACCGGCGCGCTCAACGGCAACGCCGAAGCCTGGACCGGCTGGACGTTCGACGGCGACGACGCCACGCGCAAGTTCGCCGACTTCGCCTACGGCCCGGCCGCCACCGGCGAGGTCAACGTCCGCGTCACCGGCTACGCCGGCGCCACCCCCCGGATCGTGGCCAAGTCCCTCATCACCCTCGGCGACGGCTCCGGCACCATTGAAAAATGGCTCAAGCTCACCGTCGCCAGCTCCGCCACCCCCGCCTCGCCGCCGGACCGCAGCCGCAGCATTTTCGCCTACGGGTTGCTGGCCCGCGAGAGCATCTACGCCAACGGCGGCGCCTGGCTCGACAGCTGGCAATCCGACCCCGACAACGACCCCGCCACCCCGCCCGTGCCCTGGAGCAACGGCGTGGCCCGTGACAACGCCCGCGTCGCCGTCCAGGCCACCACCAACGGCGCGCTCTGGATCGACGGAGCCGACGTCTACGGCACCGCCGCGGTCGGCTCCAGCAACAACAACGGCCTGAAAATGAAGCTCTGGGACGGCCAGATCGGCCCTCGCGGCACCTCCTGGAGCGGCAGCTACCGCGTCGCCCCGGGCGCGCTCTCGGTCGACTTTGCCGCCACCTACCAGACCGTCAACGAGCCCACCGGAGCCACCGTGCGCGCGCCCTACGTGCTGCCCCGCAGCGAGCTGCTCCAGGTGTCCAACCAATGGTCCAGCTGGTTCCAGAACATCTACGTTTCCCAAGACTCCATCGGCACCACCGGCGGCACCACCGTGCTGCAAATGGACAAGCTCACCGTCGAAGGCGCCGCCACGCTCACCATCAAGGGCGACGTCACCCTCTTTCTCCCGCCCGCCGGCGCCGAGACCATCAAGGTCGCCGGCAGCGGCAAGGTCCTCCTGGAAAACGGCGCCACGCTCACCATCTACACGCCCGGCAACATCACCGTCTCCGGCGCGGGCATCGCCAACAGCGGCGCGCCCGCCGACGTGCAGATCTGGAGCACGCGCAACGGCGCGCCCGGCACCCAGACCATTTCCCTGCAAGGCAGCGGCACACTCAACGCCGTCGTCTACGC
>JBDRJH010000165.1:0-4127 GCA_043815125.1 Verrucomicrobiota bacterium
GGCTTCCCGCCGCTCACCGTGCGCGTGCCCGCCGACCCGCTGGCCGCCGACGATTTCCGTTCGCGGGTGATTCGCGTGTCCGACGGCACCCGCGTGCTCCTCATCGAGGGCCCCGCCGAGCCCGACCAGCGCCGCCCCGGCTTCTTCCTCGAACGCGCGCTCGTGCCCGTGCCCCTGGCGCTCCGCGACGGCTTCCCCGTAAAAACCCGCCGCCTCGCCGCGCGCGATCTCTCCCCCGCCGATTTCAACGACACCGACGTCGCCATCCTCGCCGGCGTCGCCTCGCTCGACGCCCCCGAGTCCGAGGCCCTTGCCCGCTTCGTCCGCGCCGGCGGCGGCCTCTGGGTCTTCCCGCCCACCGAGCCCGACTTTAACTTTTACAACGACTCGCCCGTCTTCGCCGGCCTGCTGCCCGCCGTCACCGGCCTGCCCGTCGAGAACCCCACCCGTCCCGCCGGCCCGCCCTACGCCCACCCGCTGGTCGACCTTTGGAACGAGCCCGCCAACGGCGCGCTTGCCGACCTCGCCGTTAATCGCCACTTCGGCCTCGTGCCCCGCCCCGCCGCCCCCGGCGCCGGCCCCGCCCAGACCGTGCTCCGGCTCGGCGACGGCGACCCGCTCTTCGTCGCCCGCACGCTCGACCGCGGACGCGTGCTGCAAAGCGCCATGCCCGCCGACGCCGACGCCAGCGACCTGCCGCTCCGCCCCGCCTTCGTGCCGCTCGTCCAGCGCGGCCTCTCCTGGCTCACCGGCGACGCCGCCCCCGTCAGCCTGTCGCCCGGCGACACCTTCGTGCTCCGCACCGACCCCGCCCTGCTCGGCGCCACCGTGCGCGCCCTCGCCCCCGGCCAGACCGGCGACCCGCTGCCCGCCGGCACCGTGGAACTCGTCGACGGCCAGCCCTCCATCCGCCTCGACGCCGGCGAACCCGGCGTCCACCGCGTGTATCCGGAAACCGGTGACGCGTTGCTCGCTGCCTTCGCCGTCAACCTCGATCCCGCCGAATCCGACCTCGCCCCCGCCGACCCCGCGACCCTCGCCGCCTTCTCGGGCGACGCCGCCGGCGATGCCACCGCCGGCGGGCTCCGTCTGCCGCCCCTGCTCTCCCGCGACCTCTGGGTCCTGCTCGCCACCGCCGTCCTCGTGCTCGCCGCCGCCGAGCTCTTCCTGGCCCAGCGCTTCAGCCGCCCACGCTAGTCCCACCCTTTTCCCGCCCACCTGAACATGCTCGCAGTCGTCCCCAACTGGCTTCTCAAGATCGCCGGCGTCCCCGCCGACGAAGCCGTCGTGCGCGACGCCCGCTTTGCCTTCGAGGGACTCGACACCGGGGCCGCCCTGCTCATCGCCACCGCGTTCGCCGCCGGCGCCGCCTGGCTCTACCTGCGCGGCCCGGGCGAACTCTCGCGAACCAAACGCGTCGCCCTCGCCGCGCTCCGCACCGCCTTCATCGCCGGCGTGCTGCTGGTGCTCACCCGGCCCGTGCTCCAGCTCACCCGGGACGAACCCACCCGCGCCACGTTGCTCGCCCTGGTCGACACCAGCGCGAGCATGGACCTCGCCGATCCCCGGGCCAACCCCGCCGACCTCGCCCGCGCCGCCATCGCCACCGGCGACCTCCCGCCCGGCCCGGTCGACCGTCCCGTGCCCGCCGGCCGCGCCGACGACCTCGCCGCCCAGACCCGCCGCCAACTGCTGGAGGCCGCCTCGGCCAATCCGCAGCTCGACCTCTGGTCAAACCTGCTCGCCGACACCGACCTGCTGCTCGTGCCCTTCGACCGCGAGGCCGGCCCCGCGCGCCCCGCCGACGCGTCCAACGTCAACCAACGACTCGCCGACCTCCCCCGCGGCGGCCCCGCCTCCGCCCTCGGCGACAGCCTCGTCGGCGCGCTCGACGCCGCCGCCGGCCAGCCGCTCGCCGGCATCCTGCTGTTCACCGACGGCGCCACCAACGCCGGCCGCCCCGCCACCGCCGCTATCGAGGCCGCCCAGCGCCGCCAACTCCCGATCTTCGCCATTGCCTCCGGCGTCACCGCCCCGCGCGACCTCGCCATCGTCTCGTTCAACGGCCCCGCGGTCGCCTTCGCCCGCGAGCTCGCCCCGCTGCAGGTCCGCCTGCGCGCCGACGACCTCGCCGGTCGTTCCACCGAACTCGTCCTCCTCCAGGGCGAGCGGGAAATCCTCCGGCGCGACGTCGCCTTCGACCGCGACGGCGAGACCGAGCTCACCCTCGACTACACGCCCGACGAGGCCGGCGAGATCACCCTCACCGCCGAGGTCGCCGCGCTCGAGGGCGAGACGACCGCCGCCAACAACCGCGCCGACGCCGCGCTGCGTGTCATTGATCGGCGGATACGCGTGCTCGTCATCGAGCAGGAACCCCGCTGGGAATTCCGCTACCTGCTCGACACGCTCGACCGCGACCGCCGCGTGGAGGTGCGCGCCCACATGCTCGACAGCGGCGACCCCGAGCTCGGCCGCGAGCCCGACTCGGCCTTTTTGCCCGAGCTGCCCGACGCGCGCGGACTGCTGGAAAACGTCATCGTCGTCCTCGGCGACATCGACCCCGCCCGCCTCGGCGATGAGCGCATGCGCGCCCTCGTCTCCCTTGTGCGCGACACCGGCGGCGGCCTCGCCTTTCTCGCCGGCCCCCGCCACGGCGGCATCAACGCCTTTCGCGGCACCCCGCTCGAACCGCTCCTGCCCGTGGAACCCGCCGCCGGCCCCGTCGCCCCGGCCCACCCCGACCCGGCGGGCCTGCTGCTCACGTCCGCCGGACGCGCCTCGCCCATCCTGCGCATCGCGCCCAACCCCGTGGACAACGCCTCCCTCTGGCAGACCTTCCCCGGCGTCCGCTGGACCGCCCGCACCGGCCCCGCCCGCCCCGCCGCGCAGGTCCTGCTCGTTGATCCCGCCAAAAAGACCACCGCCGGCCAGCCCCAGCCCGTGCTCGCCATCATGCCGTCGGGACGCGGCCAGGTTTTCTACTTCGGCTTCGGCGAAACCTGGCTCTGGCGCAGCCGGGTCGGCGAGCAGCACTACCTGCGCATCTGGGGCCAGGTCTTCCTCAAGCTCGGCGTCGAGCGCCTCTCCGGCGCTTCCGATCTGGTGCAGCTCAACACCGCCCGCCCCGCCTACACGCTGGGCGACAAGATCGTCGTCTCCGGCCGCATCTTTGAACCCGACTTCCGCCCGCTCGAGGCCCCGCAGGTCAAGGCCACCCTGCGCATCGAGCCCGCCGGCGACGACAACCCTCCCGCCATCACCCGCGAGGTCGTGCTCAACGCCCGCCCCGGGCGCCCCGGCGACTTCGAGACCGAGCTCATCGCCCGCACCGTCGGCCGCTACACCCTCGTCACCGACCGCGACCCCGAGGCCTCGGTCACCTTCACCGTCGACGTCAACGACCTCGAGCTGGCCAACCCCGCCCTGCACCTTGACCTGCTCCGACAACTCGCCGAGGCCACCGGCGGCGAGGTCTTCCGCGAGGAGGACCTTGCCCGCCTGCCCGACCTCGTCGCCCGCCAGCGCCCGACCGCCACCGTCGTTCGCCGCGTCGAACTCGCCTTCAACGCCTGGCTGCTCGGCGCCCTGTTCCTGATCGCCTCCGCCGAGTGGCTCGTCCGCCGCCTGAACCGACTGAAATGAGCGACGCCACCCCCATCTCCGCCGCCCGCCCGCCCGCCACCGCGACGCCCCCCCGGCTCGCCGCCGCGCTGAGCGCTTTCGCCCGGCGCGACCTTGCCTTGGCCTGGACCGGAGGCGTCGCCCGGCTTGCGTTGCTCTTCCTCGCGGCCGCCTTCGTGCGCGGCCTGCTCGACTACTGGCTGCAACTGGCCTGGTTCGTGCGCGCCGCCTTCCTTGCGGTCGACCTCGCCATCGCCGGCTGGATCATCCGCAACCACCTCTGGCTCCCCTGGAGCCGCCGTCTGCGCGACGCCACCGCCGCGCTGCGCCTGCAACGCGCCTTCCCCGAGCTCGGCTCGCACCTCATCGCCGCCGTGCAGCTGCCCGCCCAGGCCGCCGACGGCCGCGCCTCCCCGGAGATCGTCGCCCGCGTCGTCGACCAGGCCGACGCCCGCATGGCCCGCCTCGACTGGCGCGAGGCCGCCCCCGCCCGCCCCGCCGCG
>JBDRJH010000166.1:0-10767 GCA_043815125.1 Verrucomicrobiota bacterium
TCGTTGGTTCAAATCCGACACCAGCACCCACAATTTATAAGCCCTCCCTACTGCTCGGGAGGGCTTTTTTACTGAACCAGTCGTGCCAAGTGCGGATTTATTTAGCTCGGCCCGCTTGGTGCGGAGCCAGCGCGCGGCTCAGGTCGGTGGCGTGTCGGTAGCCGAGGTGATAGGCGGTCGCCTTGACCGTCCATCCCTCGTTTTGAATCAGTCGCAGCGCCTCCTGCTTTTTGGCGGTGCGAAAATAGGCGCCGGGCGCCAGGCCGGATTGTCGCATGAAAAACCGGTTCAACGTGCTTGGCGACATCCGCAGGTAGTCGCACAGCGCCGGTATTGGCGCATGAATGGAGAGGTTTGCGCCGATCCAGGTCTTCACCAACTCCCACTGCCGCGAGGCCTCGTTTTGCGGGGCCCCGCCCGCGCGCACGATCTCGACCTCGATCAAGGTGCGCAGCGCCGCCAAGGCCCGTCCGGTGCCGGCGTCGGTTCGCGACACCTCGGCCCGGCAGTCCTGATGCAGCGCCTGGATGCGTGGCAACGCGCCCGGCTGCAGCGCCACTTGCCGGATGCCGCCGGCGGGTGGTCTCAATGCGTCCGACCGCGGCGGATCACGCCAGACCCACACCAGGATCTCCGGATTGCGCGTTTGGCCACTGGTCACGCCGGACAAGCATTCCCTGTCAATAATACACGCGCACGGGGCGACGATATGATGTTCCCGGCCGCCTTCCGACAGCATCAGGTCGCCCCTGATCACGAGGTAGAAACTGGTGCCGATGTCGTAGTGTCTGTTCACTGGTGATCGGGCGAAATCGCGTTGCCCCCAGCCCAGATACACCAGTGGCAAATCGCCTTGGCTGACCCAGCAGGGCCGGCCGGGCGGCGCCTTGATCGTGACGTGTTTGTTTGCGGGCATATCAGCACTTTATGTCACATTGGCCGCACCTGCTATCTTAATCTGCTTCGCGTTGCGAGGGGTTTGGCGTCAGGTTGTTGAACCCCGACCATGAGCGCCCCGTTGTTTCTTCGCATCCATCCGTCCGACAATGTCGCCGTCGCCTTGCGCGCCGCCGACGCCGGTTCCGTGTTCGCAGGTGTAGCCGCCAACGTGGCCATCCCCGCCGGGCACAAACTCGCGTTGGCCGAAATCGCCGCCGGCGAGCCGGTCGTGAAATACGGTTATCCCATCGGTGTGGCCTCGGCCGACATTCCCGCCGGCGCGCACGTCCACAGCCACAACGTGAAGGGTAATCTCCCGGAGAAACTCGCCGAGCTGCGTTTTGCCGAGGTCGCCGCCGTTCGCAACCCCCGGGATGTCGCCACCACCGTGCGCGCCGCCGACACCTTCGAGGGTTATCGCCGGCCCGACGGCCGTGCCGCCACGCGCAACGAGATCTGGATCGTCAACACCGTCGGCTGCGTGAACGTCGCCTCGGAAAAAATCGCCGCCGCCGCCCACGCCGAGCTCGTCGCGCCCGGCTCCGGCATCGACGGCGTGCACGCCTTTCCACATCCCTTCGGCTGCTCGCAGCTCGGCGACGACCTCGGCTACACCAGGAAGGTCCTCGCCGGTCTCGCCCGTCATCCCAACGCCGCCGCCGTGCTGGTGATCGGCCTCGGTTGCGAGAACAACCAGATGAAGGCGTTCCTCGAATTTCTCGGCCCGCAGGCCGCGGAGCGCATCCGCTGGTTCAACGCCCAGCAGGTCTCCGACGAGATCGAGTCGGGCATCGAGGCCGTGCGTGAACTCGCCGCCTATGCGCGCCGGTTCAAGCGCGAGCCCATTCCCGCCTCCGAGCTCATTCTTGGCATGAAGTGCGGCGGCTCCGACGGGTTCTCCGGCATCACGGCGAATCCCCTCGTCGGGCGCATCGCCGACCGGCATTGCGCGGCCGGCGGCACCACCCTGCTGACCGAAGTGCCCGAGATGTTCGGGGCCGAGCGCGTGCTGCTCGAACGCGCCGTCGACGAGTCCGTCTTCAACGGCGTCATCGACCTCGTGAACGACTTCCGCGCCTACTTCCAAAAGCACAACGAGCCCATCGACGAGAACCCCTCGCCCGGCAACAAGGACGGCGGCATCACCACGCTGGCCGACAAGTCGCTCGGCTGCGTGCAAAAGGGCGGCCGGGCGCCCGTCGCGCAGGTCCTCGCCTACGGCGCGCGGGCCGACGCCGGTCTCGGCGGACTCGCCCTCGTGCAGGGCCCGGGCAACGACGGCGTCTCCGGCACGGCCATGACGGTCGCCGGCGCGCACCTGCTGCTCTTCACCACCGGCCGCGGCAACCCGATGGGCTTCCCCGTGCCCACCGTGAAGATCGCCAGCAACACCGATCTCGCCACGCGCAAGCCCATGTGGATCGACTTTGACGCCGGCCCCATCGCCGACGGCACCGGCACCTTCGACTCGCTCGCCGACGAGCTCTGGCAGCGCATCCTCGCCATCGCCTCCGGCCGCGAACACACCCGCAACGAGACCCGCGGCCACCGCGAAATCGCCATCTGGAAAGACGGCGTGACTCTCTGATTTCCCAATCCATCCCCCCGTAGGGGCCTCGCTCGCGAGGCCCGTTCAACTCACTACAACTCCGACCGCTCCATTTCGCCCAACGGGCTCCGCCAGCGAAGCCCCTACGCGTCCCCCTCATCCCGCTCCCATGTCTGAAACCATCCTCCAGTTCGGCGCCGGCAATTTCCTGCGCGCGTTCGCCGACCTCTTCGTCGCGCAGGCCAACCGCGATCCGTCCACCGCCGTCGGCAAAATCGTCGTCGTGCAATCCACCGACCGCCACCGCGCCGACGCGCTCAACGCCGCGGGCGGTCGCTACCACGTCGCCGTGCAGGGCTTCGCCGACGGCTCGGTGGTCGACGAGGTAGAGACCGTCGACTCCATCTCGCGCGCGCTGCACGCCGGCACGCAGTGGGCCGAAGTGCGCGCCTTCGCCGCCTCGCCGGAGATGCGTCATGTATTTTCGAATACGACCGAGGCCGGCTTCGCCCTCGACGACCGCGACGCCGGACGGCCCGCCGCCGCCGTCGCCCCGCATTCGTTTCCCGCCAAGCTGCTCGACGTGCTGCTCGTCCGCCACGCCGCCGGTCTGCCCGCGCCGACCATCGTGCCCTGTGAACTCATCGAGCAGAACGGCCAAAAGCTCCGCCAACTCGTCCTGACCCAGGCCGAGCGATGGGCGGTCGCGCCCGCCGCCGTCGCCTGGTTGACCGACGCCTGCCGCTGGGTTGACAACCTCGTCGACCGCATCGTGCCCGGCGCGCCCGCGGAGCATCCGCTCAAGGCCACCGATCCGCTGCTGCTCTCCGCCGAGCCGTTCGCGTTCTGGGGCGTCGCGGCGACCGGCGCGGACGCGCCCTTTCTGCGGCACCCGGCGGTCACGCTCACCGACGACCTCGCTCCCTACTACCTGCGCAAGGTCCGCATCCTCAACGGCGCCCACACCGCGCTGGTCGCGCACGCGCTGCCGCTCGGGTTGAAGACCGTGCGCGAGTGCGTCGAGCACCCCGAGGTCGGCCTGTGGCTGGAGCGAGTGCTCTTTGAGGAGATCGTGCCGGTGATCGCCGACCGCGCGCCCGAGGCGGAGGCCTTTGCCCACGCAACGCTGGACCGTTTTCGCAATCCCTTCCTGAAGCACCAGCTCTCGGCCATCGCGCTCAACCACGAGGCCAAGGTGAAGGTGCGCCTGCTGCCCACGCTGGCCGACCACCGCGAGCGCTTCGGCCGGGGCGCCCCGCTCTTGTCGGCCGCGTTGGGACAGTGACGGACGGAGGCCGCCCGGCCGGTCTGCAAACGGAAAGACGCCGAACGGGAAACGGCTATGAGCGACCCCGCTACATGGGGTAGACTGGCGGCGCAAAAATCCGTGTGTCCGTCCGGTGTCCGCCGGGCCCAACCCTTCACCCGTTTCCCCATGCCCGTTATCTCCGTTCCGTTCCCGTTGTCCCGGCTTTGCCGCTGCATTGTCGTCATCAGTTGTTTCATCGCGGCCCAATCCGCCGCTTTGCACGCGCTTCAGATTGGCCCCGATTTTTTCGACAACACCACGATGCGCCCCGGGCGGGCCGCCGACACCGTCGAGGTCGTCGATGGCGTCCACCGCATCTCGGCGAACGCCGCCCCGGCGCATGTCGCCGGCTCCTGGGACATGCGGGAAACGCTCCAGCCCGGCGAATCCTACCTGGTGACCGGCAAGGTCCGCGTGCTGGCCGCCGACGGCTCGCCGGCGCGGGGCCGCGTGCTCATCCGCTTCGCCAGCGATGTCGAGCTGACCACGCTTCACGGCCAGCGCGCCACCACGCTGTTCGACGAGACGCTCACCGGGGAGACCGCATTCCGCGGCTACGTCACCTTTGACGAGAAACAGGGTCTCTTCGGCGCGCTGGGTCTTGATCTGCCGGGCGGCTGTCGGGTGGAACTCGCGGAAATCCAACTGAAGACCGGCACGCCGCCGTGGGCGATCATCCCGACCAAACCCGAAAAGATTCTGCTCATCAACGACGTCCCCGTGAAGGGCAACAGCCTGCGCGCAGGCGCCATCGCCATCCCGCCCGGCGCGCGGCAGGCGCACGTCAAGCTCACCTACGGCCCGGCCGAAATCCGCTCGACCGCGTTTGTGCGCGCCAACCTCTCCGGCAGCGGCGCGAAGGGCTTCAACGTGAGCCAGGACATTGTCGCGCCCGACCAGGCGTTCTTCTGGCGCGATGGCGACGACCGCGATCACTGGATCACGTTCGACATCGTCAACCCCAGCACCAACGCCGGTGATCGCTTTCGCGCCTCGGTGAAAGGCGCGGGCCTCGCGGGTTGGTTCGGCTTTGACTTCGAAGTCGTCGAAGGCGCGGTCAACGCGTTGCCCGCCAAGCTGCCGCATCACCGTCCGCCCCATCGGCTCGCCCTGCCGGCCGCGCCGACGCTCAGCCTCGACATGACCGCGGTCGCGTGGGACGAAACCGGTTACAAGGACGGACGCCCGGCGTGGCGCACGCGGCCCTCGCACGGCTACACTCAATCGGGCAACGGCGAGACCGGTGCCTACCTGCCATGGACGGAACAAAACCAGCCCGGTGACAGCGTGCACTCGCACCAAACGGACTCCGCCGGCCGTCCCTACGTCCGGCTGCACACCCGCGCGCTCGACACGCCGATCAACCTCGGCAAGGGACGCGTGCTCCCGCATCAAGCCTCCATGCTCACCGGGCAGATGCTCGACGAATGGTGTCACCGCCGCGGCATCTATTCGGCGCAGCTCCTGTTGCCCGACCGCCGCGGTGCGTGGTCCGCCTTCTGGGCGGTTGGCCGTCGGACCTCCACCCGCGCGACCCTCTGGCCGCCCGAGGTCGATTTCCTTGAAAGCTTCAACGGAGCCTACGGGGCCGACTACCGGCCCGACAGCACCTCGGCCGGCCAGCACGCCGGCGCGCACGGCAGCGTGAAGCGCGAGATTGCCGACGGCTTTCACGCCGAGGTGATCGACCTCGGTTTCTCGCCCGAGCTCAACTTCTTCACGCAAATCCACCACTACACCACGCTCATCGAGGACGAGTGGGTGACGCATTTCCGCGACGGCGTGGAGTTCTTCCGTCATCGCAACATCAACGACCCGTCGGACGACAACGACGACTGGGACTTTTATCCGATCATCAACGTCGCCGTGAAGACCGGCAAGCACGCCGCCTACGACGAAGGCTCCGGCGACATGCGCTGGTATGGCCTGCAATACTACGCGCCGGACAGCGGCTATTCGCTGGTGCCGCACACGGAGAAGCCGCCCTACCAAAACCGCGAGCTGCTGCCGCACCCGAAGCTCTGAGCGGGAAAAAAGGAGAACGGACATTCCTGTCCGTTCATCGTGCGCACGGCGTTTCAGGTCGCTCGGAACGGACAGGAATGTCCGTTCTCCTTGGGTGTTGTTCGGCCCCTCAACCCTGCCCGCGCACCCGGTCGAGGTATTGCATCGCCGGGGTCGCCAGCACGCCGTGCACGAAGATCGAGATCACGATCACCAGCGCGACCAGCGACCACAGCGCCTCGGCTCCGGCGAAGGGCGCGGCGTTAAGCGCGTAGGCCAGATAATACAGCGAGCCGATCCCGCGAATGCCGAAGAAACTGATCGCCAGTTTTTCCCTCCACGAAGTCCGTCCAAATCCCAGCAGACCGCACCAGCCCGCCACCGGACGCACCACAAACACGATGAGCACCGCGCAGCCCACGAGCGGCCAGCTCAACGCGCCCAACAACCCCCCGGCAATGGCCGCCCCCAGGCCGATGAGAATCCCCGCCGTAAACAATCGCTCCAACTTCTCCGAGAGCATGTGCAAATCGTGACTGCGCTCGTTGCGGTGTTCGTGCCGGCGGATCACCAGGGCACCGGCAAAGGTCGCCAAAAACCCGTAGCCGCCGACCCACTCCGTCGCGCCATAGAGGATGAGCGTGGCCGCCAACGCCGCCAACCCGATCATCGAACGGGCAAACTCGCTCTCCGCCGGCGCCGCCAAAATCACGCGGGCCAACCCCGCCCCCAGCACCGCCCCGACCACCACGCCCACGACAATCTTGTAAAGCACGTCGATGAGTATCCACGTCTCAAACCAGAGCGCCGGATGCGTGCCGACCAACGCCATCGCCACGGCCATCTGCGTAAACGGAAACGCCAGGCCGTCGTTCAATCCGGCCTCCGAGGTCAGGGCAAAACGCACCTCGTCCTCATCGTCCAATTGCGCCTCGCCGTCGCTTCCGGCGACCGAGGGGTCCCCCACCTGGACTTCCGACGCCAACACCGGATCGGTCGGCGCAATCACCGCCCCCAGCAGCACCGCGGTCGCGGGCACAAACGCGGCCAGCCACCAGCCGGCCAACGCGCAAAGCGCGATCGAAACGGGCATCGTGATGCACAGCAGGCGCGTGGTCGCGCTCCACTTGCTCCAGCTCAAGGGACGGTCGATCTTCAGACCGGCCCCCATCAACGCCACGATCACGCCCAGCTCGGTGAGATGCTCCGTCAGTTTGCCCTCGGCCAGCGGATCCGGAGCGCTCAGCCCGAGGGGCAGCTTCACCACCGCGTAGCCGAGCAGCAGCAACGCGATCGGCATCGAAAAGGGATGTCTCGCCAGCAACCGCGGAAGTATTGCCGTCGCCAATACACCGATCCCCGCGATGACCAGCCAAAGCGCGTAAGGTTCGAATGGCGATAGAGCTTCGTGCACGGGCATCCGGCAGCGGTATGCACTTCCCGCCATTCGGCAACCCGGCCCCAGTTGTCCCTTGGGAGCGTTGAGTCGGTAGGGCGTGTTCGGCGGCCCGCGAGGGCAAAAAAAGGAGAACGGACATTCCTGTCCGTTCCCCGTGTGCGAGGTGTTTCACGTCGCTCGGAACGGACAGGAATGTCCGTTCTCCTTGGGCAGGCCCTGCTACGGCGCGGTGTAGCCGGTGATGACCAGCTCGGTGAGCGCGGCGTTGTGGCGGGCCTCGCTGTTGATCAGCGGATACAACGACGCGTCGTTGTAGAACGTCGCCGAGCTGGTGAAGGACGGCACCGTCACCGTCGCCAGGGTCGCGCCGGTCGAGCGGTTCTTGAGCTCGATCAACACGCTCCAGGCCGAGGCGGAGCCGCCGCGCGTCAGCGTGTAGCGCAACTGCAACGGCACCGAGACGTTGTCGCCGCCGCCGGAGTCGATGCCGAGGGCGGTGCCGGTGACGTTGCTCGTGATGCTGGTGGCGGGGCTGCCGCTGCTTTGATAAAAGCCGATGCGATACAGGTCGGTGCCGGAGGCGCGGCCGAAGTAGGCTTTCACGTTGGTCGTGCCGGAGGTCGCGTTGAGGAAGTTGCTCAGCGACACGATGGTGTTGCTTCCCGCGGTCGCCGCCGACTGCGTGAAGTCAAAGTCGAGCACCGCGGTGCGCGCGGCCGCGGCGGTGAAGTCGGCCGGCGTTTGCCAGACGGCGTTCTGCGCGGTGGTCTGCGCTCCGTTGACGACGAGGCCCTTGGTGAGGTCCACGTTGAAGCTGCCCGAGCCGGACACGAGTTTCCACGCGGGCGAGCCGCCGGGCTGGTCGTGCACCGTGCCGTTGGCGTAACCTTCGGCGGAGGTGAAGTTCGCGGTTTGTAGTCCTTCATGGATACGCACGTTGGAGTAGCGGGCGGCGACGGCTTTGTTGCCGCCGTCGTTGTCGTTGGCGATGGCGAGGTGGCTCATCACGCCGGTGTAGAACGTGCCGAGCGGGATGACGTAGGTCTTGGGTCCGGAGGCGGAAACGTAGTCTTTGAAGTCGGTCCAGACTCCCGTCCAAACCTGCGAGCCGGCGAAGTGGAAGAGACGTTTGCCGTCGGTGTGGCTGTCGTTGTTTTCGAGGCCGAGGGCGATGATCTCGCCGGGGGCGGCGGACTCGACGGTGACTTCAAGCACGGTGTCGGGTGTGACGGTGTAGTTGAGCGGGAACTTCCACCACGAGTCCTTGTGAATCGTCACGGCGTCGCCGCCGTCGGCGATGGTGACCTGGCCGGTGGCGTTGGACTGGCCGGAGTAGACGGAGAAGTCGGTGCCGAAGGTAACGGCGCCGCCGGCGGAGCGGGTGGTGGCGGTGGGCACGGCGGGCGTGCTCTTGGTGCCGGACCAGACGCGCACGTAATCGACGTCGAGGGTTTTGTTGTGCACGGCGGAGGTGACATTGTTGCCATCCCAGCCGCCGAGTTGGAGGGAGAGGATGAGGTAGCCGGGGGTGGTCATCACGCGGGAGTCGGTGTAGGAACCGGTCTTCACGCCATCGACGTAGAATTCGAGGAGCTCGCCGGGGATCCAGTAGCAGCCGTAGGTGCGGTAGGTGGTGTCGGTGTTGAGCGCGGGCACGGGGCCCCAGCCGCGGGATTGCTGGTTGGCGCCGTAGCCGTCCCAGTGAATGGCGTGGGAGGAGACGTTGTTTCCCCAGACGCCGAGGGTCTCCATGATGTCGAGCTCCATGCCGCCGCTGGTGGTGGTGGTATTGTTGGGCGACTGGACGTAGGCGGTGCGGACCTCGAGTTCGGCGTGGTTGCCGTAGTTGTTGGTCGAATACGAGCCCCACTTCACGGAGGCGTCGGCGGTGGGGGCGACGTTGACCGAGCCGTTCAGCACGAGCACGGGGCGGTCGGCGGCGTTGGTGGCGTTGCGGCTGTGGAAGCGCATGCCGCGGGCGCGGCGGAACTCGTCGGCGAGGGCGACGGACATGACGCCGTCGCCGGCGTGCTGGGACTGGGCCCACGCGGTGACGTCGATCTCGACGATGTCGCCGGCGGCGGAGTCGAAGCCCCATTTGTGGTCGAGGTGGAGCGGGTTGAGGGGCGGCTGGTTGTTCCAGTTGATGCCGGTCTCGGTCCAGGTGTCGTCGGCGACGGCGAGGGTCTGGAGGTTGTTGGGACTGGCGGTGCTGTTGCCGACGACGATGGTCTTGATGCGCAGTTTGGCGCTGGTGATCGAGGAGACGCCGGAGCCGGCGAGGTCGAACTTGAGGAAGGCGCGGTTGAACCATTCCTGGGTGCCGTAGCCGTCGCGTTCGGGCATGACCCAAAAGGCGGGCCAGAGGCCGGTGGCCTGGTCCCAGCGCATGCGGGCTTCGAGGTAGCCGCCGGTTTGTTTGAAGCGCATGTAGCTGGAGATCTCGCCGGTGGAGTAGGCGAAGTTGGTGCCGGCAAAGGCGACGGGATCGGTGGAGGCGCGCAGGGTGAGTTTGCCGTTGGCGACGGTGGTATTGGCGGGGTTGTTGCCGCCGGGGCCTTCGATGCCGGCGTCGCCCTGGCCGAGCTTCCAGTTGGAGCCGTCGAGGGTGGTGCCGTTGAATTCGTCTTCGAAGGTGAGGCTCCAGCTGCCGGGCACGCCGACGGGCGATTGGGCGGCGAGGGGGGGAGGCGAGGGCGGCGAGGGCCAGGATTACGGAGGAGAGGGAAGCCAGACGAGTGGCGAGGGTGGCGTTCGGCGCAGACGCGCGGACGCGACGGTGCCGGTAGGCACGCGGGGTCGTGGGGGTGTTCATGGGGGATGGGGACGCGCAGGGGAAACGCGGTCCGCATGGTAACGAAAACCACCGCGCGGCGTGAGACGCCTGCCGACCTGAGTTGTGCCGATGGCAGACGGTTTTGGTAGGGCGGCCACTCCGTTGGCCGCTTTGGTGACGTGTTCGGCGGCCAGCGGAGTGGCCGCCCTACCTTGACCGATCAGGCGTGTTCGGCGGGGAACCTTGGCCAGGCGTAGGGCCAGTCTTGCGGCTGGGCGACCAAGCCGGCGCGGACCGGGTTGTCGCGAATGTAGATTTCCGTTTCCTGTGACTGCGCCAGGGTGCGTGGTCGGTGATCGAAAAAATCACGCTGCCACGAAATGCGGGCGGTCCGCGCGAGGTAGTGTTTCCAAGAGGCGACCACTCGCGTTATCCGCTCGTTAATCGGAAACGACACCATCAGATGCAGGTGGTCAGGCATCGCCAGGAGCAGACCAATATGCCAACGGCCACGATGGTGATAATTTTCAGCGGCGTTCTTTACCTGCAACCACACTGGGTCGGACGTAAACACCTTCGATCCGCGAGGGATTGCGCAGAGCGTCAGGAAGAAAGTTGTGCCGGCCGGCACAAAGTCCGGCGGCACGTGCGGGAGCACCTTGCGGCAAGGTGGGTCTGGCGATTCATCGTCGCTCATGCGGAAAACGAAGCGCCGCCCGGCGTATGCTGGCGATTCCGAAATGGGTAGGGCGGCCACACCGCGGGCCGCGTTGGTGACGTGTGCGTCCCCG
>JBDRJH010000167.1:0-12734 GCA_043815125.1 Verrucomicrobiota bacterium
GACTTCTCGGCAAGCTGCTCGATGGGGTAGCCGCGGTAACGCAGGATGCCGACCTCGCCGTCGATGTAGGTGATCTTGCTCTGGCAGGAGCCGGTGTTGCCGAAGCCGTCGTCGTAGGTGATACAACCGGTGTCCGCCCGCAGCTTGCTGATGTCGATGGCCTTCTCGCCTTCCGATCCGATGATGACCGGGTAGTTAACTTCTTTGCCGTCGATTTTCAGGGTAGCGGTATTGGCCATAAGTGCCTCTCAACAGAGCAAAAACCATCCCCGTTGCAAAGAAAAGAAGCCCCGCCAGGCGTTTCCGAGGACTTATAAGTTAAACAACCCCTGTGAATAGCTGCGGGAATGGGAAATCGTCACCGAGCCGTGACCTTGACGCGAAACGCCGAACACCAGCGGCGCCGAGAGTTTACAGACGGACCGGCGGACTTGAGGAGCAGCGGAGAACGGACGTTCCTGTCCGTGCCCTTCCGACGCGAACGGACAGGAATGTCCGTTCTCCTTTTAGCCCGCGAGGCGGGCGAAGTTGCGGTAGATTTGCAGTCCCTTGGCCTGGCTTTTCTCGGGGTGAAACTGCGTGGCGAACACCTTGCCGCGACCAATCGCGGCGGTGAACTCGCCTTCGTAATCGCAGGTGGCCAACACCAGCGCCGGATCGGCCGGCACGCAGTGATAGCTATGCACGAAGTAAAACGACTCGCCCTCGGTTTGCAGGCCGTCCTGCAGCGCGGTGCCCGTCTGGGTGAAGCGCACGGTGTTCCAACCCATGTGCGGAATTTTGCAGGTGGGCGGACGCTGGAAGCGCACGACCTTGCCCGGGAAAATGCCGAGGCCGGTGATGTCGCCCTCCTCGGAGGATTCGAACAAGGCCTGCATCCCCAGGCACACCCCGAGGAAGGGGCGGTCGTCGGCGATCCAACCGCGCAGGCTGTCGGCCAGGCCGCTGGCGCGCAGCGAGGCGACGCAATCGCGCAGCGCGCCCACCCCGGGCAGCACGAGGCCGGCGGCGTTGGCGGCGGCGAGTTCGGCCGGGGTTTGCACGACGCGCACGTCGGCGCCCACGGCCTCAAGGGCCTTGGTGACGCTGCGCAGGTTGCAGATTCCGTTGTCGATGACGGCGATCATTTTCTTCGAAAGGAAGTCGAAGGTCTGAAGGTCGAAGGTCAAATGTCGAGTCCGCGGCTGCGCCGCATCTGTCGACTTTGCACTTTCAGACTTGCGACCTTCGACGGGCCTTAGATGAGCCCCTTGGTCGAGGGCAGGCTGTCGGCGCTGCGCGGATCGATCTGGGTGGCGATGTCCATGGCGCGGGCGAGGCCCTTGAAGATGGCCTCGGCGACGTGGTGCGGCTCCTCGCCGTAGAGAAGTTCGATGTGGAGGTTGCAGCCGAGGGCGTTGCTGAACGCCCGGCAAAACTCCTTCACGAGCACGATGTTGAAGTCGCGCACAAACATGGTGGGCGCCTCGGCGGTGTAGACGAGGTGCGGACGGCCGCCGATGTCGACGACCACGCGGGCCAGGGACTCGTCCATGGGCAGCAGGAAAAACCCGTAGCGACGGATGCCCTTCTTGTCGCCAAGGGCCTTTTTGAAGGCGTCGCCGAGCACGAGGCCGACGTCCTCGACCGTGTGGTGATAGTCGACGTCCACGTCGCCCTTGCAGGTGACCTTGAGGTCGAACAATCCGTGCCGCGAAAACAGCGTGAGCATGTGGTCGAAGAACGGCACGCCGGTCTCGATAACGGACGCGCCGGTGCCGTCCACCCGGAGCGTGAGCTGGATGTCGGTCTCGGCGGTGGTGCGGGAGAGGGTTACTTTGCGGTCTGAAGCCATGCTTGGATTGCTTGTTCGACGGCGAGCATTTCGTCGTCGGTGCCGACGCTGATGCGCAGGAAGGAGGCGGTCAAGGCGTGGCTGGGGAAGTAGCGGACGAGGATCTTGCGCGAGAGCAGGAACTCGTAGAGCGACTTGGCCACGGCCGGACCGGCCTCACCGGCGGCGGTTTGCGGTTCGGTGAAAATGAAATTGGCCTGCGACTCGTAGGTGAACCAACCGCGCGCGCTCCACTCGGCGGACCAGTGGTCGCGCGTGCGGTTGATCTTGCCGATGATGGCATCGTAATAGCCGGTGTCGGACAACGCGGCGAGCGCGCCGGCCTGCGAGAGACGATTGACGTTGTAGCTGTCGCGCACGCGGTCGAGCAGACCGATGACCTCGGGGTGTGCCAGCGCGTAGCCGACGCGTAGTCCGGCCAGCGCGTGGGCCTTGGAGAGCGTGCGGGTGATGACGAGGCGCGGATACTTGGCGAGCAGGCCGACGCAGTTGGCGTTGGCAAAGGGCGCGTAGGCCTCGTCGACCACCAGGATGCCGTCGAAGCGTTGCAACACGGCCTCGATCTCGGCGGGCGCAAAGGCGACGCCGGTGGGCGCGTTGGGCGAGGTCAGGAAGAAGGCCTTGGCGCCGGAGGCGGCGATGGCGTCGACGGGCAGGCGCATGGAACGGTCGAACTCCACGGCCTTGACCGCGCCGTTCTGAATCGCGACGAGCACCGGGTAGAGCGAGTAGCTGGGCAGCGTGAACGCGGTGAGCGCGGCGGGTCCGCCGAAGACGCGCACGAGCAGGTTGAGCACGTCGTCGGAGCCGTTGCCGACGAGCACGTTTTGCTCGGCGAGGCCGTGCTGGCGCGCGATGAGTTGACGCAGCGGCGCGCTGGTCGGATTTGGGTAAAGACGCAGACGGTCGCCACTCTCGGCGATCTCGGCGGCGATGGCCTCGGCGGCGCGCGGGCTGGGGCCGTAGGGGCACTCGTTGGTGTTGAGTTTCACCCAGCCGGTTTCGGTGGGTTGCAGGCCGGGCGTGTAGGCGTGCAGCGCGGGAACGTGCGGCAGGGCAAGGGAGGAGAGGTCGGACATGGCGGAGCCTTCAGACGGGACTCACTTGGCGCGCAACGAGACGCTGCGACCGTGGGCGTCGAGTTTCTCCATGGCGGCGAAAGCGGCGACGGTGGGCTCGGCCTTTTTGACCGCGGCCTGGTCGTAGCTGATGAGGCTGGTGCGGCGCATGAAGTCGGCCACGCGCAGTCCGCTGAAGAAGCGGCCGGCGCGTCCGGTGGGCAGCACGTGGCTGGGGCCGGCCACAAAGTCGCCGAGGGCGGTCGCGGTGAAATTGCCGAGCATGATGGCACCGGCGGTGGTGATGGTCTTGATGAGCTGCTTTTGCGCGGGCGGTTTGACCAGCAGTTCGAGGTGCTCGGGGGCGACGTAGTTGGCGACCTCGGCGGCTTGGTCGAGGTTGTCGACCACCACGGCAAGGAAACCGTTGGCGAGCACCTTGGCGGTTTTCTCGGAGCGCGTGAGCGATTGCAGCTGGCTCTGGACCTCGGCGTTGATGGCGTCGATGAGCTCGGCGGAGGTGGCGACGAGGAAGATCTTCTCGCGACCGGACCCGTGCTCGGCTTGGGCGAGCAGGTCGGCGGCGGCGAACTCGACCTTGGCCGAGCCGTCGCAGATGAGCATGACCTCGCTGGGACCCGGCAGCGAATCGACGCCGACGGTGCCGAAGACCTGACGCTTGGCCTCGATGACATAGGCGTTGCCGGGACCGTAGACCTTGTCGACGGCGGGAATGGTGTCGGTGCCGTAGGCGGCGGCGGCGATGGCCTGCACTCCGCCGATGCGGTAGACCTCGTCGATACCGACCAGGTGCAGCGCGGCGAGCAGGCCGTCGGCAATCTTGCCCTGGGCGTTGGACGGCGTGAAGACGGCGATCTGCGGGCAGCCGGCGATCTTGGCCAGCGTGGTGGTCATGAGCACCGAGGACACGAGCGGAACCTCGCCGCCGGGCACGTAGAGGCCGACGCGGCGGATGGGGTGATGGAGCTCGCCGACGGTGGCACCGTGTTTGTTTTTACCCTGCCAGTTCTTGGGGAGACTCTTCTGGTTGAAGGCGACGATGTTTTCGTGGGCGGCCTTGAGGGCCTTGAGCTCGGCGGCGGGCAGACGCTTGGCGGCGGCGGCGATGTCGGCGGGCTTCACGCGAAAGTCGCGGGCGCGGAGTTTGGCGCCGTCGAACTTGGCCGCGTAGTAGGCGACCGCCTCGTCGCCGCGGCTGCGGATGTCGGCGAGGATGGCGGTTACGGAGTCGGTGATTTCCTTCGACACGACCGAACCGCGACAGAAGTCGGCCAGTTCGGAGTCGAAGGTTTTGGAGGCAAAGCGCAGGACACGCACGGTGATAAGTCGGTTACAAAGCGATCAATTTGCCGCGCCGCACGCGCGGGGGCGAGACGGAAAGCCGTCGGAACGCGTCATTCCGGCGGCGGAAGAAGGGGACGGACAGACGCCGCCCGGCGGGAGCGGCCGGCGCTCAATTGCCCGTGCCGAGCAGGGGCATGGCAAAGATCTCTTCGGGGAAGTCCTCGTTGACCTTGACCGAGTCGAAGGTGACGACGATCTCGCGCTCGCTGCCGTCGGGCAGTTTGTTGCGGGTGACGATCTTGTTGGGGAAATTGAGTCCGCCGGCCTTGAGTTCGCCGCGTTCACGGATGGTGCTGCCGCTTTCGGTTTCGGTGAGGATCAGCTTGCCGGTCTTGGCGTCGAAGTAGCGGTGGAAGACGATGTTGTCGTCGTGGATGAAGGCGAGCTTGCGGCACTTGACGCCGTCGACGGTCGCGGTGCCGAGGTCCTCGGTGCGCCCGCCGCGTTCCTCGATACCGCGATAGAAGGAGAGGTTTTCCCAGGTGTTGGCGCGGAGGCGCTTGATCTGGTCGGGCGAGAGCAGGGTCATGCGCCAGTTGTTCGCGTCGGCGGGGTCCTGCTCGCGTTGCCAGGCGTCGTAGTCGTCGAGCGCGGTGACCTCGATTTTCTGGGGCGAGGTGGCGACGATGCGCTGACGATAGGGTTTTTCAAAGATGATCTCGATGCCGACCTTGACCGGGGTGTCCTGGCCGTCCGCGTCCTGGCCCACGACCTCGAGGTGCCCGGTGTAGTGAACGGAGCGCAGGCCGTTGAGCGCCGCCTCCGAGCCGATGTTGGACCGGGCCTTGGCGATGATCGGGTCCTCGGCGCGAAGGACGGCGGCCAGCGCGAGGGTTGTCAGGACGAGGGCGAGCGAACGGAACAGGGAGGGCATGGGGATGGGGGAGGACGGGGATTACTCCCACTCGATGGTCGCGGGAGGTTTGGAACTGATGTCGTAGACGACACGCGAGACATCGCGCACCTCGTTGGTAATACGGTTGGAGATCTTTTGCAACAGGTCGTAGGGCATCCGGGTCCAGTCGGCGGTCATGGCGTCCTTGGACTCGACAATGCGCAGGGCGATGACGTCGGCGTAGTTGCGCTCGTCGCCAATGACGCCGACCGACTTGACCGGCAGGAAAACGCAGAAGGACTGCCAGACTTTCCAATACCAGCCGCTGGCCATCATCTCTTCCTGGAGGATGGTGTCGGCCTGTTTGAGCACGTCGAGACGGGCCTTGGTGATGTCGCCGGCGACGCGCACGCCGAGACCGGGACCGGGGAACGGCTGGCGCCAGACGACCTCGCGGGGCAGACCGCAGGCCTCGCCGACGGCGCGAACCTCGTCCTTGAAGAGTTCGCGCAGGGGTTCGAGGAGCTTCATCTTCATGCGCTCGGGCAGACCGCCGACGTTGTGGTGGCTCTTGATGAGCGCGGCGGGGTTGTCGCCGATGGCCACGCTCTCGATCACGTCGGGATAGAGCGTGCCTTGGGCGAGGTAGTCGGCGTGGCCGATGGACTTGAGGGATTTCTCAAACACTTCAACGAAGGTGTTGCCGATGATCTTGCGTTTCTTCTCGGGGTCGGTGACGCCCTTGAGACGGCGCAAAAAGAGCTTCGAGGCGTCAACGACACGCAGATCGATCTTAAAGTTCCGCGCGTAGAGCGACTCGACCTGCTCGCGCTCGCCGGCGCGCAGAAGGCCGTTGTCAACGAAGACGCAGGTGAGCTGCTTGCCGATGGCCTTGTGCAGGAGCGCCGCGGCCACCGAGGAGTCGACCCCGCCGGAGAGACCGAGGAGCACGCGGGATTTTTTGCCAACGGTCTTGCGGATGTCGGCCACGGCGTGGGCGATGAAGTCCTTGGTGGTCCAATCCTGCCGGGCGCCGCAGACCTGCACGAGGAAGTTGCGGATGACGTCGACCCCGCGCTCGCTGTGGAAGACCTCGGGGTGAAACTGGATGCCGTAGAAGTTGCGCTTGCGGTCCTCGATGACGGCGTAGGGCGAGTTGTCGGTGGTGCCGATGGCGGCGAAGCCGGGGGGCAGCTCGATGAGCTTGTCGCCGTGGGAATTCCAGACGCGGAGCTTCTTGGGGAGCTTGTTGAAGAGACGACCGGGCTTCTGGATCGAGAGGGTGCCGTGGCCGTATTCGCGGTGGGTGCTCTTGGAGACCTTGCCACCGAGCAGGTGACCCATCAACTGGATGCCGTAGCAGATGCCGAGCACCGGGATGCCGAGATCGAACAGGCCGCGGTCGGGGATCGGGGCCTTGGGCGAAAACACGCTGCTGGGACCGCCCGAAAGGATGATGCCGATGACGCCGTCGGCCCGCAGCTGCTCGGCGCTGGTCTTATAGTGGTAGATCTTCGAATAGACCTGACACTCGCGGATGCGACGCGCGATGACCTGGGTGTATTGCGATCCGAAATCGATGACGGCGATGGTCTGGGACATGGGCAAAAAAAGAGAAGAACGCCAACCGCCGCCCGAGAGCAAGAGCGATTCCAAACACCCCGGAGACCTTGCGCAAAACCCTCGACCGGGCATAACTTCCCCCCACCCCATGCCTTACTCCACCGAGTCCTTTTTGGAAGCACTGAGAAAACGCGACCCCCATCAGCCGGAGTTTCACCAAGCGGTCGCCGAGGTGATGCACAGCATCGCCCCCTTTCTTGAAAAAAATCCCCGATACCTGAACGACGGCCTTCTGGACCGCCTCGTCGAGCCCGACCGCATCATGCAGTTTCGCGTCGCCTGGGTCGACGACCACGGCGAGGTCCACGTCAACCGCGGCTACCGCGTGCAAATGAGCGGTGCCATTGGCCCCTACAAAGGCGGCCTGCGCTTTCACCCCTCGGTCAACCTCAGCGTGCTCAAGTTCCTCGCCTTCGAGCAAACCTTCAAGAACGCCCTCACCACCCTCCCCCTCGGCGCGGGCAAGGGTGGCGCCGATTTCGACCCCAAGGGCAAAAGCGACGGCGAGGTCATGCGTTTTTGTCAGGCCTTTATCAACGAACTCTTCCGTCACATCGGCCCCGAGACCGACGTGCCCGCCGGCGACATCGGCGTCGGCTCCCGCGAGATCGGCTACCTCTTCGGCCACTACCGACGTCTCACCAACCGCTACCACGGCGCCTTCACCGGCAAGGGCCTCAGCTTCGGCGGCAGCCTCCTGCGACCACAGGCCACCGGCTACGGCTGCGTCTACTTTTGCGAGGAAATGCTCAGGACCCGCGACGATAGCCTCGACGGCAAACGCGTGCTCATCTCCGGTTCCGGCAACGTCGCCCTGCACGCCGCCGCCAAGTGCATCGAACTCGGCGCCAAGGTCGTCTCCCTCTCCGACTCCGACGGCACCCTGCACTTCCCCAAAGGCCTCAATCTCGATCAATACGACGAGATCATGCAGCTCAAGGAACAGCGTCGCGGCCGCCTCTCCGAACTCGACGGACAACACGGCTGCAAACACCACGCCGGCCAGAACCCTTGGCACCTCAAGGCCGACATCGCCCTGCCCTGCGCCACCCAAAACGAACTCCAGGCGGACGACGCCAAGACGCTCGTCAAAAACGGCTGCACCTGCGTTTCCGAGGGAGCCAACATGCCCTCGACCAACGAAGCCATCCAGGTCTTCCACGCCGCCGGCGCGCTCTTCGCTCCGGGCAAGGCCGCCAACGCCGGCGGCGTCGCCACCAGCGGCCTGGAAATGGCCCAAAACGCCGCGCACACCGCGTGGGACCGCGCGACCATCGACAACAAGCTGCACGAGATCATGCGCGGCATCCACCAGGCCTGCGCGCGCCACGGCCGGCAGGAGAACGGCTCCGTCAACTACGTGCACGGCGCCAACATCGCCGGCTTCCAAAAGATCGCCGAGGCCATGCTCGCGCAGGGCGTCGGGTAGAAACGTCGTCAAAGAACGCTTTAAACAAAACCGCGGCCCTCTGGGGGCGTCGCTGGCGATACCCGATCAACCAGTCCGCGGAATAGACGTCACCTCTCGGCGTGCGCGCAACGGGGCTATCTGCGAACCGCCTAAAACTTCAACCGGGCATTGTCGTGCTCGCAACGCGGACACCGGGCCGTCTCATGATCCCCCTGCACCGCATACGTGTGACCGCAGCGCCCGCAGTGAAACGCCGCGTGACGCCGCTCCTGTTCAAAACGCGCGTGGTCGCGCCGGTCGTAGTAACGCCACAGCCCGAGAAACAGGGCGGCGACGAGCAGGCAGTAAACAACGGTAGCGGTTTGCAGGTCCATGCGGGCGGGCCAGCAGCCAAACTCCGGCCGCCGTCCGCAACAAGCCAAACCACTCGCCCCGTGCGCGCAGGCACAAAAAAACGCGCCGGAAAAAATCCGGCGCGTCGAAGATGTTTGGATCGCTTGAGCGAAGAACCGGCTCAGGCCTCGGCGGCGGGAGCGGCGGCCTCGGTCGTCTCGGCGGGAGCTTCGGCGGCGGGCTTGGCGGCCTTCTTGGAAGACTTGCGGGACTTGGACTTCTTGTAGCCCTGGTCGTCGGCCTTCACGAACTCGATGAGCGCCATGTTGGCGGCGTCACCGATGCGGGGCCCGAGCTTATAGATACGGGTGTAGCCGCCGGAGCGCGCGGTGAACTCGGAGACTTTCTCGTTGAAGAGCAGAGTGATTGCGTCCTCGTTGCGAACGTCCTTGAGGGCCAGGCGGCGCAGGTGCAGGGCGCGGGGATCGAGCTTGCCGTCGATCTTGTCGAAGGCGGCGGCCTTCTTGGCCTTGGTGATGACCTTCTCGACGAAGGGGCGCAAGGCCTTGGCCTTGGTGAGGGTGGTCTTGATGCGGCCGTGCTCGATGAGCGAGGCGGCCATGTTGCTGAGCATCGCGGAGCGGTGCTCGCGGGTGACGCCGAGGGAGGCGCGGTGTTTGTTGTGACGCATTGGTGTGTTGTATTTGGTTTTTTATGACGAACTCCCGATCGGCGATCCGGTCGCAGCGTGGAGCGGCAGCGGACGGCGCGAGAGTCGAAAATGAAAAGGCGGCGGCTCCCTTGCGGAAGCCGCCGCCGAAACGGATCAGGCTTCCTTCTTCGCGTCGAGCAGACGCTCGTCGAACTTCATGCCAAGGGAGAGACCGAGCTGCTCCAGCTTGTCCTTGATTTCGTTGAGCGACTTCTTGCCGAAGTTGCGATACTTGAGCATCTCCTGCTCGGTCTTCATGGCGAGTTCGCCGACCGTGGTGATGTTCGCGTTGTTGAGGCAGTTGGCGGCACGGACCGACAGCTCGATCTCGTTGACCGACATGTTGAGGAGCTTGCGGAGCTTGTTCTGCTCCTCGCTGACCTCGGACTGCACGTTGTCGAACTCGAAGGTGTCCTCGCTGACGCGGTCGAACACATCGAGGTGATGCTTGAGGATCGAGGCCGACTGCTTGAGGGCGTCGTCCGGGGTCACGCGACCGTCGGTCCAGACCTCGAGGATGAGCTTGTCGTAGTCGGTGATCTGACCCACGCGGGTGTTCTCGACGGCATACTTGACGAGCTTGACCGGGGAGAAGAGCGAGTCGATCGGGATGACGCCGATGGCCTGGTCTTCCTTTTTGTTCTGCTCGCCGGGATAGTAGCCGCGGCCGGTCTTGATCTCGACCTCGGCCGAGAAGGTCTTGGTCTTGTCGAGGGTGCAGATGACCTGCTCGGGGTTGACGATGGTGATGTTGGCGTCGGCCTGGATGTCGGCGGCGGTGACAGCGCCTTCCTTGTTGACCTTGATCTGAAGGGTGACCGGCTCGCGCTTCTGGGAAACGATGAGGATCTTCTTCAGGTTCAGGACGATGTCGGTGACGTCCTCGACGACGCCCTCGATGCTCTGGAACTCGTGGCTGACGCCGTCGATCTTGATCGACGAGATGGCCGAGCCCTCGATGGAGCTGAGCAGCACGCGGCGCAGAGAGTTGCCAATGGTGTGGCCGTAACCGGCCTCAAAGGGCTCGGCGATGAACTTGGCGTAGGTCGGCGTGGCGCCGTCCTCGACCTTGGTGAGTTTGTTGGGAAGCTCGAACTTTCCGAGGCGTTTGGGCATGGCGATGGGTGTAAAGATTGAGAAAAGAAAAGAAGTTTTGCCGGTCGGCAAGCCCCGTCTTGCGTGGGACGGGAGCGCCGATCGGCAAAACCACCGGCAGACGCCGGATTAGAAGCGCGAGTAGAACTCGACGATGAGCTGCTCGTTGATGTCGGGAACCATCTCCTCGCGGGTGGGGAGGCGGTTGACGACGGCCTTGAACTGCTCGGCGTTGAGGGTCAGCCAGCCGGGGACGACGCGGGAGCGGTTCTCCTCGAGGTTGCGGGTGGCGAGCTGGCGGGAGGAGGCTTGATTCTTGATCTCGATCTCGTCGCCGATCTGCACGATGTAGCTGGCGATGTCGACCTTGTGACCGTTGACGCGCACATGACCGTGGTTGACGGTCTGGCGGGCGGCGGCGCGGCTTTTGCCGAAACCGAGGAGGTAGACGACGCTGTCGAGGCGGGTCTCGAGGAGCTGCAGGAAGCGCTCGCCGGTGACGCCGCGCTCGCGCTTGGCGGTTTCAAAGGCGCGGCGGAACTGGCGCTCGAGGAGGCCGTAGGTGAAGCGGAGCTTCTGCTTTTCGTTGAGGCCGACGGCGTATTCCGAGAGCTTGCGACGGAGCTTGGGACCGTGCTGGCCGGGCGGGTAAGGACGCTTTTCGAAGGCCTTGGTGCTGCCGAACAGCGGCTGATTGAAGCGGCGGCTGAGGCGGGTGGTGGGACCGGTGTAACGAGCCATGGTGGTTGGACCTTAAGGTGGGTTGCGGGTGATGTGGCGGGCGCTTAGCAGCGGCGACGCTTCTTGGGACGGCAGCCGTTGTGGGGAACGGGGGTGACGTCGATGATGGAGGTGACCTCGAGGCCGATGGCCTGGAAGGCGCGGATGGCGCTGTCACGGCCGAGGCCGGGACCGGAAACCTTGACGACGATGTCCTTGAGACCGTGCGACATGGCGGTGCGGGCGGCGTCTTGGGCGACGACCTGGGCGGCGTAGGCGGTGGACTTGCGGGAACCGCGGAAGTTGCACTTACCGGCGCTGGACCAGGAGATCACGGCGCCCTTGGCGTCGGTGATGGAAACGATGGTGTTGTTGAACGAGGCGAGCACGTTGGCGACGCCGGAGCTGATGTTCTTGGAACCCTTCGCCTTGCGGATCTTGATCGCGCCGAGCTCCTCCTTGAGGAGTTCTTCGGCGGTGGGCTGGCGGGCGACGCCACCAACCAGCTCGGCCGGCTTTTCGGCGGCGGGAGCGGCGGCGGACACGATGTCCTTGGGCGCTTTTTCTTTTTTGGGAGCGGACTTATCTTCGGCCATGATGGATGATGCTTAAAAGGTTACTTGGAGGCCTTGGTGACGCCGACGGTGCGGCGCGGGCCCTTGCGGGTGCGGGCGTTGGTGCCGGTGCGCTGACCGCGGACCGGGAGGCTGCGACGGTGGCGGATGCCGCGGTAGCAGTTGATGGCCTGGAGGCGCTTGAGATTGCCGGTGAGCTCGCGGCGGAGGTCGCCCTCGAGCACCCACTTGTGCTCGGTGATGATGTGGATGATCTTGTTGAGCTGCTCCTCGGTGAGGTCCTGAGCCCGCATGTCGGGGTTCAGTTCAGCTTCAAGGACGATCTGGTCGGCGCGAACCGGACCGATGCCGTAGATGTAACGGAGCGCGAAGGAGACTTTTTTCTTCGCGGGAATGTCGACGCCAAGGAGACGAGGCATGGTGATGTGTGGTTGGGTTTAGTGGTGAAGTGAGAGTAAAAACTGGCGAAAAATGCGGCGGACCGCATGAAATTCAGATGCTGGGAACGGGGGCCGGGATGGTGAGGATCTCGGGGCCTTGTTCGGTGGTGAGCACGGTGTGCTCGAAGTGAGCGGAGGGCAGTCCGTCGACGGCGACCACGGTCCAGCCGTCGGAGAGGGTCTTGGTGCGGTAGCCTCCGAGGTTCACCATGGGTTCGATGGCGAGGGTCATGCCGGGCTTGATTTTGGGGCCCTGGCCCTTGCGACCGAAGTTGGGGATCTGCGGCTCTTCGTGCATCGAGGTGCCGACACCGTGCCCGACCATGTCGCGGATGACGCTGAAGCCGTGGGCCTCGACGTGCGCCTGGATGGCATGAGAAATGTCGCCGATACGGTTGCCGACTTTCGCTTGGCCGATGCCGATGTCGAGGGCCTCGCGACTGACGCGGAGGAGTTCGTCGACTTTGGGCGAGATGACCCCGACGGGGACGGTGGTGGCATTGTCGCCGATGTAGCCGTTGTAGGCCACGACGATGTCGAGGGAGACAACATCGCCGTCGGTCAGGATGCGTTTCATGGAACCAATGCCATGAACGACCTCCTCGTTGACGGAGATGCAGCTGTATCCGGGATAGCGCCGGCTACCGATCTGGTAACCATAACAGGCGCTGGTGGCTCCGTGGCGGGCGATCAAATCGCGCGCATACTGATCCAAGTCGTAGGTGGTGACACC
>JBDRJH010000168.1:0-6968 GCA_043815125.1 Verrucomicrobiota bacterium
GATGACGGTGAGCTCGACCAGCAGGCCGGTGGCGACGCCGAGAGGGAGAAACAGCGTGAACGGCTCCTGTCCGTTGAAGACCAGCCCGATGGCGAAGCCGGCGGCGAAACCCAGAAGCATGGCGGCTAGCAGGCGCACGCCGCCGTGACGGAAGCCGCGGCGTTGCAGCCGGCCCATGATCCCCGCGAAGGCCAACGCCGGCAGTCCGGCGAAGATGTAGGCGTAGATGAGGGCGATGGCGGTGAAGGCTGCGAGATCGGCGAGGTCGTTGGCTTGGAAGAGCGCAAAAGCCGTGAGCAAGCCCACCGCGTAGGCGGGCGGCAGCACGAAGCGCAGAAGGAAGTTTTTCATCGGGTGGTGATCGCCGGTAGGGGCGGCGGGGCGGGTTTGCGGTGCAGGCGATTAAAGATCGCGAGGTTGGCGAAGTGCATCGCGCCGAGGACCAGCAGCACGCCGCCGATCTTGGTGCCGAGCACCTCGAAGACGGTGGCACCGTCGGTCGGGGCGAGGCCGACCTTCAGGTTGAAGCTGATGAAGCCGAAGTTCAGCAGGTAGAAGCCGACCACCAGCAGGTGGTTGACCGAGTCGGCGAGCGTTTCGTTGCCGTGAAAGCTGGTGACGAGAAACGCGCGTCCGTTGCGGTGCAGCGTGCGGGCCACCCAGACGGTCAGGGCCAGGCTGATGGCGAGATAGATGATGTAGGTCAGGATCAGTGTATTCATGGTATTTGGTTTGGTTCGGCTCTGAATGTAGGAGCCTGCTTGCAGGCGATTTGGTCGCGCCGAGGGCCTCAAACCATCGCCTGCAAGCAGGCTCCTACATTTTAATGCCGCGTGGATATTTTATTTATTTGGTAGTTTCGGTAAATATTGAAAATTTAGAGTGGTTTATTGAAGAATTGGTCGGTGGAGGACGGTTTCAGCCAAGGAGCTTGAGCACTTTCGGGGCGATGGAGCTGTCTTTGGCGGAGGCGACTTTGTCCATGACGGTGTTGGCGAGGGCGACGAAGTCGGCCAGGTCGGACACGCGGGCGTTGAATTCCCTGGCCTCGGCGGACGCGATGTCGTCGGTCTGTTCGGCGCATTCGCGCAGCAGGGCGAGGGCGGGCTCGGTCTCGCGGCGTTTGCGCTCGCGGGCGATGGTGCAGAACATCTTCCAGGTGTCCTTCTCGGCCTCGTAGAAATCGCGGCGGTCGCCCTTCTTTGGGACGATGCGCAACAGGCCCCAGGCGACCAGCTCGCGCAGGTTGGTGTTGGCGTTGCCGCGGCTGACCTGGAGCTGCTCCATGACCTCGTCGGTGGTGAGCGGATCGGGCGAGACCAGGAGGAGCGCGTGGACCATGG
Organism: Verrucomicrobiota bacterium; assembly: GCA_043815125.1. GTDB lineage: Bacteria > Verrucomicrobiota > Verrucomicrobiia > Opitutales > Opitutaceae > JAUWBF01. The sequence continues at coordinate 1,344 of JBDRJH010000168.1, forward strand.
CCATGGTGCGGTTGATGCCCCACTGCGTGCCGAGCGCGCCCCACTGGGTGATGAAGCGTTCGCGGGTCTGCTGGAAGCGTTCGGCCTTGGTCATAGTTTCTGAAAATACTGAAAGTTTAATTTTGTCGAGCGGCTTTTTGAAAAAGGACGCGCCTCGGGTGGCGGGACGGGGGAAACGGGTTTAGGTTGTTCCTACGATCACGGCTCCCGCGATGCGCGGGGCCACGCGCAACCCTCCATCGAGAAAGGCCCCGGACCATGAATGCTGCCACCCTGATCACCACCTACCTGTTATCCGCGGCGCTGGCCGGCGTCGCCGGCGCGTTCGCGTTGTCGTTGGTTATGCGCCTGATCGCGCGGGCGGGCGAGGGCGGCGACATGGTCGAGGCGCTGGGCAGTCTGTTGACGGGTTCGTTGGACAATGCGCGCGTGGTGGGGCGGTTATTGCATGTGTTGTCGGCGGTCGGCTTTGGTTTGGTCTACACGCTGCTGATGGTCGCGCTGGGGATGACGGCGTGGCCGCACGCGTTGTTCACGGGGTTGGGTTTCGGCGCGTTTCACGGCATCGTGGTCAGCCTGGGGCTGGTCTGGGTGGTCGCGGACAACCATCCGGTGGAGCGTTACCGCCGGTCGAGTCCGACGGTGTTCGTGGCGCATTTCGCCGGCCACGTCGCCTACGGCGCGGTGGTCGGTCTGGTGGTGGCGTTGTCGCCGCTGTGACGCGGGATCACCAGGTGGTCTCGTGATACTGGCCGGCGTTGAGCGGTCGCCAGAGGGCGCCAAAGGCGCGCAGGTCGGCGCGCAGGTCGGCGAGTTGTCGGTCGGTGATGTCGGGGGCGGGCAGGCCCGCGTCGGCGCAGGCGGCGGCAAGCTTTTGACGGAAAACATCGGGTGTGGACGCGCCGCCCCATTGTTCGGCCTGGGTGAGGTGCGCGAGGATGAGGCTGATGCGTGCGTCATCGGAGCGGTCATCCGGTTCGCCCGACCGGGCCACGCTGCCGAACCAGCCCTGCTTGAGGCCGAGGCTCGACTCGATGACGTGGCGCATGGCCAGCAGCGGCAGCACGCCGGCGCGGGGCAGTTCGGTTTCCCAAGTGGTGCCGTCGGCGCGGGTGCAGGTCAGGTGGTCGGCGCGGGCAGCTGGCGGGTTTTTGAGAAAACGGACGATCATGGCGGCGGGCATTGGCTCGCGGTCCGTGGTCAAAGGCAATCCCGTGTCGTTGAGGACGGGGAGTCTTCTTTTTTCAATGGGTGTGGGAGGCCGGCGGCTTGGTCAACGGGAGGTTCTGCCCGTCGTGTCGGCGGCTCGCGCGGTGGATAAACGCACGAGCAGGGATACCTCCGTCACGATCTGGCGTTCGGTGAGGGGGTCGGGTTGGTCGGGAGCGGGCGAACCATCCATTTGGGTTATGAGAAGTTGCGCTGCCTTGAGTCCTATATCGAAAACCGGTTGGTGGACGGTGGTGAGCGGCGGCCAGTAATCGACCGAGGAGGGCAGGTTGTCGAAGCCCGTTACCGACAGGTCGTTCGGCACGCGGAGGCCTAGCTCTTGGGCGGACTGAATGATGCCCATCGCCATGTAATCGTTGGCGGCGACGATGGCGGTGGGGCGTATGGCCCGGTTAAGCAAGCGGGCGCCGGCTACCCGGCCGGAATGCATGGTGTAGTCCCCCTTCCCAAGCATCTCCGGATCAACTTTGAGGCCGTGGCTTTTCATCGTTCCGGTGAAGCTTTCCAAGCGGCGGGCCGCGCTGGAGAGATCGGTCGGGCCGCCGACGAAAGCGATGCGCCGGTGCCCCAGGGCGACGAGGTGATCGACGGCCAGGCCTATGCCCATGCGGTCGTTGCCCATGATCGACGCGATGGCCGCGTCGTCGGGATGCTCGCCGACGACCACAAGTGGCACGCCGGAGTCGATCAACGGGCGCATGAAGTGGTCGGTGGTGTGCGGGGCCAGGATGACGAGGCCGTCCACCTTGCGCTGGCGCCAGAGACGTTCGAGCTTCGCCCCGTCCTCAAAGGACGCGGACAACATATCGAACAGGGCGAGGTCGTGGGGCGAGCTGCGCAGGCCGTGGTTGAGGCCTTCGACGACGCGCTGGAAGTAGCACGATCCAAGCAGTCCTTCGAAGGGTGTGGCGATGCCGACGAAGCCCGCGCGGTTCGCGCTAAAGTTCCTCGCCTGTTGGTTGACCTCGTAGTTGAGGCGTTGGCCGGCTTTGAGGATTTTTTGTCGCAACTCCTCGCCCACGCCAGGGCGGCCGGCAAAGACCCGGGAGACCGTCATCTTGGTCGTGCCGCACAGGCGGGCGATCTCGGCCATGGTGGCGGCATTGGCTGCGGGGGCGGCGGCTTTGCGTGCGGGGCTGGCGGACTTCTTGGCCATGGTGGTCAACGAAGCGCGCCCGGCGCGGCGCAGGGCAAGTGGTGGACTGGGCGTAGGCTGGCGTGGGGTGCGATCATCGTCCGTTTTTGGCGGATTTGATTTGCACAGCATCGTCTCTTTTATGGCGAGAGTCATTTGGCCGCGCCCCATGAGATGTGCGTGAAGTCCACTTTGCTGGACACGGCGCCGTCGTGACTGAGCACATAGGGCCCCAGCCAGCCCCTGTCTTGAGGAATGGAGAGAGTCATCGAGCGTTCGGCCCGCAGCTCTACGGACCCGGACGACTCGGCGATGGCGGTGAAGGTTTTGCCGAGGCGCGTCAGAGCGAGTCGCTGCGTGGTGGCGCCGATCAACAGGGCTTGCTCCGTCACGGGGCCGCCCGGGCGTGAGCGGCTGCCGATGACGCTCCGCCCGCCGGGAAAGAGCACGACGGAGACAAAGGGCGCGTCCTCATCCGGGCTGGCGCGAAACATGAGCCCGGCCTTGGCGTGGCGGTGGGCGACGCCGTCGAAAGCGACGGTCGCGGTGAGCGAAAAATCCCCGCCGGTCTCGCGCGCCAGCAGGCCAAACTCATCGCGCGTGCCGAAGATATCGCGTCCGCCGCCCCACAGCGTGAGCGAGTCGGCGCCGGTGGGGCGCACGGCGGCCCGCGGGTAGGCGTCGCCTATGTTGAACAAACTACAGCCTTCGGGCGCGGTGAAGCCGGGGTCGGTCGGGGGGAGTTCGCCGGCGGCGGCGAGCGGCAGAGGCGGGGGTGGCTCGGCGTCGCGGAGGGCGTCGAGCTGGGGCTCGGCCAGCGCGTAATCCATGGTGCCGAGGGAGAGGAAAAAGGCTTCCAGCTCGGCGTCGGAGGCGGTCGCGAACGACGGGATATTGAGTGCGTCGGCGTTGGTCACGAGATACCACGGCTCGGGCTCCGCGCCCGGCGTGCGCTTGATGAGTTTGTAGCTCCACATCGTGGCGGCCCAGCCTTGGGCCGCGAAGGCGTCGAAGTAGCGGCGCAGCATGGCGGGCCCGCCGTTGTCTTTCACCACGGGGTTGAACTCGCCGACGAGGTAGGGAGTGTTCCAGGCACGGAGCAGCGCGGCGCGCTGTGTCAACTTGGCGTTGAGGAAAAGCGCCTGTGTGGCGAGTGATGTCTCGTCGCCGTAGAAGCCGGGATAAAAATGTTCGGTGAAGCCGACGTTGCGCCAGCCTCGCGCGGAAGGAGGGCCGTAAACCTCGATGCCGCGCAGCGCGCCGGCGCAGTAGATGAGCGTGTCGGGGTCGGCGCGTCGCACGGCGGTGACCAGCTCCTCCATCGCCCCGATGAGCTGGGCGTCGTCGTGGTCCATGTTGAGCTTGCCGTAGGGCTCGTTGAGCACGTCGTAGGCGACGACGGCCGGGTGGTCGCGGTAGCGGTGCGCGATGGCCTCCCAGAGCAAGGCCCCGCGGAGGCGATTTTCCGGCAGCCAAAACTCGTTGCGACCGGACTCGCCGGTGACGTGGTCGAGGCTCTGCGCGCCGGGGGCACCGTGCAGATCAAGGATGACGTAGAGCCCTGCGTCGGAGGCGAGCCGCACCGCGTGATCCAGCCAACGAAAGCCGTCGGGGCGCGGCTTGCCGGGACGCGCGGGCTCTTCGAGCAGGGCGTAGTGGAAGGGCAGGCGGATGACGTTGAAACCGAACTCGCGCATGAGCTCAAAGTCGCGTGCGCGGAGCCAGTTTTCCCGAAACAGGTCGAGCAGTTCGGCGGCGCGTTGCGGACCGAAGCGGTGTTCGAGTGTGCGAATAACATCCACGTGATCGCGCGGCTCGCCCGGGCGGGCCAGGTCCATCATCCAGGCCTCGAAGAGGAACCAGTTCCCGAGGTTGCAGCCGCGTAGCAGGACGGGTTGTCCGGAAGGATCGACCAGTGCGGAGCCTTCCACCCGCAAGGGGGCGGGGGCGGTGCGTGCCGCTTCGGGACTGGCGAACAGGGTTGCGATGCAAGCAAGGAGCGTGAGGCGTGTCATCTTACCCAGCCCTCGGCGAAGAATTGGTCGGACACTTCCTCGGAGCCGCCGACGAGCGCGGCGTAGGCGGTCTGTGTGACGGCGGCCACATGGCTGTCGGCATAGGCAACGTTCATGCGGGCGGAGCCGCCCGGCGAGTGGGGCCATGCGGTGGCCGGCCAATTGGGCCAGAGCGTTTCGAACAACAACATGGCTTGCGGAGGATCGGGCGGCACCGGAGCGTTGTTGGCGTGCTGCCAGTTGTAGCGGTAGTGGGAGCTGCCGTTGTCGTCCTCGACGAGGAAGTCGCCATTTTGGCCGGTGCGTCCGCGCGATTCCACCGTGGGGCAGCGAAAGGGGGGGAGGTATTTATCCGAGGGCCAGTTGTTCGCGCCGATATAGCGCGGCAGGATTTCCCAGAGGTAGGCGACGCGGGTGGCGGGATTGTCGGGGTCGCCGGCTTGTTCCCAGTAGAAGCTCTTCATGGCGGGGAAACGAGAGCGGTTGTCTTGCGAGGCCAACAGGGCGGCCGTGGCAAGCTGACGGATGTTGGACCGGCACTGCACTTGGCGCGCATTTTCGCGCACTCTGGAAACGGTGGGTATGGTGATCGCGGCGAGGACTCCAACGATGGCGATCACGGTGAGGAGTTCGATCAGCGTAAAGCCGCGCGGACGCTTGGGGAACGGTGCGGGGGTAGGGTTCATTTTTAGTCGGGGTGGCTGAGGCAGTGACATGAAGACGACAAAAAACCTTGACGCGGTCAAATTAAAAGTTACCGGTAACTCAACAAGAGCGCGATCCGCCGTCTGTTTCGGCGTAGCCGCCTCGGTCCAAATCTTCATTCGTCATGCATACCCCGCCCCTTCTAAACCCCCTCCGTCTAGCCATCGCGCTGGCGTCTTTGTCTCCGTGTTTGTCGTCGGCCCAGGAAACCGGGCCCGCCTTGAGCAATCCGTCGTTCGAGTTTGGCGGCGAGCGACCCGAGGAGGTGCCGGGGTGGGGTGTCTGGGGTGGCGGTATCGACCGGGTGGATACGTGGGCGCCCACGCGCAGCGGCGAAGGCATGGTGGCCTACAAGCACTGGGTGATCCGGGATCAGGGCGATAGCGGCTTGTTTCAGGACGCTTCGTCGGTAAAGGCCGGCGAAGACTACGAGTTCTCGATCTGGATCTATGCGGACGCGGCGAAGCAGAACGGTTTTGGAGGCGTGGAGTTGCGCCTGGAATCCGGCATCGCCGGGCGGCAGGTGACCATCGCCACCAA
>JBDRJH010000169.1:0-2770 GCA_043815125.1 Verrucomicrobiota bacterium
GCCGAAGTGCGCATCACGCGCCATAACCTACCGCACTGGGATCAGCAGGGCGCCACCTATTTTGTCACCTTCCGCCTCGGGGACTCTTTGCCCGGCACATTACTCGCCCAGTGGAAATCCGAGCGTGATGACTGGTTGAAAGTAAGCGTCCGGGCGGGTGCCACCTTGACAGCGCTGGGATGAAGAGACGAGAGCGCCTCTGATATGGATATGATATCCATGTAGAGGGTCGCTCGATAGAGATGATATCTCTAATTGCGACTTATGCTGCGCCAACGCGACGCGCCCAGCGCCGCGGGGTGAGTGCGTCGAGGTCGTCCTGGTTGGTCATCGACGGCAGGCGCGTGAGCACATCGCGCAAGTAGGCGAGCGGCTCCACGCCGTGGCGCTGGCACGAGACGATGATCGAGTAAAGGATCGCTGAGCGCTGCCCCGCCTCGGGATGGCCGATAAACAACCAGTTCTTTTTGCCGACCGCCGATGGCCGGATCGCGTTTTCAACCAGATTGTTGTCCAGACGGGTCTGTCCGTGTTCGACGTGCCGGGTCAGCGGCGCCCACTGCGCGAGCAGGTAGTAACACGCCTCGCCCAGACCCGACTTGGGCCGCAGGCGTTCGCGTAATCGCAGCACCACCGCATGCAACCATTTCAGGGTCCGGGTAAAATGCCGCGCCCGCAGCCGCGCGCGTTCGTCGCGGTCGCGCCCACGCTCGGCCGCAAGGTCGGCCTCGTCCCAAGCGCGTTCCAACCGGTAGAGCCGCCCGATCAGCTTCAGCACCACCCGCGTCGCCTTCGGGCTCTCGCCCTGCGCTTCGATAAACTTCCGGCGCGCATGCGCCCAGCACCCGACCCAGACGACCAACGGATGCGCGCGCGCATACGCCGCATACGCTTCGTAACCATCGGACTGCAGCACGCCCACGTAGTCCTCGGTGAGCAACGTCGTCAGTTCTCCGTGCCGACGACTCAAGCGCCAGTCAAAGCACACGTCGTCGCCCGGTCGGCTGACCACCCAGAGGTAACCTTGACTGACTCCGCCGCGTTTTTCATCCGGATCGTTGCACTTCACCGGCGTCTCGTCGGCCTGCACGTAGTCGCCCTCCAGCAACCTTCGCAGCATGCACTTGTAGACCGGTTCGAGCCACTCGGCCGCGATGCGGATCCAATCGCACAAGGTCTGTCGCGGGATCGCCGCGCCCCAACGCGCCAGCATCTGCTCCTGCCGATACAGCGGCAGGTGATCGAGGTATTTAGCCACGCACACCCACGCCAAAAGCCCCGCCGAGGCGTAGCCGCCCGGCACCGCCCGCGCCGGCGCCTTCGCAACGACCGGCGCACGCGCACGGTCCGCCTTCGCGCGGTATTTCGGGCGGATGATCTCGCGCTTAAAAAGCTCCGGCTTGGTAATCTCCACCTCGAAGGTGCGCTCTTCGCCGATCCGTTCAAAACCCTCGGGATTGGCCTTCACCTCCTCGGGCTCAATGACGAGCGTTTCCTTCACCGGCAGCTTCGCAAACAGCTCCGCCGGCGCGGGGCGCTTCTCCGGTGAGGGCGCCGCGCGCTCGTAACTGATCGTCTGCTTCGGGGCCTGCGTTTTTGCGACCGCCTCCTCCAGCTCCTTCATCTGCAAGAGCAGCTGCATACGGTCCAGTTTTTCACTTTTGCCCGGCCCGAAGATCTGCCGCGTCAACTTGTCCAACTGCCACCTTAGCCGCGCGATCTCGCCCTCCATCTCATCCCGCTCGCGCTTCAGCGCGAGGTTTTCGGCGTAAAGGATTTCGGCGGGCGGCATGACGCCGGTATCGCTATAATGGATACCGTTTCCGTCGATCAAAATCAGCGCTCATACCACGCTTTTTTCGCCCCGTCCTTCAGGTCGATTCCCGCGAGCAACATCGTCAAAGCCTCCGGCGCCAGCGCGAGCTTGCGCGGGTCGGAACCCGCCGTCTTCGGCCACGTGAACCGACCCTTCTCCAAACGCTTCGCAAGGACCCACGCACCGGTCCCGTCCCAGTAAAGCAGCTTCACCCGGTCGCGGTCCTTGTTGGTGAAGACAAACAAGGCACCTTGGAACGGATCGATTTTGAGGTGCTCCGCAGCCAACGCCCACAGACCGTTAAACTGTTTGCGCATGTCCACCGGCTCGAGCGCCAGGTATATCTTCATCGCCGACGGGAAGGCCAGCATCGCGCTTCAGTTCACCGTCGCCATCAACGCACGCGCCAACGCCGCCAGCACCACCGGATCGGCCCCGCGCAGGACCAACCCGCCGGGCAACGTCACACTCAACCCGGACTCCGCCGGCCCCGCCGTCGGCAACCGCACTTCAGCAAACCGCACCGGCCCCGCCGACACCCGCCCGACCTGCCGGTCGCCGCCCTTTTTCGCCCACGAGGCGAACGTCGGGTATCGCAAACCCTCGCGCCGCGCGAACGCCGCCATCGACAGCCCGCTTGCCGCGTATTCGGCCAAAAGTTCGGCCCGTCGCTCCTTCGAGGTCATCCGCCGCCCGTCACCGCCTCGCTTCGTTTCGTCAGGGAGTAATTCCGTCGTGATCGTTTTCATCACGCCGATCTTACCCGGCTTACGCACTCTCGCCTACGTGGCACCCGACCGGACGCTTACCCTTGAGCACGGCATCACCCCGCGTAGCGTGAAGCGCCACGCGCAAGGCAGCCTGCGCGTCTACGACGGCTCCGGCCGCGAAGCCAACGAAGACGACATCTCCGCCGTCGCCGAGGGCGGCGAGGAAGACGTCGCCGCCGTCATC
>JBDRJH010000170.1:0-6008 GCA_043815125.1 Verrucomicrobiota bacterium
CCGGGCCGGATGCGATCATGCATGAACTGCATTTGGTCGAGCATCTGATTCAGAAAATAGGTGCAGAACGCATGAAGGTGGCGTTCCGAGAGATTGCCGCGTCCATCGAGCGACCCTTCGCGCGGCAGGTCCGCGTTATGGAGGAGTTGGTAGTAATCGCTCTTGGTGCGCGCGAGACCACGCGAGATGGTCCAGAGGCCGTGCCCGTCGATACCGAGACGGATGGCCACTGCATGGCTGAAGAGGCGCACCACCCGGCCGTTGCCGTCCACGAACGGGTGAATCCACGCCAGCCGATGGTGCGCCGCAGCCAAGGCGATGACCCGACGATGCGCCGGGATTTCTAAGGCTCCATACGTTTCACTAAGCCGCCAGAGAAACGCCGTCAGGTTGGCCGCCGCCGGTGCGATATGGGTGCCGACCTGAACCTCGATGGTGCGAAATACTCCGGGCTCGACGACATGCACTTTGCCGGTCTCCGGGTTGCGCACCGTCCGAAACTCCAAAGGCAGATTCTTGTAAAACTCGTGATGGATCCAAGAGAGGAATTCCGGAGCGAAAGGACTGAGCGAGGGCTCGGCGCGGAGTTTTGCCTCCATCGCTTTTTGCACTTCGACGTGTGCCCGTGCTTCCAGCTGTAGGTCTTTCTTCTTGGGTTCGGCTGAGTAGTCCGCGCGCATTGCGCGGGCGATGTCGGCCGGATGGGTCATGTGACCCTCGATGAGATTGGAGTAATAGCAGTTGGTGTAGCGTAGCACCTCGGCCACCGCTTCCCGCGTTTGGTCTGGCAGGCGACCAAAGAGTGCACCGGATCGCTTGAACACCTCGGCGGCCAATTCGCTTAACGCGATCTCGCCACGCTCGGGCCAGAGCGGTTCCATGGCGGTGGGAGAGGCGTAGAGTTCGGCAGACATGAGCGAATCTATACTCGAAGCTAAGAAAGAATGCAATCTGGCGATTTTTTCGGCGTTTTAACTAATTAAAATGCAGTAAGTTGAGGTCATGGAAGTCCGGATTTTCGGCGATTTTTATGGCGATCCGGAATCTACCCCAATACGAGGTTCATCTACAGTAAAACGGTGACCGTAAAGGTCTCGGAAGTGCATCCCGAGAAGTCAGAGATTGTGGTGTTATGGAGCGGGAGTTGTCGTGCCGGGAGCGACAATTGCCCCGGCGAGTTCACTGACATCCACACTAAACGCGTTGCCATCGCTGACCACGGTGAGCTGCTGTCCCGAGCGGGTGGTCACGGTGACTTGCCCGCCTTTGCCCAATCCCACTACGCCGTGCTCCTTTGACATCAACATCAACGCATCGCCCAGGATCAGCGTGGCCGGTAGCGGCGTGGTCTCGGAAAAACGCTCCACCGGCTTGGCCGGTTCGATGCGAACAGCCGGTTGCGGAGGCGGCGTCGCAGTGGGCGGCACGGACGGCTTCTCGACGGGAGGCATGGACACGATGGGCGCTGCTGCGACAGGGAGAGCTTCTTTGCTCGCAGGCGATGACACGGTAACGGAGGCCGTCGGCGCCGGAGCTTTCGGGGACGCGTTGGCGATCAACAGCAGGACGACACAAGCGCCCGCGATTCCTGCGGCGATAAACGGGAACCAGTCGGTCGCGGACTTGCCCTGCGTCGGCTCGGACGCGTCTTGCACGCTGCCCGGCAGGGCGGGAGGTGTCGCCGTGCTCGTGCCGACTGACTCCGCCCGGAGGTAGTTGTCGATACGACGAACGGCCTCGCCGATTTTGGCGAAGCTACCGACGCGGGAAACCTGCAAGGCTTCGTTGAGGCCGGAACGACTGGTGAGGCGCACGTCCTCATATTCGGCGATGGGAATGGTGGGGTTGTTGGCAAAACGCCGGTCGGGACCACCCTTCTTGTTCACATAGCGCCAGGTCTGGCCGACGGTGCGCGCGTCGCGAGGGACTCCTTGCTGCTCGATAAAATGGGTGGTCGCGACGTCGATGCTCAGACTGTCGTAGGCAAGCCCACCGATGTCCTTCGCATCGAAAATCAAAATGCGGTCGGGGAAAAAATAGAGCGTCTGCGCGCCGACTCGCAGCGACGGCGTGGGGATGTTGGTTTTGACGAAGGGCGGATTGCCGAAACCCACCGAAATCACGTTGCGGGTCACCAGCGTGTTGGCTCCGGCATGATACTTGGCGTCGCGCACCTTGCCCTCGGACGGTATGTGCCAGAGCTTTTTGGCCTTCTCCAGATAGGTAAACGCCTCATGAAGCCCTCGGAATAAATCAGCCGACTCGTCGGCCAGATCGTAAAAGATCACTGTGGTTTTTCTCCGGGCGTCATAAACGCGCAGCACCACGTAGAGTCCGACGGACAACAGGAACAACGGGAGCCCGAAGCCTTCTCGCGGGGCGGCCAGTCCGAAGACCGTGAAGAGGAAGCCGACGACCAGTCCGACTCGGGAAAGACGGATTTTCTTATGCTTCTCGCGCAGCTCTTGCACGAGGGTTTGGGACGATGAGTCCACGATCCGCGCGGCCGAATCGCTGTCGATCTCCCGCATCGCGACATCACCGGCAGGCGACAAAGTCGGCGGTTCGACACCACGCGGCGCAGGCAGGGAAGCGGGAGAGCCGCCGTGCGATGATCGCGCCGGAGAGGAAAGGGAGGCGCGGTAGTAAAGCCCGCCGCGTCCCATATGCACGTAGTTGCCCCGCGGGCCCGACCCGAGCCGAAAGCCTTTGACTCCGGCGGAGACACCCACGCCCGACTTCGAGAGGTTAAACCGAAGCGGACCGAATCGCAGGCTTTTGCGGATGTAGAAGGCCATGGGAAATAAGAGGGATCAGTTCGCCCGTTTAGTCGTGGCACCGGAGTTGTCGCCAAGCTGGCCATTCGAACCGATCAACAGAGATTCCTGCTCCAGGCCAGACCCCGATTCTTTGATGAGTCTGTAAGCTCGCGCGGACGCATCACACGGCCATTTCACACCATGCAGTTGCTCCAGCAGTGCGCGGTTGCGCGGCTTTTTTCGAATGAGGTCTCGATCTCCAAACTGTTCGAAAAGTGCCTCGATATTCTCCGGTAGGTAGAGCTTTACCCGATCTCCCAATGCGGCGTGCAATCGCAGATAATCACTCAGCCCCACGGGGTCGTAGTCCGGTAAGTGCCAAAGTGGCGAGGCAACGAGAATGGAGCGCGACAAGCTAGCCACCAGTCTGTCCGATACACGTCCTGCGGAATGTAACGCAAGCAGGGCGTCCGGCACAATCAACTCGGCCTGCAAAAAACACTCCAGGTTTTCGATCAGCAAGATCACCCCCACCGGAACCTGGATCACCGTTTCGTCGGAAATTATGCAGGCCGCGATCCCGTGACGCGCCGTCAGTTCTTCGACGGGCAACACCTCGCTATCGATGGTGATGGACGTATCTCGACCACCAAAGGCGCGCAGATGCAGCACACTTTCGCTCACCCCAAGTCCGCTGGATTTACTGTTACGCCTCAACGCAACTGACCGTGCGCGATTGGAGCCGACCGGGTGACTTAAATGGCCTGCATATGAGGGGAATTGAGTTGGGAGCCATTTCTCAAAAGCAGCCTGGTTGGTGACGAGGATTACCTCTCCGCGTCCCGATTTCTCGATGTCCAATATCCCACTGTCTAGCAGCGGTTGGAGCAGTCGTTTACCGCTCCGGGGCAACTGGCTTCCGGTCAACCGGCCGTTCGCGCGCAACTGCGCCAGATAGGTTGGCAACTCGTTCATGCGAGAGGAGCAGGTTCGTCGTCGGGAGCGCGCACAATATCTTTCTGGTGGGCAGCCGTGACCACTAATCGACCGGAAACGTCCGGCACCAGATGCACAAATCGTCGAGGACCGATCGCGGCTGTCGGGGCCGCATAAATGCCCACGAATCCCAACCGTTCGGACAATTGCAGGATGTTGTTAAAGTTCTGCCGATCGAGCGCGTGGACCTCATCGAGGTAAAACGGGATACGCGCTTTGCCCGGCACAAGCAGATCCCGAAGCACAAGCAGGTTGAGCGTCACCTTCAGCACGATGGTTGTGCCGGTGGATTCAACTTGGTCAAAGTCGTCGTAGAAATTTTTCGTGCCGTCCTTTCGTCGCACTTCGCAACGCAATGAGAAGAGGTCGTTCAACACCAACTTCGGCCGCTTCTGAAGCAGCTGGGTGAATTGATCCATTTTCTGATTAGCCTCTGCGACCGTATCGAACAGGGAGGGCTGGGCAGGGTCCTTGGCATGGCGTTCATACTCACCGACTGCGGCTTGGTTCGGCACGACTTCCAGTTTTACTTCAGCGATGCTGGAGAACTCGATTCCGGCCAATTCGCCGTTCAATTTTCGGACCTCCTTTTTGACCGCATCGAGTGACTTCAGCATCGTATGGAAACTATGCTTGGCCTCCGCGAGAACGGCCTGCCATCGACTTTCGATGCTTTGAGTCCGCGCCGGAAGTGACGCTATTTCAGTCTCCAGCTGCCTCAGTCGCCCTTCAACAGTAGCGCCTAGATCGTAGCGGAAACTGGAGGTCATGAAATCCCGGTCCAACAACTCGACCTTATCCTCCAAGCTCTGGGCTTTTTGGCGTGCATCAGCGCACTTCGTGCGCGCGGTCTGAAACAACTCCAGCAGGGATTCGGACAAACCCTGCACAAAGGTATCCGAAACCGGTTTGCTTCCGGGGTCGTCGCCGTCTGCGACAGGCATATTCGTGGCCTCTTTCCGGACTGCTCGATCCTCTGCTTCAAGTTCGTCGAAATCCTTAATCGTGGCCAGTCCTTCGGCCTCAGCCTTTGTCCGGGCTTTTTCATTGGCCCTCAGGTTCTCCTCTAGTTCTGCCACAGCAGCCCGCTGCTTGGATAGATTCGACTGTAGGCTGTCCTCATTCTCTGCTCGTTCACGGAACTGCTGATAGTCTGAGATGAACCTGATTTGAGCACCGTGCTCTTTCTGCGCCAGAGGTAAACGTTCACGTAGGGGCTTCGCGTCACGGAGCGTTTCAATGTTTCGCTCCAGTCGTTGAACTTCTCGCTTCAAGCCCCGAATATCCTCCTGAAGCTTATCCAAAAGTCCTATCTGGCCGGCGGTGGTGACTGCTCCCGGGGTGAACTCCACGATGACAGCGTCGTCTTCGTAACAACGAGCATCGCACCGCTCGGCTGCCGCCTTCAGGCGCTCCAGCAAAGCGGCTTCGTTTAGGATATCGATCTGCTCTCCGACCACAGATTCAAGAACCCGTCGATCAAGCAATGCACCGAGCCGGGCGACGCTTTGCTCCGGCAGATGTTTTCTGAGCCAGGTGATGAACAAGTCACTCAGTCGGGACGCCGACCGTTCACGCTGTTCAAGCTCCGCCAACTTGCTGGCAAGTTGGCGTTCCAAGGCCTCCGGAGGTTCCTTTGGTAAATCCGCCAGTCTCGACCCCAGATCTACGACCTCATCCCAGAGCCGATCTCGAACCTGTTCTTCGACATCAAGCACGAAGGCCGCGAACTTCTCACGATCTCGGTTCAGCTCGCCGAGGGCGTTTTCGGTGATTCCTAATTCCCCTGCAACTGCTAACAGCTGCGACTGCAATTGGCCCTGGATCACTACCAGTCGATCATGTTCCTCGCGGTTCTCGTCTCTGGTTTTGATCAGTGCATTCGTTGCACGTTTATATGCATCGGCGTGGCCCGCATATCTTTCCTGCAATTCTTTCGTGACTGCGTGGGCAATCGCCCGGGCCACGTATTCTTTGTCGAACAGGCCACGAACATCCTGCACCAGCGGTTCTGCTTTGCGCAGTCGTGAGACCTCCTCTCGATCCCCAGCGATCTTCGCCAACTCTTTTTCGAAATCCTTGGCTAGATCGATCTCTCTTTGCGAAGGACCCAGCTTCGCGCAATCCGCGAGCAATTGTTTCAAGTCGTCTTGTCGGATATCCCGTAGCTGCAGCAGGCGTTGAAACGTCTGCCGGAATCGTGGGTAGTCGCGGGTGTCGGCCAACGGAACGAGATCCCAGCTGAGTGCGGTA
>JBDRJH010000171.1:0-16395 GCA_043815125.1 Verrucomicrobiota bacterium
GATGACGGCATCTCCGGCTCCGTCGCGGTGTTCACGGTGAACGCGGCCGCCTCGGCGATCCCCGAGCCCGCCTCCGCCGCCGCGCTGTTCGGCCTCGGCGCCCTCGGCGCCGCCGCCCTCCGCCGCCGTCGCCGCTGAGCGGTCGGGAGTTTCGCACTCTGCAAAAAAACAAAGGCGCTCCTTGGTGGAGCGCCTTTTTTTGTCGCGGTGCACTGTCGCGTTTTAAGCAAAACGGTAACCGTCGTAGGGGCGTCGCTTGCGAGGCCCGTTTAGCGACAGATCTCTGAATACGCGTCGTCTCTCGGCGTGCGCGCAACGGGCTTCGCGAGCGAAGCCCCTACAGGTTCAGGTTCCCAGCCTGCGCTACTTTGCCAGCGGTTGGGCGGGCGTATCCTCGCCGTAGGCGGGGGTGGCGCCGCGCTGGGTGGCGACCCACTCGCCGAGGCGGCAGGCGCGGCGCAGCAGCTCGGCGTCGGCGGGCCGGTCGGGCGCGAGCAGGCCGGCGAGCAGGGCGGCGAGAAAACTGTCGCCGGAACCGACGGTGTCGGCGACCTCGACCTCGCGGCCGTTTTCCCAAGTCCAGTTGCCTTCGCGCAGGAGGCCGGCGCCGCGGGCGCCGGCGGTGATGCAGACGAGGGGGCAGTTGCTCTGCGCGGCGAGCGTGCGGGCGTCGGATTCCTCGCGGCCGGCATTTTCCTCGCCGCCGTCGGCGAGGCGGGCGGCCTCGGCGGCGTTGAGCTTGAGCACGCTGGCACGGCCGGCGAGCTCGCGCACGAGGGGGAGGTCGTCGAAGGGGGCGCGGAGGTTGACGTCGAACACGCGCAGGGCGTTTTCGGGCAGGACGGTCAGCAGGCGGTCGAGCGCGGTGCGGTTGAACTGCGAGCGCTGGGCGACCGAACCGAAGACGAGGGCCTGCGCGCCGACCGCGGCCTGCACGCTGTCCTGGGTGACAAAGATCTGGTCCCACGCGACGCTGAGGGTGATGTCGTAGTGCGCGTCGCCGGTGTCGCCGACGGAGGCGATCACGGTGCCCGTATTCAATCCGTGGTGACGGGTGACAAGTTCGGTGGACAGGCCCCAGGCGCGCAGACGGCGGTCGAGCTCGTCGCCGAGGAAGTCGCGCCCGGTGGCGGAGACGATGCGCACGTCGGCCCCGTGCCGGTGCAGGTGGTAGCCGACGTTGAAGGGCGCGCCGCCGGCGAAGAGGCCGGCGGGCAGGCAATCCCAGAGGATTTCACCGAAGCAGAGGATGGTGGGGGCGGACATGGGGAAGTGTGAAGTTTGAAGTAAGAAGTGGATGCGGGATGAGTGCTCTGTGAGAGCGTCGTTGGCGTGGCGTCGGGCCTCAGGTCTTCTTACTTCATACTTTTTCCTTCTTACTTGGATCGGTTCAGTCGTTGTTGAGGTGGGCCGGGTCGACCTCGACCTCCTGGCAGGCGCGCAGGAAGGTGGCGGCGGACCAGGCCTGGAAGGCCTTGCCCATGGGGCGGCCGGTCTGGCCGTGGGCCCATTCGTTGAACTCCCACTCGTGGTCGCGGCCGAGTTGGTTGAGCTTGGCGAGGCGCACGAGTTCGCGGCAGGCGACGTCGTGGAGGCCGAGGCGGTGGATGAAGCGGACCCACATGCCGCCGACCAGGGGCCAGAGGCCGCCGTTGTGGTAGTGGTGGGGGAGGTTGAGGAGGTTGACGGTGTAGTAGGCCTTCCAGTCGGGATCGCCGGCCTGGACGACGGGGTAGAGGTTGGCGACGGGCCAGGGTTCGTTGACGCCGACGCCCCACATGAAGCGGAAGGCGTCGCGGGCGCGGTCGACGTCGAGCAGGTTCATGAGGTAGGCGAGCACGTTGCCGTAGACGTCGCAGCGCCAGTTGAAGGCGAAGGGGGTGACCTCGGCGATGAGGTATTGGGTGTCGCCCATGCTGAACTGGCGGTTGGCGAAGTGGGCCTGACCGCGCGGGGTGGAGGGCTCGGCGGTGTTGGGCCAGAAGACGTCGAGCACGCGGGAGCGCACGCGTTGCGACCAGCGCAGGTAGTCGGCGGCCTTGGTGTGTTCGCCGAGCATCTCGCAGAGGTGGCCGAAGCAGACGTTGGTGCGATACCAGAGGACCTCGTCGTAGAGCACGTTGTAGCTGCGGCCGAAGAGGTCGGTCCAGTCGCCGGCCTCGGGGATCTCGAGCAGGCCGTCGTTGTTGCTGTCGTGTGCTGAGAGCCAGTTCATGGCGGCCTGGAGGCGGTCGGCGTGGTGGCGGAGGAAGTCGTGGTCGTTGGTCTTGGAGACGTAGTTGTAGAAGGCGATGATGACCCACAGGCCGCTGTCGATGGAGCAGATGTTGCCGACGCCGGCGTAGTCGGGCACGCCGTCGTCGATGCGCACGTTGGCGGGGATCTGGCCGTTGGGGGCGGCGGCGTTGAGCAGGGTGTCGAGGGTGCGGCGCTGGGCGCGGCGGATATCGGGCTCGTCGATGTCGATGGTGTTGATGATGGTGACGCCGCCGTCGCGGGCCCAGACGGAGCGGTAGTTGGCGTCGGTGCCGGTGACGGTGTTGTCCTCGAGCGAGCAGGCGGAGAAGCCGAGGGGGGTGATGTTTTTGCGCAGGGCGACGAGGGCCTGGTCGTAGGCGGTGAGCAGGAATTTTTTCTCGTCGTCGGTGAGGGCGCTGAGCTTGGTGCCGGTGAAGAGCTGGCGGAAGCCGGGGTCCATCGCGTGGGCGGGCATGGCGGCCTTGCCGGTGTGCGTGAGGTCGCAGACGATGTTGTGGTGGCAGAGGCCGTCGAGCACGCCGTCGGCCATGATCTTGCGCGAGGCGTAGACGGGGCGTTCGACGGTGGCTTCGAAGAGTTCGGGCTGGGCGTTTTCGACGATGAGGCCGCGCACGCCGGGGAGGTTGAACATGCCGGCGTCGTTGCCGGTGTCGCCGGCGACGAGCACGTTCTCGAGCGGGATGGCGAGGCGCTTGCACAGCCAGGAGAGGGCGCCGCCCTTGTTGGCCTTGGCGGGGAGGAGGTCGAGGTCGCGGTTGCTGGAGTAGACGAGGCTGATTTGCAGACCGGCCTTGCGAAGGCTCTGGCGGATGTTTTCGAGGACCTCGGGGGTGGCGTTTTCGAGGAACCAGCTGGATTTGAATTCGTTTTGGAACTCTGCGGGCTGGGGGCGGATGCCGGGGACGTTGAGCAGGAGGTTCTCGACGACGGCGCGGTCCCAGCCGTCGCGCAGGTGGTTGGCGTGGTCGGCGAGGGGCGTGGAGCTGTGTCCTTCCTGGATCTGGGTGCCGACGCCGCCGATGTAGTAGTCGGGCGCGGGCAGGATGCCTTTGCCAACGAGGTTGTCCCGCATGTCGGGCACGAGGCGCCCGCTGTTGTAGACGAGCAGGGGACGGGCGGAGGGATCGAGCGATTCCCAGGTGTGTTTGAAGCGGTGGGTCGACTCGGGGTTGCCGAGGAGGGTGCCGTCGAGGTCGGTGCTGAAGAGGCGGATGGACGCGGGAGTGGTGGACATGATGGGTTACGGGTCTGACGCCGAGGCGCTGCGCAGGCCGCAGGTTAGTTTCCGACCGATCAATTGGTCAAGCGCGACGGACATTATGTAGTATGATAATGGATACGAAAGTCGTCTTTATGGAATCTTAACGCTGCACCACCGCGGCTTTACTACCCGTTGCGTTCAGGGGCGGGTATTGTCGGGGCATGTCTCAAACCACGACTGTTCCCGTTTCTTCGTCCTCGGTTTTTTCGGCGGTCGCGTTGCGGGCCGCGATCTGGCCGTCGCTGCGGCGGCTCGATCCCCGCGTGGTGGCGCGCAATCCCGTCATGGCCGTGGTGTGGATTGGAGCGGTCGCGACCACCCTTTTCACCGCGACCGGCCCCACGCTCTTCAACGTTCAGCTCACGTTGTGGCTGTGGTTCACGCTTATCTTCGCCAACTTCGCCGAGGCGGTGGCCGAGGGGCGCGGCAAAGCGCAAGCCGACGCCTTGCGCAAACTGCGCACCACGACCTCCGCGCGACGCATCGACGACGCGGGCCGCGAAACCCGCGTCAGCACGGGCGAACTGCGGCGCGGCGACCGGGTGCTGTGCGAGGCGGGCGATCTGATCCCGGCGGATGGCGACGTGGTCGAGGGCATCGCGACGGTGGACGAATCGGCGATCACCGGCGAATCCGCCCCGGTCATTCGCGAGAGCGGCGGCGACCGTTGCGCGGTGACGGGCGGCACCCGCGTCGTAAGCGACCGCGTGGTCGTGCGCGTCACCTCCGAGCCGGGCGACAGTTTTCTGGACCGCATGATCACGATGGTCGAGTCCTCGAAGCGCCGCGCCACGCCCAACGAGCGCGCGCTCAACGTGCTGCTTGTCAGCCTCACGGCGGTGTTTCTCGTCGTCACGTTCACGCTGCCGGCGTTTGTCGATTTCGGCTTGGAGCAGTCAGGCGCGGCGGACGCGGACAACGTCTCCCTGCCGGTCTTGGTCGCGCTGCTGGTGTGTCTTATCCCGACCACCATCGGTGCCTTGGTCAGCGCCATCGGCATCAGCGGCATCGACCGGCTGACGCGGCGCAACGTGCTCGCGACCAGCGGTAGCGCGGTCGAGGCGGCGGGTGACATCGACGTGCTGCTCCTGGACAAAACCGGCACCATCACGCTCGGCAATCGCGAGGCGGTCGCTTTTCGCGCCGCTCCCTGCGTGAACGAGCCGGCGCTGGCGGCGGCGGCGCAACTGGCCTCGCTCGCCGACGAGACACCCGAAGGCCGCTCGGTCGTCGTATTAGCCAAACGACTACACAACCTGCGCGCCAGGGAGGTGGCCGAACCGCAGGCCGTGGCGGTGCCCTTCACCGCGCAGACGCGCATGAGCGGTGTGGATTTTCTCACCGACGGCCGCGTCGTGCGCCGGTTGCGCAAAGGCTCGACCGAGGCGGTCGCCGCGTGGATGGTCGGGCAGGGCGGCAAACTACCCGCCGAGGTGAAGGCCGCCAGCGACGACATCGCCAAGCGCGGCGGCACGCCCCTCGCCGTCGCCGAGGGCGCGCGGGTCCTGGGTGTGATCGAGCTGAAAGACATCGTGAAAGGCGGCATCAAAGAGCGCTTCGCTCAGTTGCGCCGCATGGGCATCCGCACCATCATGGTGACGGGCGACAATCCGCGCACCGCCGCCGCCATCGCCGCCGAGGCCGGCGTGGACGACTTCATGGCCGAGGCCAAACCCGAGGACAAACTGCGCCGCATCCGCGAAGAGCAGGCCGCCGGGCACCTTGTCGCCATGACCGGCGACGGCACCAACGACGCGCCCGCGCTCGCCCAGGCCGATGTCGGCGTGGCGATGAACACCGGCACCCAGGCCGCGCGCGAGGCCGGCAACATGGTGGACCTCGATTCCAACCCCACGAAACTCATCGAGGTGGTCGAGATCGGCAAACAGCTGCTCGTCACGCGCGGCGCGCTCACGACCTTCAGCCTGGCCAACGACGTCGCGAAATACTTCGCCATCCTGCCCGCGATTTTCCTCGGCCTCTACGCCGCGCAACCCGGCGCGACCGGACCGCTCGCCGCGCTCAACATCATGGGACTTTCCAGCCCCGAGTCGGCGATCCTGAGCGCGGTGATTTTCAACGCGCTGATCATCATCGCGCTCATCCCGCTGGCGCTGCGCGGCGTGTTTTATCCGCCGATGTCGGCCGCGGCCATGCTCCGCCGCAATCTACTCATCTACGGACTCGGCGGTCTGCTTGCGCCCTTCGTCGGCATCAAACTCATCGACCTCGCCCTGACCGCCCTGCATCTCGCCTGAACCGACCTCCCGCCACCCTCATCGCTCATCATCATGACAAATCTTCTCACCATCCTTCTGGTCGTCGGCAGCTCGGCCGCCCTCGCGTGGCCGCTGGGGCGTTACCTGACGCACAGCATGCAGCACGGCTCGACGCCCCTCTCGCGCGGACTCGGGCCGCAGTCGTGGCGCCAGTATCTCGGCGCGATGCTCTGCTTCAACGCGCTGATGTTCGTCTTCTCCTTCGCCGTGTTGTTCACACAACACCTGCTGCCGCTGAACCCCGACGCACGCGGAGCGCTGAGCTGGGATCTGGCGTTCAACACCGCCGCCTCGTTCACCACCAATACGAATCTCCAGCACTACTCGGGCGAGGTGCAGATGAGTTATCTGACGCAGGTCTTCGCGCTGATGTGGCTGCAATTCGTCTCCGCCGCGACCGGCATCGCGTGTCTCGCCGCCCTGGCCCGCGGCCTCGCGGGCAAGGCCGACGGACCGGGCAACTTCTTCGTGGATCTGCAACGCGCCACCTTCCTCGTGCTGCTCCCACTCGCGCTCGTGGTGGCGCTGCTCTTCGCGCTCGGCGGTATGCCGATGACGCTGCACGGCGCCGCTCAGGCGACGACGCTCGAAGGCGCGGTGCAGACCATCGCGCGCGGTCCGGTCGCGGCCTTCGTGGCGATCAAACAACTCGGCACCAACGGCGGCGGCTTCTTCGGTCCCAACAGCACGCACCCGCTCGAAAACCCGAATATGTTCACCAACGTCGTCGCGATGTTCGCCATCCTAGTGATCCCGATGGCGTGCGTGTGGATGTTTGGCCGCATCACCAAGCGCATGGGTCACGCGGCGATTATCTTCGGCGTGATGCTCGCGCTGCTGGGCGGCAAGATCGCGTGGTCGTTCAACTACGAGTCCGCGCCGACCGCCGCCTTCGCCGAACTGCCGGTCGAGGCCTCGTCGAATCTCGAAGGCAAGGAGCTGCGTCTCGGCGCAGCGACCGGCCCGCTCTGGGCGGTGCTGACCACCAGCACGAGCAACGGCTCGGTCGGCGCGATGCACAACAGCCTCAACCCGCTCACCGGTCTCGCGCCGCTCACCGGCATGTGGCTCAACGCAACCTTCGGCGGCGTCGGCGTGGGCATGATCAACATGTTCATTTACATCGTCGTCGCGGTGTTCCTCGCGGGCATGATGATCGGGCGCACTCCGGAATACATGGGCCGCCGCGTCGAGGCGGGCGAGATGGGCCTGGCCGCCGCCTGCCTCGTGGCGCACCCGCTGCTCATCCTCGGAGGCACCGCCCTGTTCTGCCTCGTGCCCGCCTGGGGCGCGGAGGCGATCAACAACGGCGGCGCGCGCGGCTTCACCGAGATGCTCTACGAATTCTCCTCGGCGGCGGCCAACAACGGCTCCGGTTACGAAGGCCTGTCTGACGGCAGCGTGCTGTGGAATGTCGCCACCGGTCTGGTCATGTTGATCGGTCGTTATCTGCCGATTCTGTTGCCCCTCGCCATCGCGGCACGACTCGCGGCCAAGCGCCCCGTGGCCGAGACGGTCGGCACGCTGCGCACCGACACGCCGACTTTCGGCGTCATGCTGGCCGCCGTGATTATCCTGCTCGGCGCGCTGACCTTCCTGCCCGCCGCCGTGCTCGGCCCGGTGGCCGAGCATCTCATCGCCGCGCAACCCTGAAGCTCCCGATCCCTCCACTCATTTTAACGACCATGAACGCGCTCTTTGTCTCCTTAAAACTCCTCGTCCTTACGCTGCTGGTTTGCTGCGTCGCGTATCCGTTGGCGGTGCTCGGCTTCGCGCACGTCGTCACGCCCGACACCGCCGAAGGCAGCCTCGTGCGCAACCCGGCCGGCGAGATCGTCGGCTCACGCCTCATCGCGCAGGCCTTCACCTCGCCGCGGTATTTCTGGCCTCGCCCCTCGGCGGTCGATCACGACGGCGCGGGCGCGGGCGGCAGCAATCTCGCGCCGACCAACCCGGCGCTGACCGAGCGCGCGCGGGAAATCATCGCGCGTCTCGACGTCGGCGCGGACGCGCCCGTGCCGGCGGATCTCGTGACCGCTTCCGGCAGCGGGCTCGACCCGCACATCTCGGAAGCCGGCGCGCGCCTGCAAGCCCCGCGCGTCGCCGCCGCCCGCGGCCTCTCGGTGGAAACCGTCAACGCGCAGATCGACGCCCGCGCCTTCGCAGCCGGAGGACGTCTGACCCCCGAGCGGATCGTCAACGTGCTCGAACTCAACCTCGTGCTGGATGCGCAAGCGCCCGCAGTCCGGCCCTGACACGCGTCGGTTTTTCTGGCGGATTAGTCATCACACCTGACCCATGACCGAGCCGCGTCCTTCTCCCGATGAACTGTTGGCGCTCACCGCAGTGCCGTCCACGCGCGGGCGCTTGCGGGTGTATCTCGGCATGTGTCCGGGCGTGGGCAAAACCTACACGATGTTGGAAGAGGCCGCGCGGCGCCCGACCGGCGATGACGCCGTGCTGGTCGGCGTGGTCGAGACGCATGGGCGCGCGGAGACGATGGCGCTCGCGGAGCGTTTGCCCGCGCTGCCGCGGCGCACGCTGGAGCATCGCGGGGCGATGTTTGACGAGTTCGATCTCGACGAAGCCTTGCGGCGTCGGCCTGAGCTTTTGCTGGTCGACGAACTGGCTCACACCAACGCGCCCGGTGGTCGCCATCCCAAACGTTGGCAGGATGTGGAGGAATTGCTCGCCGCCGGCGTGTCGGTGTGGACGACGCTCAACATCCAGCACGTCGAGAGCCTGCGCGACGAGGTGTCGGCGATCACCGGCGTGCGCGTGCGCGAAACCGTGCCCGACGCATTCCTCGACCAGGCGGACGAGATTCGGGTGGTCGACCTCACTCCCGACCAATTGCGCGCGCGTCTCGCGGAAGGAAAAGTCTATCTCGCTGAGCGGGCGGGCGCGGCGGCGGACGGGTTTTTTCGCGAGGGAAATTTGCGCGCGTTGCGCGAGATGGCGCTGCGTTTCGCGGCGCGTCAGGTTGACGCGGAGAAACGCGGTTTCATGCGGCGCAACTTGATCGCCGGGCCGTGGCGCGCCGGAGAACGGTTTCTCGTCGCGGTCGGGCCAAGTCCGCATGCGGAGCGCTTGGTGCGGCTGACCGCGCGCCTGGCGCGCTCGCAAAACGCGGGGTGGCTGGCGGTGCACATCGAGACGGTGCCGCCGCTCGACGAGGCCGGGCGGACGCGGCTGGCGGCGAATCTCTCGTTGGCGCGCGGGCTGGGCGGCGAAACGGTTTCGCATCCGTGCGAAGATCCGGTGCGCGGCATCCTCGAGGTGGCGCGACGGGAAAACGTCACCCAGATCGTGGCGGGCAAAAACATCCGCTCCGGCTGGTGGTCGCGACTACGCGGCAACGTCGCCGACCGCTTGCAAGCCGAGAGCGGTAAAATCGATTTGCTGCTGGTGCATCCGGGCGAGGCGACGCATGCCGATGATGCGTTGCCCGAGATCGCGCGGAATGCGTGGTTGCGCGACGCGGGCGTGGTGCTCGGTGCGCTGGCGGCGGTGACGGTGCTCGGCTTCGGCATCGAGCCCTGGCTGGGTTATCGTTCGGTCGCGCTGCTCTATCTGGTCGCGGTGCCGCTCGCGGGGCTCGTGCTCACGCGCGGCGGCGTGGTGGCGCTGGCGTTGCTCGGCGGGTTTACGTGGAACTTCTTTTTCACCGAACCGCGGATGACCTTTCGCATGGCGGAGCGGGCGGATTTTTCCCAGCTCGCGGCGATGTTGGTCGTCGCGATGGTGATCGGGCAATTGACACATCGGCTGCGCCTGCGCGAGCAATCGAGCCGGGCGAGCGAGGAGCGGTCGCGCGCGCTCTACAAACTCACGCGCGTGACGTCGGCCTCGACGAGTTTACAACAAGGCGTGCGCGCCGCGCTGGAGCAGGTGGAGGCCCTGTTTCGTGGGCGCGCCTCGTTGCTCGTGGCGGGCGCGGACGGCGAGCCGGAGCTGGTCGGCGGCGAGGCGCTCACGGCCAAACAACTTTCGGTTTGCCGCTGGGCGCTCGATCACCGGCTGCCGGCCGGACGTTTCACCGACACGCTGCCGGAGTCGGAGGTTTTCGCGTTGCCTCTGGCGGTGAATGCGCGGCAGCGGGCGGTGCTTGTGGTCTTGCCGGTCGACGACGGACTGGCCTCACCGGTGACGCGCGATTTGTTGGAAACGTTTGGCACGCACCTCGGCGTGTTGCTGGAACGCGAGGCGCATCTGCGCGCGGAGCAGGACGCCGATTTGTTGGATCGTTCACGCGGATTTCAGCGTGCGCTGCTCGACCATGTGTCGCACGAGATCAAGACCCCCGTGGCGGTGATTCGTGGTAGCGTGGATCATCTGGCGACGGGCGCGGCGCAACCGGCTTTGCTGGCGGAAATCCGCGAGGCGGCGGAGCGGCTGAATCGCGTGATGACGCAACTCGTCGCACTCTCGCGGGCCGAGGCGGGGCTGGTGCGACCGACCTACGAAGTGTGCGACGCGCGCGACCTCATGTTGGAAATCGCCGAGCGTCTGCCGGCGGACCGCGTGGTGGTGAGTTGCGCCGCCGAGCTGCGGTTTCGCAGCGATCCGGCGGTGCTCGACGCGGTATTGTTTAACCTGGTTAAGAACGGCGTGGATCATGGCGAAGGTCCGGTGCGTTTCGAGGCGGAAGCGGCGGATGGCGGGCGGGTGGTGTTTCGCGTGAGCAACGCGGGCGTGCCGATCCCGGCGGAGTCGGCGGGGCGGATTTTCGAGCGTTTCGCACGCTTCGACGCGACGCGTGCGGGCGGGCTCGGGCTGGGGCTGCCGATTGCGCGCAGCTTTGCCCAGTTGCTCGGCGGCACGGTGGAGTTGCGCCGGTCGGACGCAGGCGGCACGGTGTTCGAAGCCGTGTTTCCCATTGCAGAGCCGGTTGAGGAGCCAACATGAATCCGACCCCAAACCCTGTTCCGACCAAAGTTCTCGTGATCGACGACGAGCCGCAGATCCGGCGCTTGTTGCGCGTCACTTTCGAGTCGTGCGGCTGGAAGGTGCATGACGCGGCGGATGGGCGGTTGGGCCTGCACGAGGTGGCGCTTTTTCGTCCCGACGTGGTGGTGCTCGATCTGGGTTTGCAGGAGCTGACGGGGCTGGAAGTGTTGAAACAGTTGCGCGAGTGGAGCCGCACTCCCGTGTTGATCCTTTCGGTGCGCGAGCAGCCGGAGGACAAGGTGGAGGCACTGGAGGCGGGGGCGGACGACTATGTGACGAAGCCCTTCGACGCGACGGAGCTGCTGGCGCGTTGCCGCGCGATTTTGCGACGGGGCGGGACGGGCGCGGACGAGCCGGTGTATGTGAACGGAAAACTGGAGATGGATTTTGTGCGCCGCACGGTGAAGGTCGGCGGCGCGGACGCGGAGTTGACGGCGACGGAATACGAGTTGTTGCGGGTGCTGGCGCGTCATGCGGGCAAGGTGCTGACGCACGCGCACATTTTGAGGGCGGTCTGGGGACCGAAGGCGGAGGAGCAGCGGCAATACCTGCGGGTGCATCTGGCGGCGGTGCGGCGGAAGCTTGGCGACGCGGTGCGCATCAAGACCGAGACCGGCATCGGTTACCGTTTGCTGGAGTGATGCCGACAGCGGCGGTCGGCGGTGTATTCAAATTCCGGAGATGAGGAATCGGGTCGATTGACAGGCGTGTTAGGGTCACGCGCATGTTACACTCCCTCGACGTTGCGGTGATCGTGTCCTATCTGGTGGCGCTGGTGATCGCCGGCGTCTGGCTGGCGAAGCGCGCGGGGGAGAGTTCGGAGCACTATTTTTTGGGCGGGCGCAAACTGCCGTGGTGGGCGCTGGGGGCGTCGGGCATGTCGAGCAACCTGGACGTGGCCGGCACGATGACGATCGTGACGCTGCTCACGGTGTTCGGTCTGCAGGGGTTCTTCATCGAGATGCGCGGCGGGGTGGTGCTGCCGATCGCGGTGTTTCTGGCGTTCATGGGCAAGTGGCACCAGCGGTCGAACGTGATGACGACGGCGGAGTGGATGAAGCTGCGCTTTGGCGCGGGCGCAGGCGGGCGGGCGGCGCGGGCCACGGCGGCGTTGACGTATGTGGTGCTGACGGTGGCGATGATCGTGTTTTTCCTGTCGGCGGGCGGGAAGTTTCTGGCGGAGTTTTTGCCGTTCACGCCGACGCAGTGTGCGGTCGGCATGGCGTTGTTGGCTTTTGGATACACGCTGGTGGGCGGGCTCTACGGGGTGATCTGGACGGATGTGTTCCAGGCGTTCCTGATCGGCGGCGCGGCGGTGTATGTGTCGGTGGTGGCGGCGGGGCAGGTGTCGCCGGAGCTGCTGGCGGCGTGGCCGGGGGCGGAGTTGAATTCGTTTCTGCCGATGGTTGGCGGGCACGAGGGGTTGTCGGATTATGAGCCGTTCTGGTTTTTCCTGCTGATCTGGGCGTTCAAGGGCGTGCTGGAGGGATTGGGCGGCAGCGGCGGTTCGGCCTACATGGCGCAGCGTTTTTACGCGGCGGGCAGCGAGCGGGATTGTCGCAAGATCGCGATGTTGTGGACGGTGCTGTTCGCGGCGCGTTGGCCGATGGTGCTGGGGTTTGCGATTCTCGCGATCAAGCTGGGGCTGGACGTGAGCACGCTGGAGGACGCCGAGGCGGTGTTGCCGGCGGTGCTGGGCTCGGAGTTTTTCCCGGCGGGGCTGCGCGGCTTGGTGCTGGCGGCGATGCTGGCGGCGGCGATGAGCACGTTCGACAGCACTATCAACGCGGGCGCGTCCTATGTGGTGAAGGATTTGTATGAGGTGTGGCGTCCGGCGGCGACGGACCGGCAGCGGGTGTGGGCGGGCTACATCGCGTCGACGCTGCTGGTGGTGGCGGGTCTGTTGATCTCGCTGGCGCTGGGCGGGTCGGTGCTGGGGGTGTGGGTGGGCATCGTGATGCTGCTGTTCCCGGCGTTCTTGGTGCCGTTCGCGCTGCGGTGGTTTTGGGCGCGGTTCAATGGCGCGGGTTTCGCGATCGGCACGGCGGGCGGGTTCGCGGGGGCGTTGTTTTTCGCGTTGGTTAATCCGGCGGGTTGGAACGAGGTGACGCGTTTTCTCGGCATCGCGGGCGTGTCGTTGGGGGCGGCGTTGATCGGCACGCTGGCCACGCGGCCGGTGGCGGTGGAGACGTTGGAAAACTTTTACCGGCAGATCCGGCCGCTGGGCTGGTGGCCGCGCGCGTGGAAGGCGGCCGACGTGGCGGAGCATCGGCGTGACGTGGTCACGCTGGTGGCGGCGCTGGTGTGGCAGATCGTGACGTTTCTGCTGCCGATGGCGGCGGTGCTGGGACGTTGGACCGAGGCGGCCGTGATGACGCCGGTGTGGCTGGTGCTGGCGGTGTGGCTGTGGCGTGGTTCGCGGGAGCGTCCGGCCAACTGAAGGCTGGCCCCTGCGGGCGGGGCGGCGCTAGTTTGCACGACATGGCTTGGCGCATCGACGAGACCGTGATCAGAGGCGAAGTGGACAACCGCGTGCGCGGTCGCGTGACCGGGCGGCTGTGGTTTGCCGGGCGTGACGAACCGGTGACGCTTGAGCTGGAAGGCAACGCCTGGCGCGACGTCGCCGGGCACGTGTTGCGCTTCACCAATCCCGACCCGCGCGCGCCGCGGCCGGGCGAGCTGGACGGACTGGCTGCGCTGCAAAACGGCGTGGTCGGCGACATCACCGCCTCGCGCAAGGTCAAGGTGCCCGAGTGCACCATGGACGAACTCATGGACTACTATGAGGCGAAGAAACCCTTCCCCTGGCACTGGGGCAACAGCCTCTACCTCGAGTGGCATAGCCGGTCCAACGGCCGCGTGGTCATCGAAAGCGCCACCTATCAACTCGAACTCGACCCCGAGACCACCTGGACGATGTCGGAGGCGGAAGAAGAGGAACAACGCCGCGCCAACGGTCGCGCGATGACCGACTTCATGGATCGCCTGCTCGCCGGACTCGAGGCGGCCGACGCGAGCGATTTCGTCGAGGAGTTCGATGACGAAACGGACACTGACGACGACGACGCACCCACCACGGCCGCCGAGGCGAAGGCCGACGCCGAGCAGGCGCGCATGGACCTGCTGTTGGATCGCGCCACCGCGCGCATGGAGCGCGAAGCCCTGGAGCCGGAGGACTGGAAGCGCGTGTTCGACGAGGAGCGCGCCCGACTGCGCCGCGAGCGCGGCGAACCCGAGCCCGAACCGCTCACGCCCGAGCAGGAGGCCGCGCAGGCCGAGTGGATCGAGGAGATGAACGCCGCCGCCGAGGAAGCGATGGCCGAGCTGGAGGCGGAGAAATGGAAAAAGGCGGACGGCGACGATGCCAACGACGAGTGGCACCCGTTGGTCGAGCGCGGTCACGCGCTGTCGGACATGATCCATCACGCGTCTAAGACGCACGGCTGGCTGAGCGACGACGATCCGCGCGAACATCCGCTGCGCGAGCTGGCCGACGGTGTGATGATCGCCACTGGCAAGCTCGCCGGCGCGCTCGGATCGACCGCCGATGGTGACGACGAAAACTGGCCTCCGGACGCGCTGTTTGCGGGCGGCGTGCTCGTGCGGCTCAAGAAAGCCCGCGGTTATTTGCGCGACGCGCTCGCCGGCCTCGATGCCGCCGATGAACAATCGCTGGCCGAACCAAACTGGCGCGCCGAGGTCCGCCTGAAAATCGAAGCCATGCTCGTCGATATCGAGGTGCTGATCAACGACGCGCGCATCGTGCTGGAGGAGGAGGCCGGCGACGGCTCCGACGACGAGCCTTATTGACCGCTGCTGCTGTCAATAAGGAGCCGCGATCGCGGTGAACGTCATGTCGTTGAAATCGTGCAGCACGTGTTCGTCCTTGAGTCCCGTGGTTTTGAGGTAGGCGGCATGCAGGCGTCCACCTTCGGTCCAGACGAGGCGCCCGCGGTCCAGGTCCGCCCACTCCCAATCGGGAAAATCCACGACTTCGCCCGAGTTGGTGCGCACGAGGGCGTGGTGATCGTAGTAGACTCCTTTGCCCTCCGGATGACCGCTGCCGGCGTGGCAGTATTTGCGGAGTGTCCAACCGCAGTCGACGGCTTTGTCGAACGTGGTGATCGCGTCGTCGTCGGATGCGAGATCGGCGCGCAGAGTCCAGCCGTCGCGCTGGAGACGGTTGAAATAAACGTGGAGGCATTCGCCGCCGTAGTAGGCGGCTGGCTGCCAGGTTTCGTCTCGGATGATGCGGGTG
The DNA here is from genome assembly GCA_043815125.1 of Verrucomicrobiota bacterium. Classification (GTDB taxonomy): domain Bacteria; phylum Verrucomicrobiota; class Verrucomicrobiia; order Opitutales; family Opitutaceae; genus JAUWBF01. The sequence continues at coordinate 15,008 of JBDRJH010000171.1, forward strand.
GATACGACCAACGGCTTGTGTCCGTGGCCATCGTTGAGCCAGTAGCGTCGGTCATCGCGAAACAGCCCGCCACCGTGCCAGCAGTCGCCTTTGCCGAGCAGCGTGATGGCTTTCAAATAGGGAGCCCGTGACACCGCGGTCCACGAGCCGCCGGTCTTGGAGGTCCAGCGGCCGTTCATCGCAAAATAGATCAGGTGCTTGCCGTCGGGCGAGAGGTCGGAGCGCCGTTCGTAGATGCGGGCGCGCACCCACTGCCCGACGGTGAACGTGTCCTTGCGACGATCCCAACCGATGGTGCAGGTGGTCTTGCTCGGCCCGCGCCGAAGCACGATGGCGTAGTTCGCATTGCGCGCGAACAGCACATGGAGGCGGGGCGGGAAGGATGCAGGTGTCGCAGATGGCATCGTTACACGTTGAGTTCGTAGCGGGCGCTACGGCCCGCGCCGACGGGGCGCAACGCTCCGAGCTCGACCATCGCTTGCAGGTCGCGTGTCGCGGTGGCCTTGGACACGTGGTTGATCGAAACGTATTTCCGAGCGTTCATACCGCCCTCGAAGCCCTGCGGTCCGGCTGCCAGCATGCGCCTCACGGTGCGCAATTGGCGCTCATTGAGGTTGTCCCGGTGACGATCAAAGAAGCGTGCCTGATTGAGCACAAACAGCACGAGGGTTTCGGCGTCACGTTGGGCGGTGAGCACGGTTGATACGAAGTAGCGCAACCAGGGCGTGATCTCGTTGGAGCGCTGGGCGGTTTCGATGGCGTCGTAGTAGGCCTTGCGATTGGCTTCGATCGTGCGCGAAAGGCTGAGGGTGGCGGGGCGACCAAGACCCTGGGACAAAGCCTTCTCGGCCAAGGCGCGGCCAATGCGACCATTTCCATCCTCAAAGGGATGAATCGACTCGAAATATAGATGCGCGACGGCGGCGCGCACCGGCGCGGCCGGGATGCTGTTGAGAGAGCCGTTGAACCATGCGATGAAGCGGGACATCTCCGCCGGAACCTGGGCCGAGGGTGGCGCTCCAAAGTGGAGACGTGCCTTGCCGATGGCACCCGAGATGACCTGCATCGGCTCCGCATGGGTGCGCCAGGCGCCTTTCGACACACGGGAATCGGCCCGCAGTAGGGTTCGATGCCATGCAAACAGAGTGGACTCGTCGAGGGGGCGGTCCCACGTCTCGCGCACGGCGACCATGAGTTCGGCGGCACCGGCCGAGGCCGGATCAGGCGAGGGTTGCGGTGCGTCGTCCAAGCCCAACCGGTGGCGGATGGATGACATGACATCGGGCCGGCTCAGGTATTGGCCCTCGATCTCGGAGGTCTTCATGGCCTCGGCGATCATGAGTTGCACCAACGCTTCGGTGCGGTCGCTGTCGGGCAGCCCCTTCAAC
>JBDRJH010000172.1:0-11664 GCA_043815125.1 Verrucomicrobiota bacterium
GTGGACGCGCCGATTTTGACGGGCGTGCGCAGGTAGGACGTGCCGTTGACGACGTAAACGAAGGTGCCGGTGGCGGCATCGAGCAGCGCGGAGCGCGGGACGGTGAGCGCCGCCGAATCGGCGGCGAGCGTGAGGCTCAACGTGAGCGTGTCGCCCAGATTAGAGGCAGGCAGATCGGCAGGCAGGGCGAAGATCAATTCGACCTGTCCCGCGGCCTTCTCCGCCGTGCGCGAAATCGCGATGAGTTCGGCGCTTGCGGCGAGAGCCGGTGCGCCCGCTTGCGGCCGGATTGCGGCCTTCAAACCGGGCTCCAGCCCTTCGGCCTGCGCCGTGGAAACCAAGGAGAGCGCGCGGGGTGTTTTCCCGGTGGCAAACACCTGCGCGATCAAACTGATATTCCGGGCCAGCGAGCGCTCTTCGGCCTCGACCGTGCGCACGCCGAGAGCGGCGATGACTTCGGGGGCAAATTGCAGGCCGCTACCTTCCTTAAAGGTGGTGCCTGCGACGGCGCTTTCGCTTTCTTCGCCGTGCTCGCTGTGACCGGTCTCGTCGTGGGCGGTTTCTTTTTTACCACACCCTGCGACGAGCGAAGCGAGCGCGAGCGAACCGATGATGAGAGTGAGTCGGGAATAGCTCATGGCGTGATTTCGACGGGGTTGATGTCGAGGCCGGTGAGCTGCTGGAGCTTCAGGCCGGCGGCGAGAGCTTCGCTCTGGGTGTCGAGCAGGGCTTCGACGGCGTCGAGATAGCTGCTCTGCAACTCGACGTAGGTCGCGATGGGCACCGCGCCGAGGCGGTAGTGGCGGTCGGCGAGTTCGGCGGCTTCGCGGAACTTAACGGCGGCGTCCGGCGTCCACCGGGCGGACTCGGCGCGCTTGATGGCGAACGCCTGGGCGGCGGTCATGACTTCGCGGTCGAGTTCACGCAGCGCGATGAGCACGGCGGTTTCGGCCTGCCGACGCCGGGCATTGGCGACATCCACCGTGGCGCCGGTGCGGCCGGAAATGGGCAAGGGCACGCTCAGGCCGATGCCAATGATGGTTTCGCGATCACCGACATTATCCTTCGAGAGGAAGGGACTGACGCTGATGCCGGGATAACGCTCGTTACGGGCAAGGCTCACCGCGTAGCCCTGTTGCTCCAACTCCACGCGGCGCATCTTGTAGTCGAAGTTGTTCTCGCGTGCGGCGGCGAGGAGCGCGGTCGTGTCGGGCGAGGTGTTGAACGCAAGCGCCGGGGCCGCGACGCGAAGCGGCGCATCGGGTGCCGCGCCACGGAGTTGATTCAATTCGATGAGCGCGCTCTGCACGGCGAGTTCGGCCTCGGTGGCACGACGTTGGAGGGTGAGTTCGCTGGCTTCGATCACCCGTGTCTCCAGGAGCGGGGTGACGCCCGCCGGATCGCGGGCGAGGAAGGTTTCCTTGAGAGCGGCGAACCGGTCGGAGACTTCGCGGATCGCGCCGGCTTTGGCGTTTGCCGCATAAAGCCCGAACGCGAGGCTGCGGGCGCGGGCGCTCAGCGCGTTTTCAAAACGAGCGACACCCAGCTCGGCGAGTTCGACCTGTCGGTTGGCGATGGCCTTGCGAAGCGAAAGACGACCGGGCCACTCAAAAGTTTGAGTGACCGATACCGACCAGACTGCGCCGTCGTCGATGCGCGCGCCGGTGGAGTCTTTAAGGCTTTTACGGCCGACATCGAACGATAGTTCGGGGTCGTTGAGACGGGAAGAGAGGCGCACGCCCGCTTTGGCGGCGGTGATCTCCTCTTGGTAAAACTGGCGCTCGGGATTCTTCGCGGTGATTTCACCGACGAGAGCGGAGAGCGAAACGACGGGAGTGGCCTCCGGCGAAGATTCCTCCTGTGAGGTGGTTTGGGCCGTAAGCACGGAGACTCCGGCGAGGAAAAGCATGCCGACCGTGGGTCGGATGAAATGACTAAAAGAGGACATAGGATGCATGAAAAAATGAAACGGACACAATGAGACTGGGACGAAAGGGTGGGAATTCCGGTGCGAGCACGCGCAGGTGCTCCGCAGGGAAGCTAACGAGGAGCGATCAGTCCGCGCAGGGACTGATCAAACCAGAATGGACGGCGCGCGAGAAAGCGGCGCGGCGCGGCGGGCGAAGTGCCAGACCGGCACCCATGCCTGCGATTCTTCGAATACGACGACCGGCGTAACCGGCTCGGCGCTCAGATCGCGATAAACGAGCTGAAAACAGAGAAAACAAGTGCAGGCGACCAAGTCGGGAGCCGAGACTTGCAATAAATCCAAGGTGGGCTTGAAGGCGACCTTTTCAACGATTTCACAGCCGTCGTGAGAGCACGGGCTTGAGGTCTCGCAACAGGCCGTGTTGCCGCTGTGCTCACCGTGTGCGGCAATCAACCCGGCCGTTTCCAGTCCACAGTGCTGAGTCGCTGGCATCCAGAGAGCCAGCAGCACGAAGGCCACGAAAGAGTAGAGGAACCGACTCACAGAATTAGAAACACTTCAGCCGGTGTTTTTGTCAACCCACGGCTCGGTTTGAGAACGCGTTGTGCGGCGGAGTCGCCTCCTCGGAAAAATGAAAGCCGCCCTGGTTGCAACCACTGCGAACGGCGTTGGTGCCACAAAGCGCCTACGAGGAGGAGCGTGTGTTCGCGGTGGTTGGTCATGGCGGCTTTCGTATATGGTATCCGCTCAGTGCGAATCGCAGACGCAGGCGTATTCCGCCTTCTGGCACTCGCCGCAGGTGGCGAGGTTCAGATCGACGCGGAAGTTCTTGGGCTTGGCGTCGGCGCTGGCGCGGGCTTGCACCACGACCCGATACGGCTCGCCGGCCGGCAAAGCGGTTTTGGAGACAAACCCGGTGGCGGTTTTTTCCAGCTCAAGCTTGGTTTTCCCGCTGGCAGGTTCGGCCGTCACGGTGACGGTTTGCGCGCCGGGGTCTATCGGTTTGAGCGCCGCGTCGTAGAACGTGACCTCGACCTTGCGTTCCGCAGTCACGAAGAACTCGGCTTTGAGGGGCTCGGTTTCAAGAAGTCGTCCGCCTTTGGGGCCGGCGACGATTTTTTCGGCGTGGAGGGAAGCGGTGGCACAGAGAGCGGCCATCGCGAATGTGATGTATTTCAGTTTCATAGGTTTTGGATTTAGTGGGTTGAACTAACGGAAAGTTTCTCGTTCCGACGCTCCATCCAGTCGTAAAGCACGGGGAGGAGGATGAGCGTGAGAAAAGTCGAGGTGATGACGCCGCCGATAACGACGGTCGCCAGCGGGCGCTGCACCTCGGCCCCGGCCCCGGTGGATAACGCCATCGGCACGAAGCCGAGGGACGCCACCAGCGCGGTCATCAGTTTCGGACGAAGTCGCGTCAGGGTTCCTTCGATTACCGCCTTGCGCACATCGCTACCCTCAGCGCGGAGCTGGTTGATGAAGCTGATCAGCATGATGCCGTTGAGCACGGCGATGCCGGACAGCGCGATGAAGCCTACTGCTGCGGAAATGGTGAAGGGCATGCCCCGCAACCAAAGCGCGACGACACCGCCGGTGGCGGCCAGCGGCACGCAGAGGAAGATCAGCGTCGCCTGGCGGGCGCTGCCGAAGCTCGCGTAGATGAGGCCGAAGATCAGCAGGAGCGCGGCGGGGACGACGATCATGAGGCGCGCGCGCGCGGCCTGGAGGTTCTCGAATTGCCCGCCGAACTCGAAGAAGTAGCCCGGCGGAAACTTTACCCGCTCGTTTAACTTCGCCTGCGCCTCCAACACGAAGCTTTCGGTATCGCGTCCGCGAACGTTGATGAGGATGGCGACCCGGCGTTGCGTGTCCTCGCGGTTGATCGTGCCGACCCGGTCGGCGACGGCGATGTCGGCGACGCGCTCCAGCGGCACGTGCGCGCCTTCGCCGCCGATCACCGGCAGTTGCCTGAGTCCCGCGAGGTTCAAACGTTCCGCCTCCGGCAGACGCACCACGACATCGTAGCGTTTGCTGCCGTCGATCAACGCGCCGGCTTCTTCGCCGCCGAGGGCGGTGCCGACCACGGCGTTGATTTCGTCGGCGTGCAGATTCAGCCGTTGCAGGGCTTCGCGCTTCGGGGTGATTTCGAGCATCGGCACGCGGCCCAGCGCCTCGAACTCCACGTCGCCTCCGCCGGGCACGCCGCGCAGCAAATCGCGGGCTTCGGTCGCGAGGCGCTCCAACTCGGCGTAATCATCGCCGTAGATTTTCAGCGACAAGTCGGCGCGTGCGCCGGCCATGATTTCATTGAACCGCATCTGGATCGGCTGGGTGAAAAGATACGTCTGGCCCGGTGCGGCGGCCACGAGTTCCTGGCGCATGAGCTCGATCAGCTCGGGCTTGGTGATTTTGCGTCCGTCCACCTCGCGCCATTTATCCAAGGGCGTAAAGAAGAGGTAGGTGTCGGAAACGTTCGGCCCCATCGGATCGGTCGCGATCTCCGCCGTGCCGATGCGGGAGAAGATATGGCTGACCTCGGGAAACTTCTCCATGAGGAGCTTTTCGGACGCTCGCTGTAGCTCCACCGAATCGCCGAGGGCGACGCTGTTGCCCCGGATCATCTGGATGGACATCGAGCCTTCATCGAGCTGCGGAATGAACTCGGCACCGAGTTTGGTGAAGATCCAGCCTGAGACGGCAAAGAGCGCGAGGGCGGCGGCAACGACCACCCACCGCATACGCAGCGCCCACGCGAGCAAGGGGGTGTAGAGCGCCTTTGCGCCGCGCACGACCCAGTTGTCTTTTTCACTGATGTTACCCCGGAGAAACCACGAGCAGAGGGCGGGCATGAGCGTGAGTGCGAGCACGAGCGCGCCCACGAGCGCGAACATCACCGCGACCGCCATTGGCCGGAACATCTTACCTTCGATGCCGGTGAGTGCCAGGATGGGCACGTAAACCAGCGTGATGATGAGCACGCCAAAGAACATGGGCCGCGCCACTTCTCGTGCGGACAGGCGCACTTCGGCCAGCCGCTCGGCAGGCGTGAGCTTTCGCCCGAGCGAGTGCTGTTTCTCCGCGATGTGGCGGAGAATGTTTTCCACCATCACAATCGCTCCGTCCACGATGAGACCGAAGTCGATCGCGCCGAGGCTCATCAAGTTGGCGGTGATTTTCGCCTCCACCATGCCGGTGAGCATGAAGAGAAACGAAAGCGGAATCGCCAGCGACACGATCAAGGCCGCGCGCCAGTTGCCGAGGAAGCCGAAGAGGATGACGGCCACGAGCACCGCGCCCTCGAAAAGGTTTTTTTCCACCGTATGGATCGTCGCGTTGACCAGATCGGAGCGATCATAGACGACTCGAATCTCGATGCCTTGCGGGAGCTTTTCCTGGATGTGCTTCAGTTTCTCGACGACCGCTTGGGCGACCAGTCGGGCGTTTTCGCCCGCCAGCATGATCGCCGCTCCGGTGACGGTCTCCTCGCCGTCTTCGGTCGATGCGCCGGTGCGCACCGCAGAGCCGATGGTGACCTCCGCCAGATCCCGAATGAGCAGCGGGCGGGCCGCGCCGGCGAACTTGACCGGCAGCCCGCCCAAATCTTCCGCTGTTTTCGCGCGCGTATCGGCGCGCACCACGACGGCTTCGCCGCCCATTTCGAGGACGCCGCCGCCGGCGTTGTCCGTGCTGTTGCGCACGACCTCGACAAGTTGCTCAAAGCTCACGCCGGCCTGCGCGAGCTTGGCCGGATCGGGTGCGATGACGATTTGCTTTTCGTAACCGCCGATGGCATTCACCTCGGCCAATCCCGGTGTGGAGCGCAGGAGCGGCTTGAGCGTGTAGTCGTGAAGCAGGCGAAGCTGGCGGAGTTGTTCCGCACGGTCGGCGGGAGCGCCCGGAGCGCCGGGCTTATAGCGCAGCGTGTAGTAAACGATCTCACCGAGGCCGGTGCTGATCGGGGCCAGCGCGGGTGTGACGTCGGGCGGTAGCCGATCACGGGCGCGGTTCAATCGCTCGGTGACGAGTTGTCGGAGACGATAAATGTCCACGTCGTCCTTGAACGTCATCGTGATTTGCGAGAGGCCGAATTTCGACAGGGATCGGAGTTCGGTCATGTCGGGCAGGCCGGCCATCTCCATTTCGACGGGCACCGTCACCAGTGTCTCGATCTCCTCGGGGGCGAGCGCCGCCACCTCCGTGTTGATCTGGATCTGCGGGTTCGTGATGTCCGGCACGGCATCGACGCCGAGCCGCGTGGCGGACCACAGGCCTACGCCCAATAAAATGAGAGCGCTGCAAACAATCAGCCCGCGTTTGCGAAGAGAGAAATCAATGAGCCATTCAAGCATCAGTGTCCGTCGGCGCAGCCGACGCCTCCATTTAGAGCCTGAATTTCAGCGAGAGAGAGACCGCGCACGCCTTTGACGACGATGGTGTCACCCTCATAGAGACCGTCTTTGATTTCGACGTGGGTGGCATCGGCGCCACCGACCGTCACGGGCGTGCGCAGGAACCAATCGCCGTTCGCGACATAGACGAAATCGCCTTTGACGGTGCGCAAAAGCGCGTCGGCCGGAATCGCCGGCACCTCGGCTGCGCCCGCGAAAGCGTGCGAACCGACTTCGCCGGTTTGCACGCCGACGAATTTGCGACCGGTCTCGGTGAGCTGCACGCCGTGGCCGGCTTTGTAAGTCGAGGCGGGCGTGGGCTCGACGTGCGGCTTGGAGGCGGCTTGAGAGTCTCCGCAACCGCTAAGGGCGAAGGTGAGCGTGGAAAGAAGGACGACGGTAAGTAGAGTTTTCATGGTTGGGAAATCTGGACGGGGTTGATGTCGAGGCCGGTGAGCTGTTGGAGCTTCAGACCGGCGGCGAGGGCTTCGCTCTGGGTGTCGAGCAAGGCCTCAAGGGCATCGAGATAGCTGTTCTGCAACTCGACGTAGGTGGCGATGGGCACCGCGCCGAGGCGGTAATGGCGGTCGGCGAGTTCGGCGGCTTCGCGGAACTTGTTCGCCGCATCGGGCGACCATCGGCGGGACTCGGCAAGTTTGGTTTTGAAGGCGAGCGCGGCGGTCAGGATTTCGCGATCCAGTTCGCGCTGGGCCATGAAGACGGCGGTTTCGGCCTGGCGGCGACGGGCCTCGGCCACGTCCACCGCGCCACGTGTGCTGCCGGTGATGGGAATAGGCAGGCTAAAGCCGACCCCGACGGTGGTTTCGCGGTCACCGGCTTTTTCCTGGGAAACAAACGGACTGACGCTGATGGCGGGGTAACGATCATTGCGCGCGAGACGCACCGCGTAGCCTTGCTGTTCCAGTTCCACGCGCCGTAGGCGGAACTCGAAGTTGTTCTCGCGGGCGGCGGCGGCCAGGGCGGCGTTGTCCGGCACGTCGTTAAAGGTAAACGCGGGCGCGGCCACTTTTAGCGCGGCGTCAGGTGCGGCTCCGCGCAACTGGTTCAGCTCGATCAGGGCTTCTTGGACGGCAAGTTCCGCCTCGGTGGCGCGGCGTTGCAAGGACAGCTCGGCCGCCTCGATCACGCGAGTCTCCAGCAAGGGCGTAATGCCGGCGGGCTCACGGGCGAGGAAGGTTTCCTTGAGCGCGGTGAAGCGTTCGGCGACTTCGCGCATGGCTGCGGCCTTGGCGTTGCTCGCGTGCAGGCCATAGGCGAGCGAGCGGGCGCGGGCGGTGAGGGCGTTTTCAAACCGAGCGAGTCCGAGTTCGGCCAACTCGACATCGTGGTTGGCGATGGCCTTGCGCAGGTCGAGGCGACCCGGCCACTCGAAGGTCTGGGTGACGGAAACCGACCACGCGTTGCCCTCGCCGACGAGGCTGCCGGAGGCGTCTTTGACGCGTTTACGACCGAGGTCGAAAGACAGTTCCGGGTCTGCCCACGTGGCGGAGTAGCGCTGCCCTGCTTTGGCGGCGGCGATCTCGTCTTGGTAAAACTGTCGTTCAGGGTTCTTGGCGGTGATTTCACCAACCAAGGCCGGCAGCGAAATGGCCGGCGCGGGTTCCGTTGGTGACGTGGTTTGGGCCGAAAGCACGGTGGCTCCGACGATGAAAAGCATGCCTGCCGGGGGGCGGATGAAATGACGGAGAGAAGACAAAGGATGCATGAAAAATGAAACGGATGGAATGAGACTGGGGTGAACGGTGGGAGTCCCGGTGCGGGCACGCGCAGGTGCTCAGACGGGAAACGAACAAGGGCGATCAGTCCGCGCAGGAACCGATCAAACCAACACAGTCGGCGCGCGGGACAGCGGCGCGGCGCGGCGAGCAAAATGCCAAGTAGGCACCCAGCCTATGGGCTGGTCGGTGGCGACTACCGAAACAATCGACCCTGCGCTTAACTCGCGATCAAGGATCTGGACGCAAAGAAAACAGGCACAGGCGATAAAATCGGGCGCAGGAACCTGCAACGAATCGTTGGAGGTTTTGGGCGTGAACTGCTCAATAACATGGCAGTTATCGTAGGCACAAAAAGTTGCGGTAGGCTCACAGCAGGCAACGGGATTATCCGAAGAATCGGAGGTGATAAATCCGGCTGCTTCCAGCCCGCAATGCTGGGTCGCTGGCAGCCAAAGCGCCAGTAGCACAAACACCACGAATGAGTGCAGAAATCTGCTCACGGATAGCGAACGTGCGTCAATTGGTGTTTGTGTCAACGCGTGGCTAGTTTGAACACGCGGTGTGCGGCGGGGGTGTCTTCAAAAAAGGAAGCCAGCATGATTGCTCATGCTGGCTTCCGGATGGGCTATCCGCTTAGTGCGCGCAGGTGCAGGCGTATTCGGGGCGGGAGCACTCACCGCAGTTGGCGAGGTTGATTTGGAAGCGGATCGTCACGGCTTTCGCACCGGCCTCTGGCGTGGCGCGAAGGATGCCGGGGAGGTTCTGGCCTTCGGGGAGGGCGGCGGTGCTTAGCAGGGTCGCGCCCGCGCCTTCGCCTTCGGCGGCGAATTGGAGGGTGGTCGGCTTGGCTCGGTCGCCCGTGACCAGCGTGGCGGTGAAGCCGGCGGGGATGGCGACGGGTTTGCCCGCATCATCGACGAAGGTGAGCCGCACCTTGCGCTCGGCGGTGACGAAAAACTCGGCGTGGGGCTCCAGTTCGGTCAGGACGCGACCCTTGTTGGGGCCGGTGATTTTCGCGGCGTGGGAGTGCCCGGCGTGGTCGTGGCCGTCGGCGGCAAACGCGGGCGCGGCACAGGCGAGGACGAGGGCGAGGATGCGGGGGAGGATGGATGGTTTCATGATGGGAATGACTTTGGTTTTTGTGGTGGTTGTTTTTGTGGTAGGGTTACGGACAAAGGGATGAGGCTCACTCGAAGGTCTCGCCATGCACGGCGAGCGAGCGCTCGGCGGAGCGGCGGCCGAAGGCGAAGAACACGGCGGGCGTGACGACGAAGGTCAGGAGGGTGCAGGAGGCGAGGCCTCCGACGATGGCGACGGCGACCGGGTGCAGGATCTCCTTGCCCGGTTCATCGGCCGCGAGCACGAGCGGGATGAGCGCGATGCCGGCGGCGAGAGCGGTCATGAGCACGGGGACGACGCGTTCGAGCGTGCCGCGCACCACCATCTCGCGGGTGAATTTTTCGCCCTCGTGCTGCATGAGGTGCAGGTAGTGCGAGAGCAGCATGATGTTGTTGCGCGCGGCCACGCCGCCCACCGCGATGAAGCCGACGAGGGTGGCGATGCTGATGTTGTCGAGCTTCCACCAGGTGAAGGCCAGCGCACCGGCCAAGGCCAGCGGGATGCTGAGCATGACCTGGAGCGCGAGACCGAGGCTGCGGAAATAGGCATGGAGGAGGACAATGATAACCACCACGATGATCGCACCGAGGATGGCGATGCGCCGGGTGGCGTCGCGCTGGGCCTCGAACTCGCCTTCGTAGGTCACGAAGTAGCCCTCGGGGAGGGGGACTTTCTCGGCGACGGCGGCGCGGAGCAGCTCGACGCTGGCCCCGACATCCCGGCCGGTGGGCTGGATGGCGAGGGTGATGCGGCGTTGGCTGTTTTCGCGGAAAATGACGTTCGGCCCGCGGGCATCGCGCACGTCGGCAACGGCGCTCAGCGGGATGCGTGGCCCGAGCGGCGTCTCGATGGGCAGCTCGCGCAGACGATCCGGGGAGGCGCGCCATGCTTCGGGCAAACGCAGGACGAGCGGCACGGTGCGCTGGCCTTCGCGCAGCTCGGCGATTTCCTGACCGCCGACGAGCGTGGACAAGAGGTCGTTGAGCGATCCGGGCGTGAGGCCGTAGGCGGCGGCGCGTTCGCGATCCGCCTCGATGCGGAGCTGGGGAATGTCCGCCTGGGCGTCGAGACGGGCTTTTTCAAAGCCGGGGATGGCGCGGGCGATGGCCTGCACCTGCTCGCCGACGCGGCGCAGCTCGGCGAGGTCGGGGCCGAAGATTTTCACCGCCACGGGGGCGGAGACGCCGCTGAGCATGTGGCCGATGCGGTCGGCGAGCGGGCCGCTGACGACGGCGAAGGCACCGGGGATGCGACGCAGACGGGTGTTGATCTCCGTGATGATCTCGGCGCGCGGGCGTTTGCCGTCCGGGATGAAATCCACGTCGAACTCGGCGGTGGATACGGGCACGACGTGGTCGCCGCGCTCGGCGCGGCCGAGACGGCGGCCGACCTTGGACACGCCTTCGATGGCGAGCAGTTCCCGTTCGATGATGTCGCCGATGCGGTTCATCTCGGCCAGCGAGGTGCCGGGGGCGGCGGTAGCGGCGACGAGCGCGGTTTCCTCGCGGAACTTGGGAAGGAAGTCCTTGCCCATGCGCGGATAGAGCGCGAACGCGGCGACGAGCACCACCATGACGAGGGCGAGCACGGGAATCGGATAACGCAGCGCGGGGGCGATGGCGGTAGCCTCGACGGTGCGCTTGAGGCCGCGCACAAACATGCCGTCGGCGTGTTCCGATCCCGGCTTGGGATGGAGCAACAGGGCGCAGAGCACCGGGATGACGGTGAGCGAGACGAGGAAGGAGGCCGCCATGCTGAGGATGGTGGCGATGGCGATGGGGGCGAAGAGCTTGCCCTCGACCCCGCTCAGGCCGAGGAGCGGGAGAAACACCAACACGATGAGGATCGTGGCGTAGAGGATGGAGTTTCGCACCTCGCCGGAGGCCTCGGCGATGACCGGCAGGCGTGGGCGCGGGGTGGCGCGCGCGGCGTTTTCGCGCAGACGGCGGAACACGTTTTCCACGTCCACGATGGCATCGTCCACCACCATGCCCATCGCGACGGCGAGGCCGCCGAGGGTCATGGAGTTCACCGAGAGGCCGAACCAGGTGAAGGTGAGCAAGGTGATCGCGAAGCTCAGCGGGATGGCGGTCAACGTGATGACGGTGGTGCGAATATTGAGTAGGAAGAGGAACAGGATGATCGACACCATGATGCCGGCGTCGCGGATCGCCTCCTTCAGGTTACCGATGGCGTGGTCGATGAACTGGCGCTGTTGGAAAAGAGGAATGATCTCGATGCCGGGAGGGAGGGCGGGCCGTAGCTCGGCGAGCGCAGTCTCGATCTGTTCGGTCATGGCGCGGGTGTCGAAGCCGGGGGCCTTGGTGATCGACATGATGACGCCTCGGGTGGGTTCCTTTTCGGGCACGACGCTGACGGAGGCGTCGCCGCGCATCGGCTCGATGCCCCAGGCGAGGGTGGCGACGTCGGCGAGCACGACCGGACGGCCTTCGGTGATCTTGACCACGGTGTGGCCGAGGGCGGTGAG
>JBDRJH010000173.1:0-15246 GCA_043815125.1 Verrucomicrobiota bacterium
CCCTTCGCCCGCGCGCCTGGCGCTGATTTTTATCGGCCTCGCCGCCGCCGCGGTCGCCCAGCCCGTGGTGATCGACGCTCCGCTCGACCGCGTGCGCCTGCAGCTCAAGTGGCGGCATCAGTTTCAATTCGCCGGCTACTATGCCGCCATTGAACAAGGCTATTACCGCGAGGCCGGCCTGGAGGTGGAGCTGATCGAGGCCCGCCCGGGCATCGACCCCGCCGGCACCGTGCTCTCCGGCGAGGCCGAGTTTGGCGTGGGCACTTCCGAACTGATTCTCCTGCGCGCGCAGGGCGAGCCCGTCGTCGTGCTGGCCACGATTTTCCAGCACTCCCCGCTCATCCTGCTCGCACGGCGCGGCGCCGGCGTCGACGACCTCCATGATCTGCACGACCGCCCCGTGATGATCGAGCCCGGCTCCGCCGAACTCTTCGCCTATTTCCGCAACGAGGGCGTCGACCCGGCCAAGCTCCGCCTGGAACACCACACCTTCGACGTCGCCGACCTGCTTTCGGGCCGCATCGCCGCCATGTCCGCCTACCAGACCGACGAGCCCTACCAGCTCAAGAAGAACGGCGTCGACTACCTCACCTTCACCCCGCGTGCCGGCGGCATCGATTTCTACGGCGACAACCTCTTCACCACCGAACGCCAGCTGCGCGAACACCCGGAGCGCGTGAAGGCCTTTCGCGCCGCCACCCTGCGCGGCTGGGACCACGCCCTCGCCCACCCCGAGGAAATGATCGCCCTCATCCTGCGCGACCATCCCGGTCGCAAGGATGCCGAACACCTGCGCTTCGAGGCCGACCAGGTCGCGCAGCTCATGCACCCCACGCTGATCGAGACCGGCCACATGAACCCGGGCCGCTGGCAGCACATGATCAACACCTACGACGAGCTCGGCATGCTCGCCCGCCCCGTGACGCCCGGGGAACTCCTCTACGACGCCTCCGAGGCGCCCGACCTGCGCTGGGTCTACTGGTCGCTTGCCACGCTCGGGGTGCTCGCGCTCGCCCTGCTCGGCTGGCTCTTCCCGTTGCTCCGCCTCAACCGCCAGCTCCGCCTGGCCAAGGAGTCCGCCGACACCAACAACTCCGCCAAGAGCCGCTACCTCGCCTTCATCAGCCACGAGATCCGCACGCCGCTCAACGGCATCATCGGCGTCGTCGACCTCCTGCGCACCGAGGGCCTCACCGAGGCGCAGAGAGAACTGGTGCGCCTCATCGAACAGTGCGCCGAAAACCTGCTCAAAATCATCAACGGCCTGCTCGATCAGGCGCAGATCGAGTCCGGTCGCCTGCGCATCGAGCTCTCCCCGCTGCCGGTGCGCGCCTTTGTCGGCGACATCTGCGAACTGTTCGCGGCTCCCGCACGGATGAAGGGGCTCACGCTCATCCACACCGTCGGCGACGCCGTGCCCGCCACCGTGCTCACCGACGGCCTGCGCCTGCGGCAGGTGCTGAGCAACCTGCTCTCCAACGCCGTCAAGTTCACCGACAAAGGCGGCGTGGAGCTGCATGTGAACGCGCAGGGCGAACACGTGTTTTTCCGCGTCGTCGACACCGGCATCGGCCTCACCGGCGAACAGGCCGCGCGGTTGTTCACGCCCTACGCCCAGGCCGACGAGACCATCGCGCGCCGCTACGGCGGCACCGGCCTCGGACTGGCGATCTCGCGCGACATCACCCGTATGCTCGGCGGCGACATCACGGTCGAGCGGCGCAATCGCGGCACGACCTTCCTCGTCGACATCAAGGCCCCCGCCCTTCCCCATGAACACACTGCCGTTTAAACTCCAGACGCTGGTCGAAGCCGAGCTGCGTCCCGCCGAACGTCCGCTGTGGACCGGCACGCCGCGCCCCTGGCGAATGGCCCGCCAATGCCTGCCCGTTGTGCTCTTCGCGATTCCCTGGACCGCGTTCTCCGTCTTTTGGATCGCCGGGGCCAGCGGTTTCAAGATGCCCGACTTCAGCTCGCCCGCCGGTTTTTTCCCGTTGTTCGGACTGCCGTTTCTGCTCATCGGCGCAGGCATGTTGGCCTCGCCCTGGCTGGCGATGCGCAAGGCCCGCCGCACCGCCTACGTGCTGACCGCCGAACGCGCGATCATCTTCGAGGCCACGCTGTGGGGCGGCATCAACATCCGCAGCTTTGGCCCCGACCAGCTGACCGACCTGCGCCGCGTGCAAAGCGCCGACGGCAGCGGCGATCTCATCTTTGATGAGATCGTCAATCGCCACCACGAGGGGCGCGGGACCACCACCGCCATCGGTTTCCTCGGCATCCCCGACGTGCGCAGCGTCGAGACCATGGTCGCCACCCTCGCCGAACCGGCGAGGGCCCGCCGCGCCGACTGAGCCCCGGCCGGCCTCAGGCCGGTTGCAGCAGGCCGCAGCGGATGAGCAGCGCGTCGGGGTCCGGGTCGCGGCCCATGAAACGGCGGAAGAGCACCGCGGGGTCCTCCGAGTTGCCCTTGCTCAGGATGTGGTCGACAAAGGCGCGGCCGACCTCGCGGTTGAAGATGCCCTCGTTTTTGAAACGCGTGAACGCGTCGGCCTCGAGCACCTCGGCCCACTTGTAGGAGTAGTAGCCGGCGCCGTAGCCGACCGGGTCGGCGAAGAGGTGGGTGAATCGGTTCACGATCGGCCGCCCCTCGGGCGTCGTCGGGATGAAGGTTTCGGCGATCTCGTTGCGGATCTTGGCGACCACGTCGCCCTCGACAAACTCGGGCGCGCGGCGGTGCAGGATGAGGTCCATCTTGGCGAACTGGACCTGGCGCATGGTGGCGTTGGCCGAGCGGAAATTGCGCGCGGCGGTCATCTTGTCGAACAGGTCCTGCGGGATCGGCTCGCCGGTCTCGTGGTGGCGGGCGAAGAGGTCGAGGCCGTCGCGTTCCCAGCACCAGTTCTCCAGGATCTGCGAAGGCAGCTCGACGAAGTCCCAGGCGACGTTGACGCCGTTGAGCGACTTGACCGGCACCTCGCCGAAGAGGTGGTGCAACAGGTGGCCGAACTCGTGGAAGATGGTCTCGACCTCGCGGTGGGTCAGCAGCGCGGGCTTGTCCTCGGAGGGCGGCGTGAGGTTGCCGCAGATGTAGCCGAGGTGGGGCTTGCGGGTGCCGTCGGGCCGCGGACCGCCGGTCACGAGGTAACCCATCCAGGCGCCGCCGCGCTTGGACTCGCGCGGATGCCAGTCGGCGTAGAACGAGCCGACATGGCGGTCGTCGGCGTCATGGACATCGTAATACGTGACCTCGTGGTGCCACACCGGCACGGAACCGTCCGCGTGGGCCTGGATGCGCAGGCCGAAGACCCGCGCGGCCAGTTCGAACAGGCCGGGGATGACGCGGTTCATCGGCAGGTAGGGCCGCAGGGCCTCGTCGTCGAAGTCGTAGCGCGACTTGCGCAGCTTCTCCGACCAGAAGCCGACTTCCCAGGCCTTGAGCGGGCCGGCGGGTTGTCCGGTCTGTGCGGCCTTGAAGGCCTCCAGTTCGGCGTGCTCCGCGGCGAAGGCCTCGGTGCAGCGCGCCTGCAGGTCCTCGATGAAGGCGAGCGCCGCGCCGCCGGAGCGGGCCATGCGGCGTTGCAGCAAGAGGTCGGCGAAGTCGGGTTTGCCGAGCAGTCCGGCCTTTTCGTGGCGGAGCTTGAGGATGCGTTGCACCAGCGGGGCGTTGTCGTGCGGCTCGGCCGAGCCCAGCGCGGCGGACGCGGTCCAGAGCTCGCGGCGGAGCTCCTCGTCCTCGGCGTAGAGCATGACCGGCTCGAGCGACGGGTAGTGCAGCGTGAAACGCCAGACGGGCTTTTCGTCGGAGCCGAGTCCCTTGGAGGTCGCACTGCGGCGCGCGGCGGCGACGGCGTGGGCGGGCAGTCCGCGCAGGCGGGACTCGTCCTCGACGAGGAGCTGCCAGGCGTTGGTGGCGTCGAGGACGTTTTCCGAATACTTTTGGGTGACCTCGGCGAGTTCGCCCTGGAGAGCTTCGAGCCGGGCGCGTTGGTCGTCGGGCAGGTCGGCGCCGGCCTGCTGGAAGTCCGCGACGGTCTCGTCGAGCAGGCGGCGGTGCACGCCCGTGATCTCGGCGGCGGCGGGCGATTCGGCGAAGGCCTTGAGGCGGGCCCAGAGCGCGGGGTTGAGCGGGATGCGCGCGTAGAAGGCGGAGACCTTCGGGAGCATGGCGTTGTGCGCGGCGCGCAGCTCGGGCGAATCGGCGACGGATTGCAGGTGGCCGACGCGACCCCAGGCGTGGTTGAGCGACTCGCCGGCGGCCTCGAGGGCGAGGAAGGTGTTTTCGAACGTGACGTCGGCGAGCGGCAGCGCGGCGATGGCATCGATGGCGGCCTGCCCCTCGGTCAGCGCGGCCTCGATGGCGGGCTGGATTTGGTCGGCGGTGTGCTGCGACCAGTTGATGTTGAAGGCAGGATCAAGAAAGGGATTGGCGGTGGACACGTTGCCGGAAATGACCCGCGCCGCGGACAAAAGTGTCAAACGGAGAATGGCGGCGCCGGGATGTGGCCGCGAATGCCGACAGGCAGCCGCCCGACTGCCGTTTCGAGGCTCAGGCCTTGGCGGCGGCGGCGTTCTTCAGGCCGAAGAGGTATTTGTCGATCTTGTTGGCGGTGATGACGCCGTAGTTGATCGTGCCCAGCCAGCCGGACATGATGATGCCCACGCTGCCGGCGTGGAAGAGGCCGGGGAGCTTTTCGGAGAGGTTCATCGAGACCGGCAGGCCCTCGAACTTGGTGCCGAAGGAGGTGCCGTTCATGTGCGTGGTGTAGCGCTCGATGGTGCGCGGCGTGGCGGCCTCCATCCAGTCGATCTTGGCGCGCACGTCGGGGATGTATTTTTCGAGGGAGACGACGGCCTCGTCGATGAGACGCTGCTTGTGCTTTTCGTAGTCCTCTTCGGAGAGTGCGTTCCAGTCGGGGTAGCGGCCGTTGAGCGAGGCGACCACGGTGTAGCGGTCGGTGCCGGGGCGGGTCTCGGGATAATAGACCGAGAACGTGCGGCTGGTGGTGTGCAGCGAGGTGAGTTCCTCGGGCGAATACTCCGGGGCCTCGGAGGTGAAGACGAGGTCGCCGATGTTGGGGATCGACTCGCCCTTGCGGATGCCGAGGTAGACTTGGCAGGAGCTGGTGTTGATGCGCACGGCCTTGGCCTGCTCGACGAAGTCGGCCGGGAAGTTCTCTTCGCCGGCGAGGCGGAAGATGGTGTTCTTGATGTTGGCGTTGGAGAGCACGGCCTTGGCCCGGATGACGCGGCCGCTCTTGGCGACGATGCCGCAGGCGACTTTTTGGCCGTCGCGTTCCTCGACGAGGAGACGCTCGACGAGGACCTTTTTGCGCAGCTCGACGCCGTTCTTTTTGAGTTCGTCGACCATCTTCTCGATGAGCAGGTCGGAGCCGCCCTGGAAGGTGAAGACGCCGGCGCCCATGAAGTTGGAGAACACGATGCCGAAGGTGATCGCGGGATCATCAAAAGTGGAACCGTTGGCGTAGGAGATCGGCTCCATCAGCAGGCGGTGCACGTCGGGACGGCCGGGGAAGAAGCGGTTGAACATCTCGCCGGTGGTCTCGGGGTTTTGGTCGTAGTAGTTCATCGACCGCAGGTAGTCGTAGAAGGCCTCGACCTTTTCCATCGGGAGCTTGAACTGCTCGACCAACACGCGGGTATAGTCCTCGCGGGTGAAGGTGGTCCAGACGTCCATCTGGGGGTTGATGAAGCGGACGTTTTTGAGCTGGTGGATCGAGTCGGCGATTTCCTTGGTCCAGTAGCGGCGGCAGCTCTTGATCATGCCGCTGGGGAAGCCGTGCAGCGAGATGTCGAAGATGTGGCCGCCCTTGCGGGTGAACCAGGTGGCGAGGCCGCCGAATTGGTAGTGGTGTTCGAGCAGCAGGACCTTGTGGCCGGCCTTGGCCAGCACGTTGGCCCCGGTGAGACCACCGAGACCGCTACCGATGACGATGATGTCGTATTCATCGTCCACACCTTTCAACCAGTCGTATGCCATGGGGAAATCGGTCAGTGAAGGCGACCGGACGACGAGCGCAAGGGTTTTGCCCAAGCCTTTGCGCGGCAATAATTGCGGACTCGCTTCGAGCACGGTCAGGTCTCTTCTTTTTTGGCGAAGATCACCATGAGCCCGTTCGGTCCCGAGAAAATCAACGCCCAACGCCAACGTCTGCCGGACCGCCAGGTCAGGCGCGGAGGCGGCGGTGGCAGCGGCATGGGCGTCGGCGGTGGCTTCGTGTTTGGAGGCGTGTTTGTGGCCGCCGGCGCGTGGATTACCCTGGCCGGCCTCAAAGTCATCGAAATCGATCCGCGCAAATTGCACGTGCCGTTCTGGGTTTTTACGCTGGTGGGAATCGTGTTTTTGCTCCCCGGCCTGTTGTTCTGTTTTTGGTCGTTCAAGGCATGGTTGGCGGAGCGGAGACGGCTGCAAAATCTGGGGGCAAACGCGCACAGCCCGGCACTGCGTGATCACGCCTGGAACACTCGCGAATGGCGGACTGATCGCTGGGCCGCGGCCAAACGCGCCGGGTTTGCCGCCCTGTTCATGACGGCGTTCATGACGGTGGTGGTGCACATCGTGTTTTTCGAACGTGGTATCCCGGTGGTTGTGAAGGTGGGATCATCGCTGTTTATTTTGGCCGCGGTGTGGTGTTGGTTCTTGTTTGTCCGCGAGCTGCTGCGGGGCTGGAAATACGGATCATCCGCGGTGGGCTACGACCGGTTCCCGCTGCCTTTGGGCAATACGGTCAACCTCCGCTGGCTGGCTCCATCCAACTTGCTGGTGATCGAGTCGGGGCAGGTCGCGTTGCGCTGCGTCAGAGAGTGGACGGAGACCGTCGGCACCGGAAAACACCGCACGATCAAATTGCGCCACGAATCCCTCTGGGAGTGCGTGCGTGCAGTGGAGCCCGGCACCATGCTCCGGCCGACCGACGATATCGAACTGAGTTTCAACGTGCCTCCCGACCAACCGGGCACCTGCCTGAGCGACCCGGAGAAGACGCGGTTCTGGGAAGTCGAAATAAAACTCGCCGTGCCCGGGCTCGATTTTAACGAGACCTACCTGGTTCCGATTTACGATTGAGCGCACGCTGCGCCGGACGCTTTCGCCGCGGCGGCAAACAACGCGCGGCGCGTAACCACGTCGGCCTTGCGTTCGGTGCGCACCTCCAACACGCGCAGGCCGGACTCCGGCAAAGTCGTCGTGAGTTCGCGCAAGTGTTCCCAATCGCGCACCGCGACGTGCTCAACGCCGTAGGCCGAGCAGAGCTTGCCAAAATCAACCGCCTGTGGCGTCGCCCAAAAACGCTCGAACGGTCCGCTGAACGTCGACACCGGCAGATGCCCAAAAATGCCGCCACCGGCGTTATTGATCAGCACGATGGTCAACGAGCCGCGCAGCTCGGGGCGTGCGAGAAAGCCGTTCGTATCGTGCAACAACGCCAGATCCCCCGTCAGCAGCACCGTCGGACGCCCGCCGTGGGCCACCCCGAGTGCAGTCGACAGCGTGCCGTCGATGCCATTGGCTCCGCGACTGAAATGGATGCGTCGTCCTCCGCCAGTCAACGGCCAGAAATACTCGAGGTCACGCACCGGCATGCTGTTGGCCACGCACAGCGCCGAGCCTGCCGGCAACGCCTGCGCGAGCGTCCACACCGCCCTGCCCTCGAACGCACCGCTGGCCGCGCGGTCGAGCGCCTCGGCCAAGGTCATGCGCGCCGCCCGCTCGGCTCGTGACCACGCTTCGCGATAAGCACCGCCGGCAACGCCCGAGATCGCGTTAACCGCGGCCAGAGGCGCGACCACCAGGCGCGTCCGTCCGTGCAGGGCGTCGAGGTTCACTCCGCGTGGTGAGACCAGCGTGATGCTCGGCTGATGTTTTTCGAGCCACCCGCGCAGCACCTTGCTGATCGGCCAACCGCCCAGGCACAGCACTTGTTCCGGAGCCAGCGCCGCGGCCACTTGTTCGTTGCGCAGAATGGCGTCGTAAGCGGTCACGACCGATTCACCATTGATCGCGAACTCCCGAAGCGGCGAAAGACTGTCCGCCAGCACCGGCCAGCCGGTTGCCTTGGCGAGTCGGCTGATCGTGGCGGCCGTCGCCACGGGATCATGCCAACCGGTCGGGCCGACCACGATCACGCCACGCGCCGATTCGCAGGGCACCACAACCTGGCCGGACTCGACCGTGGCGGCATCGCCCAAGTGCGCGAAAAAGCCTTCGTCGATTTGCCCGACCAGCCCCTTGGACGTGCCATCCTCGACCGGCGGCAACGGATCGCGAAATGGCGCGTTCAAATGCACCACTCCTCCCGCCAACGCCTGCCCGACGGCATGGGCGATCGTCTGACGCAGATAACCCAGCAACCCCATTTCCGCCGCCGGCACCGCCAGTTCGTGATACCAGTCGGCGAATCCTCCGAACAACTTCTGTTGATCAATGGTCTGTCCCGACGCGCACTCGCGCATCTCCGGCGGTCGGTCCGCCGTGATCACGATCATCGGAGTGCCGCTTTCATGCGCTTCGACGACCGCCGGCAGGTAGTTGGCCCCCGCGCTGCCACTGGTGCAGACGAGCACGGCGGGCTTGCCCGACTGGCGTGCCAGGCCCAGCGCAAAAAACGCCGCCGAGCGCTCGTCGAGCACCGGAATCGCCTCGATCCGCGGGTTTTCGGCCAGCGCCATGGTCAGCGGCGTCGACCGCGATCCCGGCGAAATCACCGCCTGCCCGACCCCACTGCGCACCAACGTCTCCACCAGCACGGAGCCCCACAGGGCGTTGGTATTGCGAAAGTCGAGGGTAGTCATGCGGTTCGCCACCCTACCCCTCTCGGGCCGTCCGGCAAGCCCGCCCCTGCGACCGCGCGAAAAACCGCTGTTTTCCCTATCGCCAAACGCCCCCGGACCATGCCTCAATCGGGCTTTCATTTTTCGACCATGTTGATCCTCCGCGGCTCCTCCGCCCTCTCCGAATTTCGCCTCAACAAGCTGCTCGCCGACCTGACCGCCGACGGCATTCCCGTCAGCTCCCTCACCGCCGAGTTCGTGCATGTCGCCGAATTGACCGCGGATCTGACCGCCGACGAACACAACGTCCTCGAAAAACTTCTGACCTACGGCCCCCGCCGCGCGACCGCCTCCATCGACGGCCGGACGCTGATCGTCGCGCCCCGCCCCGGCACCATTTCCCCCTGGTCCTCCAAGGCCACCGACATCGCCCACATCTGCGGTCTGGCCAACCTCAAGCGTGTCGAACGCGTCACCGCCTTCACCCTCGCCGCCAACGCCCCGCTCACCGAGGCCCAGCTCGCCGCCGTCGCTGCCAAACTCCACGACCGCATGACCCAGGTCGTCTTCACCGACCTCGACGCCTGCGCCGCCCTCTTCAGCCACGAACAACCCCGCCCCATGAGCAGCGTGCCGGTGCTCGCCGAGGGCCGCGCCGCCCTCGAAGCCGCCAACACCACGCTCGGCCTCGCCCTCGCCGACGACGAGATCGACTACCTCGTCAAAGCCTTCAACACGCTCGGCCGCGACCCCAACGACATTGAACTCATGATGTTCGCGCAGGCCAACTCCGAGCATTGCCGCCACAAGATCTTCAACGCCACCTGGGACATCGACGGACAACCGCAGGACAAGTCGCTGTTCCAGATGATCAAGAACACCTACAACCTGCACAGCGAAGGCATCCTCTCCGCCTACAGCGACAACGCCGCCGTGCTCGCCGGCTCCGTGGGTGGCCGCTTCTACGTCAACCCCACCACCGGTGAATACGACGCCCACGAGGAACCCGTCCACATCCTCTGCAAGGTCGAGACCCACAACCACCCCACCGCCATCTCTCCGTGGGCCGGCGCCGCCACCGGCTCCGGCGGCGAGATCCGCGACGAGGGCGCCACCGGCCGCGGCTCCAAGCCCAAGGCCGGCCTCTGCGGCTTCACCGTATCCAACTTAAAACTACCCGGTGCCGTCCAGCCCTGGGAAAAAGACCACGGCAAACCCGGCCGCATCGTCTCCGCCCTCGACATCATGATCGACGGCCCGCTCGGCGCCGCCGCCTTCAACAACGAGTTCGGCCGCCCCAACATCAACGGCTACTTCCGCACCTTCGAGCAAAAGGTCCCCTCCGCCGCCGCTCCCGGCGAGTCCGAGCTGCGCGGTTATCACAAACCCATCATGCTCGCCGGCGGACTCGGCAACATCCAGGAAGGTCACATCAAGAAGGGCGCCATCAACCCCGGCGACCACCTCATCGTGCTTGGCGGTCCCTGCATGTTGATCGGCCTCGGCGGCGGCGCGGCCTCCTCCATGGCCAGCGGCTCCGGCAACGAGGATCTCGATTTCGCCTCCGTCCAGCGCGACAACGCCGAGATGGAACGCCGCTGCCAGGAGGTCATCGACCGCTGCTGGGCGCTCGGCGACGCCAACCCCATCTCCTTCATCCATGACGTCGGCGCCGGCGGCGTGTCCAACGCCCTGCCCGAGCTCGTCAACGACGGCGGCCGCGGCGGCAAGTTCGACCTGCGCAAGCTCCCCAACGACGAGCCCGGCATGTCCCCGCTCGAGATCTGGTGCAACGAGTCCCAGGAACGCTACGTCATGGCCGTGCCCGCCGACCGCCTCGAAGTGTTCAAGGCCATCTGCGAACGCGAACGCTGTCCCTACGCCCTCGCCGGCATTGCCACCGAGGAAAAGAAGCTCGTCCTCGACGATCCCCATTTCAACAACACCCCCATCGACCTCCCGCTGGAAGTCCTGCTCGGCAAACCCCCGCGCATGCACCGAGTCGCCGAGACCCTCGTCCGCCCGCAGCACGACCTCGACCTCGGCGAGATCACCCTGCCCGAGGCCGTCAACCGCGTGCTCGCCCACCCAACCGTCGCCGACAAGACCTTCCTCATCTCCATCGGCGACCGCACCGTCACCGGCCTGATCCACCGCGATCAGATGGTCGGCCCGTGGCAAGTCCCCGTGGCCGACTGCGCCGTCACCGCCACCGCCTTCGACGTCTACACCGGCGAGGCCATGGCCATGGGCGAGCGCACTCCCGTCGCCGTCAACTCCGCCGCCGCCTCCGCCCGCCTCGCCGTCGGCGAAGCCCTCACCAACCTCGCCGCCGCCCAGATCGGCGACCTCGGCAAGGTCAACCTCTCGGCCAACTGGATGGCCGCCCCCGCCCTCCCCGGCGACGGCGCCGACCTCTACGCCGCCGTGCAGGCCGTCGGCATGGACCTCTGCCCCGAACTCGGCATCACCATCCCCGTCGGCAAGGACTCCATGTCCATGTCCACCGTTTGGAAGGACCCCGCCACCGGCGAACAGAAGCGCGTCACCGCGCCCACCTCGCTCATCATATCGGCTTTCGCGCCGGTCACCGACATCCGCCTCTCGCTGACCCCGCAGCTCGTCACCGACGCCGGCGACACTTCCCTGCTGCTCATCGATCTCGGCAACGGCAAGAACCGCCTCGGCGGCTCCATCCTCGCGCAGGTCGTCTCGCAAATGGGCGCGACCGTGCCCGACGTCGACAACAGCTATCACTTGAAAGGTTTCTGGAACGCCATCCAGCAACTTGGCCGCGAACAAAAGATCCTCGCCTACCACGACCGTTCCGACGGCGGCCTGCTCGCCACCGTCGTCGAGATGGCCTTCGCCGGCCACGTCGGCGTCGACCTGCAAATCCCCGCCGGCCACAGCGAATACTCCGCGCTCTTCAGCGAGGAACTCGGCGCCGTCATCCAGATCAAGTCCTCCGACCTCGACCACGTCTCCGGCGTGCTCCGCGCCAACGGCCTGAAAACCAGCGTCAGCCGTATCGGAACCTTGAATACCTGCCACGCCCTGCGCATCACCCGCGGCGGCCAGTCGCTCTACAACGAGAACCTGACCACCCTGCGCAACGTCTGGTCCGACGTCACCCGCCGCATCGCCGGCCTGCGCGACAACCCCGCCTGCGCCGAGCAGGAACACGCCCTCCGCCTCGACCGAGCCAACCCCGGCCTCAGCCCGAAAGTGGCGTTCGAACTTCAGCCTTCTTCCTTCTCACTTCTTACTTCGTCCGTCCGTCCGCCCATGGCCATCCTCCGCGAGCAGGGCGTCAACGGCGAGGTTGAGATGGCCGCGGCCTTCCACCGCGCCGGCTTCAAGACCATCGACGTTCACATGACCGACATCCTTTCGGGCCGGATTTCGTTGAAAGACTTCCGCGGCCTCGTCGCCTGCGGCGGTTTCTCCTACGGCGACGTGCTCGGCGCCGGCGAGGGCTGGGCCAAGAGCGTTCTCTTTAACCCACGCGCCCGCGACGAGTTCAGCGCCTTCTTCGCCCGCGAGGACACCTTTGCCCTCGGCGTGTGCAACGGCTGCCAAATGATGAGCAACCTGCACGAGATCATCCCCGGTGCCGACAACTGGCCGCGCTTCGTGCAAAACCAGAGCGAGCGTTTCGAGGCCCGCGTCTGCTCGCTCAAGATCGAAAAGACCCCGAGCGTGCTCTTCGCCGGCATGGAGGGCTCGGTGCTCCCGATCGCCGTCGCGCACGGCGAGGGTTTCGCCGAGTTCAAGTCAGCCGCCGACGCCGACGCATTCAGCGCCTCCGGCCTGGTCGCCGCGCGCTACGTGGACAACCACCACGCCACGACGCAGCACTACCCGCTCAATCCCAACGGCTCGCCGCACGGCATGACCGCGTTGACCACCACAACCGGTCGCGTCACCATCATGATGCCGCACCCCGAGCGCGTCTTCCGCACCGTGCAGCACAGCTGGGCGCCCAAGACCTGGGGAGCCGACGCTCCGTGGATGCGCTTTTTCCGCAACGCCCGCACCTGGGTCGGCTGACCAATCCAGCACGTGCAGAGCAACAAAAAGGCGGGCCGACTGGCCCGCCTTTTTTGCAGTCGCTGAAAATAACCTCGGGCGCGCAGAATCAGTTCGTGGATTTCGCCGCGGCCTCGTTGATCACGTCGACGAGTTCCTTGAGCGAAACCGGCTTGAGCAGATAGCGGTGAATGGCCGCCTCGTTGACACTGCGCAGGAGCATCTCGGGCTTCATGTAGCCGGTGACCAGAATGCGCTCCATGCCCGGGTATTCCTCGCGGGCGCGGACCAGCAGGCTCATGCCGTTGCCGCCGGGCATCAGGTGGTCGGCCACAATCACCTTGAAGGACTGCTTGCGCAAAATGAACTCCGCCTCGCGCGCGCTGGTCGCGGTGGTGACCTCGAAGAACGGGCTCAGCGCGTCGACGAAGACGTCGAGCAGCGGCTGCTCATCATCGACCAGCAAAATCGCCGGCTTCACGTTGGAAGCGGACTCACCGTTAATACCTGAAGTTGACATAGCTTGGCGTCAGCATCGGCACCGAGGAGCCGCTGGCAAACCGATTTAATGCCTCGCCCGCTCTTAAAATCCGACCCCGCCGCCCTTTTACCTTTCCACCCGCAGCCGGCGGCCTAGGCTGCGTCACCTAGTTTTTATGGACCCTGATCTGCTGCAAGCGGCCCTGCGGGACGGCACCGCTACCCCCGATGAAACCCGCGCTATCGACGCGACGGTCTGGCTGCACAAAAACGCGTCCGGGACCACTCCGCTGCACACGGCCGCCAAGTATGGACGGCTCGCGCTGGTGCCGCCGGATCTACTCACGCAGGACAACCTGCTGGTCAAAAACGCCTCCGGCTACACGCCGCTGCATCACGCCTTCTATGCCGATTCCGCGTTTGAATTCCCCGCCGATCTGCTCTCGGGGGAAGCCCTC
The DNA here is from genome assembly GCA_043815125.1 of Verrucomicrobiota bacterium. Lineage (GTDB taxonomy): Bacteria > Verrucomicrobiota > Verrucomicrobiia > Opitutales > Opitutaceae > JAUWBF01. The sequence goes on from JBDRJH010000173.1 coordinate 13,761, forward strand.
GGCACCCGCAGCAACTCCGGCTACACCGTCTTTCACATCGCCGCCGCGCACGGCAATCTCGCGCGCATCCCCGCCGATTTGCTGACCCCGGGCCGGATGCTGATGAACACCGACCTCGGCAACACCCTGCTTCACGAGGCCGCCGAGGCCGGCACTCTGGACAAAATCCCCCCGGATCTCATCACTCCCGAGCTGCTCGCAACCACCAACCTCAGCGGCGAGACCGTCTACCACGTCGCCGCGCTCAACGGCCACCTCGACCAACTCGCGCCCGAGCTGCTCACCGCCGCGCACCTGCTTGCCCGCACCCCATCCGGCGACACCGTGTTGCACGCCGCCGCCATCTCCGGACACCTCGCGCAGATTCCCCAGGATCTCCTGGTGCACGACAACCTCATCCTCGCCAGCAAGGCCGGCTACACCGTCATCCACGCCGCCGCCGAGACCGGTCAGCTCAAGGCCATCCCGCGCCGGCAACTCACCTCCGACCTCGTGCTCGTGCGCAACGAACACGGCGACACCCCGCTGCATGCCGCCGCCTTCGAGGGCCATCTCGACCAGCTGCCGCTCTCCGTGCTCACCCCCGAAAACCTCGCGGTGCGCAACTACGACGCCGCCACGCCCCTGAAGATCGCGATTCACAAGGGCCACCTGAACCAGCTCCCCCCCGAGGTCCACCCCAAGCCCGCCGGCGCCATCGAGCGCCTCCTGGGAAAACTCGGTCTGCGTTGACCGGGGCGAGCATCCCACGCTTTCGCGCCGGACAAGCCCTGCGCACCCAAAGGCAACGCCTGCGCGGCGTTTCTGCTTCCCACCCGGGCCCGCTCTGCTTTGCTCTGAACTTTTCCGTCACCAATCGTTTCCCGTCACCAAACGCATGAACACCACCATCACTGACATCATCGCCCGCGAGATCATCGACTCCCGCGGCAATCCCACCGTCGAAGTCGACGTCGTCCTCGCCGACGGCACCGTCGGCCGCGCCGCCGTCCCCTCGGGCGCCTCCACCGGCGAACACGAGGCGCACGAACTCCGCGACGGCACCCTCACCGCCAAGCAGCTCCCCAAGGGCGTCAACGGCAAGACCCGTTTCCTCGGCAAGGGCGTGCTCGCCGCCGTCAACAACGTCGAGTCCGTGATCGCCCCCGAGCTCATCGGCTTCGACGCCTGCGACCAGATCGGCATCGACATGACCATGCTCAAGCTCGACGGCACCAAGACCAAGTCGAAGCTCGGCGCCAACGCCATCCTCGGCGTCTCCCTCGCCACCGCCCACGCAGCCTCCGGCGCGCTCGGCCAGCCCCTCTACAAATACCTCGGCGGCCCGAACGCCAAGGTCCTGCCCGTCCCCATGATGAACATCATGAACGGCGGCGCCCACTCCGACGCCCCCATCGACTTCCAGGAGTTCATGATCCGTCCGGTCAACTTCGACACCTTCTCCCAGGCCCTCCAGGCCGGTTGCGAAGTGTTCCACGCCCTCAAG
>JBDRJH010000174.1:0-6538 GCA_043815125.1 Verrucomicrobiota bacterium
CGGGGACCATGGTCCCCGTTCAGCTCGCATCCAAACCGGGTGCGACGGTTCAAATAAAGGTGCCGCCGGCCTGGTTTTCCAGGTCTGATCACACAGCCAAGGCACCGGGGGCGGCGACCTCGGACACAAGCATTTCTTGGAGCATTTCAGAGCATTTCCAATGAAGTTATAGCCGCCTGGATTGCCTCTCAAGGTAGGGCGGGATCGCCGGACCCGACGAGCGGTTCCAAGGCATACGCATCCCCAACCGGCGCACCCACCGCGAGCGCGCCCAACCTTCCATCGGCGACAACCTTGATTAAAATGCCCGTGAGGCGCGCCGGTGCGGAACAGGCCGCGACCGGTGCGCCCACACGGCTCAGGGAACGCGCACGGCGGGCAGGCTCCAGATGTCCTTGGCGTATTGGCCGATGGTGCGATCGCTGGAGAACTTGCCGACGCGGGCGGTGTTGAGGATGGCCATCTTGGCCCAGGCGGCCTTGTCGCGGTAGGCGGCGTCGACGCGCTCCTGGCACTTCACATAGCTGCGGTAATCGGCGAGGCACTTATAGGGATCGCCGCCGCCGAGCAGACTGTAGTGCAGGGGGCCGAAGGCGTGGTGCTCGCCGGGGGTGAAGTAGTCGCTGCCGAGCCAGTCGACCACGGCCTTGAGCTCCTCGTCGGCGTGGTAGAAGTCCCAGGGGTTGTAACCGCGGGCGTCGAGCGCCTCGACCTCCTCGACGGTGAGGCCGAAGATGAAGATGTTGTCGTCGCCGACCTCCTCGCCGATCTCGACGTTGGCACCGTCAAGCGTGCCGATGGTGAGCGCGCCGTTGAGAGCGAGCTTCATGTTGCCGGTGCCGGAGGCTTCCTTGCCGGCGGTGGAGATCTGCTCGGAGAGGTCGGCGGCGGGCACGATGCGCTCGGCGAGGGAGACGCGGTAGTTGGGCAGGAAAACGACCTTTAATTTGCCGCCGATGCGAGCGTCCTCGTTGATGCGTTTGCCGATGACGTTGATCGCGCGAATGATGTTTTTGGCGAGGTCGTAGCCGGGGGCGGCCTTGGCGCCGAAGACGAACACGCGGGGCGTCACGTCGAGCGACGGGTTCTGCAACAGGCGGCGGTAGAGCGTGAGGATGTTGAGCAGGTTGAGGTGCTGGCGCTTGTATTCGTGCAAGCGCTTGATCTGCACGTCGAAGAGCGCGTCGGGCGAGACGTCGACGCCGCAGTCCTTCTTGATGATCTCGGCGAGCGCGGCCTTGTTGGCGCGCTTGATGTCCATGAATTTTTTCTGGAAGCCGGCGTTGCCGGCGGAGAGCTCGAGGCCGCGGAGTTGGTCGAGGTCGCGGGCCCACTCGCCGCTGCCGAGGGTCTCGGTGATGAGTTTGGAGAGGGCGGGGTTGCAATCGAGCAGCCAGCGGCGGGGAGTGATGCCGTTGGTCTTGTTCTGGAATTTGCCCGGGTAGAGGTTGTCGAACTCGGGGAAGAGATCCTTCTTCAACAGCTCGGTGTGCAGGGCGGCGACGCCGTTGACGGCGTGGGAGCCGACGACGGCGAGATTGGCCATGCGGAAGGCCTTGCCGCCGCCTTCCTCGACGAGGGAACAGACGGCTTTCTTCTGGTTGTCGCCGGGCCACTTGGCCTCGACGACGTCCATGAGGCGGCGGTTCATCTCGAAGATGAGCTGGGTGTGGCGCGGGAGCACGCGGGTGAAGAGGGGCACGCTCCACTTTTCCAGGGCCTCGGGCAGGAGGGTGTGGTTGGTGTAGCCGAAGGTGGCGTTGACGATGTCCCAGGCGCGCTCCCAGGTCATGCCGTGCTCGTCGAGCAGGATGCGCATGAGCTCGGCGACGGCCACGGCGGGGTGGGTGTCGTTGAGCTGGATGGCGACCTTGTCGGCGAAGTTGTCCCAGGTGTTGCCGGCGGTGCGGAAGTGGCGGCGGATGAGGTCGCGCAGCGAGCAGCAGACGAAGAAGTATTGCTGCACGAGGCGCAGCTCCTTGCCGTTCTCGGTCTTGTCGTTCGGGTAGAGGACCTTGGAAACGGTCTCACCGATGGCCTTCTCGCGCACGGCCTCGACGTAGCCGCCGGAGTTGAAGGCGGCGAGGTCGAACTCCTCGGTGGAGCGCGAGGCCCAGAGGCGGAGGAGGTTGACGGTCTTGGTGCCGAAGCCGGCGATGGGGATGTCGTAGGGCACGCCGAGGATGGTCTTGGTGCCGACCCAGGCGGCGCGGTAGTTGCCGTTGTCGTCGAAGATGTTTTCGACGCGGCCGTAGATCTTGACCTCCTGGGTGTATTCCGAGCGGCAGATTTCCCAGGGGGTGCCGAAGATCATCCAGTTATCGGGATGCTCGACCTGGTGGCCGTTGACGAATTCCTGTTTAAAGAGGCCGAACTCGTAGTGGATACCGTAGCCGATGGCGGGCAGGTCCATGGTGGCCATGGAGTCGAGGAAACAGGCGGCGAGACGGCCGAGGCCGCCGTTGCCGAGACCCATGTCGACTTCGGATTCGCGGATGCTTTCCCAGTCGACGCCGAGTTCCTTGAGCGCGATCTGCGCCTCCTCGAACAGGCCGGTGTTGTGGAGGTTGTTCTCCATCAGGCGGCCCATGAGGTATTCGAGCGAGAGGTAGTAGAGACGGCGGACGTTTTGTTTGTTGTGGACCGACTGGGTCGCGATGAGGCGGGCGAGGATCTGCTCGCGCACGGCCATGGCGGTGGCGATCCACCAGTCGTTGGAGGTGGCGGTGTGCTGGTCGCGGGCGAGGGTGTAGACGAGGTGGCGAAGGATGGCCTGCTTGAGCTTGGCGCTGTCGTCGGCGCTGCCAGGAACGAAGGGAGGGCGCGTGTCGGCGACGTTGGTTTTGGCCGGTTTGGCGGACTTGGTGGCGACGGACGACTTCTTGGGTTTGGGTGCGGCAGGCATGTGTGGTGGAATTAAAGGCTTAACAACAAGAACCATGCCACCCGGAGGGAGCGGCAGGGCTTCTTTTTTACGGTTGGTGGCGGGATTGGGAGAACAAAAACGGAGGTGTGACCAAGACGTCACTTCTGGAAGCGGCGATTCAACTCGCCGTGGCCGACTTCGACGTGGGTGGGACGGCCGCCGGGGCTGACGTGCGGGGCCCGGCAGGCAAAGAGTTGCGCGACAAGCGCCTGCATCTCAGCCGGGGAAACACTGTCGCCGAGCCGCACCGCACGGGTCGCCGCCATGCGGGCGAGCTGGCCGCGGGCGGTGTCGAGGTCGCGCTCCGGCAGCAGGCCCTCCCGCAGCGCGCCGAGCAGCTCACGGATAAAGGCCTCGGCGGCGTCGGACTCCATCCAGGCCGGCACGCCCTCGATGCGGAAAAAATGCCGGCCGAACTCGGACACCTCAAAACCGTGGGTGTGGAGAAAAACGAGCCGGTCGGTGAGCAACGCGCTGGCCACGGGGTCGAGCTCCAGCGGCACGGGCAGCAGCAGGCGCTGACTGGTGACGCCGCCCTCGCGGAACTGGGTTTCAAGACGTTCGAACCAGATGCGTTCCTGCGCGGCGCGGCGATCCAGCAGCACGATGCCGGCGGACGTCTCGAAGAGCGCATAGATCGAATGCGCCAGCCCCAGAAACCGCCAGCCGGCGGCGGGCGCGGGGCGCGGGGTGGGGATCGGTGTCGGCGAAGGTGTTGGCGACGGTGTCGATGTCGCGCGGGACGGCGGGATGGTTTGACCGACGGACGCCGCCGGGCGCAGCGGCGGCAGCACACGCACCGGCTCGGCGGCGGCGGGGCGGGCGGCGACGGCGGCCTTCATCTGCTCGACCGGCGTGGACGTTTTTTGGGGAGTAGTGGGCTCGAATCCCGCCGCCCCCCCACCCTGCTCCAAGAATGCGCCGTGGCCGCCGCCAAGCTCCCGCAGGCGTTGCAACACGGAGCGGATCACGAAGCCACGCACGGCGGCCTCGCTGCGGAAACGCACCTCGCGTTTCGCCGGGTGCACGTTGACGTCGACCGCGGCGGGGTCGATTTCGAGAAACACAAACGCCGCCGGATAACGTCCCTTGGGCAATGATTCGTGGAAGCTCTCGATGAGCGCGTAGTTGAGCGTGCGGCTGTCCACCGGGCGGCGGTTGATAAAGCTGATCATCTCGTGCCGGGTGGCGCGACCGAGCCCGGGTTTGCCGATGAGGCCGTGCAGGCGCAGGCCGTTTTCGGCGACGTCGATGGGCACGAGCGTCTCGGAAAGTTGACGCCCAAAAATCTCCGCCACGCGGTCGGCGAGCGCCGGGCACTCGGGCGATTTGAAGACCACGCGACCGTCCTCGATGAGGGTGAACGCGACCTCGGGGAACGCCAGCGCGTAGAGCCGCACGCAGGTGACGATGTGGGCCGATTCGGTGCGGTCGGTTTTGAGGAACTTGCGCCGCGCGGGCACGGAGTTGAACAGCTGCGCGACCTCGATGCGCGTGCCGACCGGGCGGCCGCAATCGCGCACGTGCACGGGCCGGCCACCGTTGATGAGGATCTCGGTGCCGTTGTCCTCGCCCTGCTCGCGGGTCTGTAACGTAAATCTGGATACGCTGGCGATGGACGGCAACGCCTCGCCGCGAAAGCCAAACGACACGAGCCGATCGAGGTCGTCGGCGGCGGCGATCTTGCTGGTGGCGTGACGTTCGAGCGCGAGTTGGGCGTCGTCGCGCGACATGCCGTGGCCGTTGTCCTCGATGCGCATGTAGGAGCGTCCGCCGTGGCGAAACTCGACCTCGACGCGGGTCGCGCCGGCGTCGACGGCATTTTCCACCAGCTCTTTGATGACCGCGGCCGGGCGCTCAATCACCTCGCCGGCGGCGATCTGATTGGCGACCCGGTCGGGTAAGCGGTGAACCTTGGCCATGGAAACGGCGGAGGGAGGACGCGGCCGGGGCCGGGTCAGCCGAGCAACTTTTCCCAGCGTTTGAACTGTTTTTTGATTTGCGCGGGGCCGGGCATACCGGTGCCGCGGCGGCGGGCCATGGCGCGGTCGAGGTTGAAGACGCTGGCCCAGTCGTCCTTGTAACCGGGGTGGAGTTTTTTGACTTCGGCGGTGGGCAGCTCGTTGAGCGGGAGCTTGAGGGTCTCGGCGAGTTTCACGACCGCGCCGACGGCGTGGTGCGCCTCGCGGAAGGGCACGCCGTTGTCCACGAGGTAGTCGGCGAGGTCGGTGGCGAGCAGCGCGGGGTCGGCCACGGCGGCGGCGCAGCGGTCGCGATTGATGGTCATGCCGGCGATGGTGCCGGCGAGCACGTCGGCGCAGAGGCAGCTTTGGTCAAAGCTGTCGAACACGGGCGGCTTGTCCTCCTGGAGATCGCGATTGTAGGTGAGCGGCAGGCCCTTGGTCATGGTGAGCAGGGTGTGCAGGTTGCCTTGGAGGCGGGCGGATTTGCCGCGCAGGATTTCGCAGGAGTCGGGGTTTTTCTTCTGTGGCATGAGCGACGAGCCGGTGCAGAAGGCGTCGGGCAGGTCGGCGAACTTGAACTCACTGCTGGACCACAGGATGAGGTCCTCGGCCATGCGCGAGAAGTGCACACCGAACAGCGCGCAGGCGTGGGCGAATTCGCTGAACAGGTCGCGGTCGGCGACGGTGTCCATGGAGTTTTGCGAGACCTGCGGGCGGCCCTTGGCGTCAACGAAGCCGAGTTGCTTGGCGGTGAACTCGCGGTCGATGGGCAACGTGGTGCCGGCGATGGCACCGGAGCCGAGCGGGCACCAGTTGGCGTGGGCCGCGACCTCGGCGAGGCGGGTGCGGTCGCGCTCCAGCATTTCGAGGTAGGCGAAGAGGTGATGCGCGAGGTAGACCGGCTGCGCGCGCTGGAGGTGGGTGTAACCGGGGATGAGCACGTCGCCGTCGCGGGTGGCGATGGCGAGCAGGGCGCGTTGGGCGCCGAGAATGTGTTGCGAGAGGGTGGCGCAGGCGTGCTTGAACCAGAGGCGCATGTCGGTGGCGACCTGGTCGTTGCGGGAGCGGGCGGTGTGGAGCTTGGCGGCGGCGGGCACGTTTTTGGTGAGCGCCTGCTCGATGTTCATGTGCACGTCTTCGAAGCGGGTGTCCCACTTGAATTTGCCGGCGTTGATCTCGGCGAGGATGGCGTCGAGTCCGGCGTGGATGGCGTCGCGCTCCTTGATGGTGATCAGCCCGACGTGGGCGAGCATGGCCGAGTGGGCCTTGCTGCCCTGGATGTCGAACGGCGCGAGCCGGTGATCAAAGGAGACGGATTCGCTGAAGCGAAGCATCAGGTCGGCGGGACCGTCGGAAAAACGTCCGCCCCAGGTGGCTTGGGATTTTTTGGCCATGGAAAAAAGGAAAGGCCCCAGCTCACGGAAGCCCCCCGCGCGGCGCAACGTCGAAAGCGGGTGCACGACGACCCCCGGGCACCGTCGGAACGCGGCTGCAGACCGCGCCTGGAGGTCGCGGTCCATCTTGCTAACCATTCAAACGCAAAAAAGCCCCGGTCGTGAAACCGAGGCTTTAAAACTGGCGGGATGGACGGGACTCGAACCCGCGACCTCCTGCGTGACAGGCAGGCGCTCTAACCAGCTGAGCTACC
>JBDRJH010000175.1:0-3219 GCA_043815125.1 Verrucomicrobiota bacterium
GCCGGCGTCGGGCATGATGAAGCCGACGTTGCCGCAGTAAGGCTCGATGATGACGCCGGCTATTTGCTCCGGGTTGGCGGCGAAGGCGGCGTCGAGCGCGGCGAGATCGTTGTAGGGCAGCACGACGGTTTCCCGCGCGAAGGAGGCGGGCACGCCGGCGCTGTCGGGGTTGCCGTGGGTGAGCGCGCCCGAGCCGGCCTTGATGAGCAACGAGTCGGAGTGGCCGTGGTAGCAGCCGGCGAACTTGATGATCTTGTCGCGCCGGGTGAAGCCGCGCGCGAGGCGGATGGCCGACATGGTGGCCTCGGTGCCGCTGTTGCACATGCGGACCTTTTGGATCGAGGGGAAGAAGCGCACGATCAGCTCGGCCATCTCGACCTCGTAGGGATTGTGCGTGCCGAAGCTGGTGCCGGCGTCGAGGGCCTTGGCGATCGCGGCCTTGATGACCGGATGGTTGTGACCGTGAATGGCCGGCCCCCAGGTGCAGACGAAATCGATCAGCTCGCGGTCGTCGGCGGTGGTCAGCGTCGCGCCTTGCGCGGACTTGGTGAAGAAGGGCGTGCCGCCCACGGAGCGAAAGGCGCGCACGGGCGAGTTGATGCCTCCGGGGATGAGTCGTTGGGCGCGGGCGAAGAGGTCGGAGGAGACGGACATGGTTTTTGAGGAAAGGGAGGATTCAGCCGCGCTTGAGGTCGATGTAAAGCGCCTCGATCTTGGTGCGGGCCCAGGGGGTTTTGCGCAGGAAGGTGAGGCTGGACTTGATACTGGGATCGAACTGGAAGCAGCGCACGGGCACGAGTTCGGCGAGGCCGTCCCAGCCATGGTGCCCGACGAGTTCGGTCAAAAGTTTTTCCAAGGTGACGCCGTGCAGCGGGTCGTTGGTGGAGTGTTCGCGCATGGCTGATGTGTTTGGCGGCGAAGGCCGGCGATGGACACAAAAAAGGCGTCGCGTGTGCGACGCCTGTCTCCGGCAGTTTGTCACTTAATAAGTGACAAACCCGCCGGATGTGCAGTGGTGGCGCGGCGGGCTCGGTCAGCCCTTGATTTGCTCGGCGATCTCCTCGAGGGGGTAGGTGAGGATCTCGGCGAGGGTGGGGTGATACCACGGGGCCTTCAGGAGGTCGAAGACCGTGGCCTTCATTGCCAGCGGGCCGCTGAAACAGTGGATCAGGTCGGACGCGCCGACGCCGACGATCTCGGCGCCGAGGATGCGGCCGGTCCGAGGCGCGGCGATGACCTTCACGTATCCACGAAGTTGATGCATGAGGATCGACTTGCCGTGGTCGTCGAACGGATACGAGGAAACTAGGTATTTGACGCGGGCTTTTTTGAGCTCGTCCTCCTGCTTGCCGATGGTGGCGAGGGGCGGGTCGGTGAAGACGACGTTGAGCAGCAGGTCGTGGTTGATGGGTTTGAGCGCGCGGCGTTTCGCCGGCGCGAGGAAGGCGTGGCGGGCGGCGAGTTCGCCCTGGGCGACGGCGAGGTGGACGATGTCGTGCGGGCCGCAGACGTCGCCGCCGGCGTAGATGTGCGGTTGCGAGGTTTGCTGCCAGCGGTTGACGGCGATGCGGCCGCCCTTGGTGGTTTTGACGCCGGCGGCGGCGAGGTTGAGGTCGTCGATGTTGGGCTCGCGACCGAGGGCGTTGAAGAGGTGGTCGGCGCGGCGGGTCACGCGCTTGCCGGCGCTGAGGAAGCTGACGGTGACGCCGCCCTTGGGGGTGGGGGTGATCTTCTCGATCTGGGTGTCGGTGTGCAGGTCGATGCCTTCGTCGCGGAAGGCTTTTTGCACGACCTCGGAGGCGGCGTCGGAGTGATCCTTAAGGATGTTGGCGCTGCGCTGGATAAGAATGACGCGCGAGCCGATGCGGTTGAGAAACTGTGCGAGTTCGCAGGCGACGATGCCGCCGCCGAGCACGATCACACTCTTGGGGATAAAATCGAGGTCGAGGATGTCGTCGCTGATCCAGTGCGGGGTCTCGGCGAGGCCGGGCACGGGCGGCACGCTGGCGCGCGAGCCGGTGGCGATGAGTATTTGTTTGGCGGATACCGTTGTGCCGTCGTCGAGTTCGACGGTGTGGGCGTCGACGAACCTGGCCTGGCTGCGGATGACGGTGTAGCGGTCGGACGCCATGGCCTTGGCGCGGTAGCCGGCGAAGTCGGCGATGACGTGTTTTTTCCAGGCGTGCAGGGCCCGCATGTCGACCTCGGCCTTGGGAATGCGCAGGCCGAAAATCTTGGAATGCTTCGCGTGGTGCAGGAGCTCGGCGGCGTGGAGGAGGGTCTTGGAGGGCATGCAGCCGCGCAGGATGCAGAGGCCGCCGAGTTCCTTGGCGCCGTCGACGATGGCGACGGTTTTGCCGAGGTCGGCGGCGACGCGGGCGGCGTTCCAGCCGGCGGAGCCTCCGCCGATGACGAGCAGGTCGAAGGGAGTGGTGGTTTTGCGCATAAGAGACTGCATTAAAACCCGCATTGGCCGGCGACGCAACGGTCGGCGGCGGGCGGTCCGGCTACTGGCCCTTGCCGAAGAGCATCACGTGGATGGTTTTCAGCACGATCGAGGCGTCCAGCGTGAAGGAGAAGTGGCGGATGTAGTAGAGGTCGTATTCGAGTTTGCGCAGGGTGTCCTCGATGCCGGCTCCGTAGGGGTAGTTGATCTGGGCCCAGCCGGTGATGCCGGGTTTGACCAGGTGGCGGAAGTGGTAGCAGGGGATCTGCGCCTCGTAGTCGCGCACAAGTTCGTCCCACTCGGCGCGTGGTCCGATGAGGCTCATTTGACCGATGAGCACGTTCCAGAGCTGAGGGACCTCGTCGAGCCGGCTGGCGCGCAGGAAGCGTCCGACCGGGGTGATGCGTTGGTCGTTTTGCTGCGTGTAGCGACTGCCTCCGGACTGCACGCGCATGGTGCGGAGCTTGACGATGGAGAAGGGTTGGCGGTTGCGGCCGATGCGGGTCTGGCGAAAGAGAGCCGGGCCGCCGTCGGTGGCTTTGATGGCGATGCCCGCGATGATCAGAAACGGCGCGGCGAGCGACAGTCCGATCAGCGCGAAGGCGACGTCGCTCAGGCGCTTGAGCCGTTCGAACACCGGTTCGCGGGCGATTTGGAAGCCTTCTTGAAAGAGCCAGGTCTGGTTGAGTCGGTAGAGGGGAATCTTGCGCCAGTAAACCTGGTGGAACAGCTCCAGGGTGTAGGTGGGCAGTCCGGCGAAATAAAGGCGGACC
>JBDRJH010000176.1:0-4295 GCA_043815125.1 Verrucomicrobiota bacterium
CGCCGGTTGCCAATCGGCGTCGGCGCGGCGTCCCTACTCCCGATCCCAGCCGGTTGGCCACCGGCTCTCCTGGCACGCGCCCCCGCCCTGTGACTTGGGTCCTTCCGCGCCCGGTGGGCACCCGCGTCAGTCACCCCTGCGCTGGCGCTCCGGGGCCAATCGCTCGCGATTGACCATCTACGGGCTTACGCCCTTCGTCACTTTCACCTCCGACGCCCCTGCCGGCGACGCCGGCTCACTGCGTGTAGGGGTCTCGCTTGCGAGATCCGGCTCGAGAACGTCCAACGGGACGCGCGAGCGCGGCCCCTACGGTCCCAAGGAGCGCCGCTTGCCAAGCGGCGTCAGCGCGGCGCGGACCAAGGTCCGGCCCTACGGCGAGCCAAGCGCGATGGGGAGCATCGCGCTCCACCCGCACAGGCAGTAATGCCTGTGCCACACCACGCCACTACTGGAGATTTTCGTCCAACAGGCGGGCGACCTCGTCCTTGAGCAGCGGCAGACGAGAAGTCACCGCATTCCACAATATCCGGTGATCAACCGCATCGTATCCATGCGCCAGGACGTTGCGCATACCGATGATTCTGTGGGCATGGCTGATCCGGTCCGCCATTTCTGGCGCGTCACGCGACAACCGGTTCAACGCCTCGCCAAGGATCTCGAACTCACGTTCCAAAATGAGTTGTAGTCCTCGGTCACCCAGAACGGCGGCCTCATTCCGACCGGTCGTGAATTCTTCGATCTCCCGAATCGTCCGCTCAAGATCGCACAAATGCTTGGCGGCTCGCTCAGGCTGCATACAGCGGAAGGTTGGCGCCCTGCACTTCTTCGCGAAACACCGGATTGCGAATAGCCCCTTCAACCACCAGATCGACCCTGCGGCCCAAAGTTGCCTCAAGATCCTCTTTCAAGCCGAAATAGCGATCAAACGCCTCAACACTCGGCGCCGAGAACTCCACCAAGAAATCCACGTCGCTGTCCGCAGCGAAATCGTCGCGCAAGGCCGAGCCAAACACCGCCAGACGCGCCACTTCGTAGCGACGGCAAAGCGCCTCTATGGCCGGTCGGTTTTGCTCGAGCAACGGATTCATGATCCCACACCTATGGCAGGAGGCCGGCGGAGCCGCCAGTTTAAGTTTAGGCGGACTGACCCAAGGAGCGCCGGTTGCCAACCGGCGTCGGCGCGGCGTCCGTGTTCCCGATCCCAGCCGGTTGGCAACCGGCTCTCCTGGCACGCGCCCCCTCCCTTTGACTTTGTTCCTTCCGCGCCCGGTGGGCACCCGCGTCAGTCACCCCTGCGCTGGCGCTCCGGGGCCAATCGCTCGCGATTGACCATCTACGGGCTTACGCCCTTCGTCACTTCCACTTCCGCGGCATCCCTCGGCTCACGCCTCGGGCCACACTCTCCGACAACTTAAACTTAAAACGCGGCTCCGCCGCCTAAACTTCAACTGCGGCGCCGCCCCTGCCGGCAAAGCCGGCTCACCGCGGCGTCGCCAGATCCACCGTCACCGACATCTCGTCCTCGGGATCGTAGAGGTAGAAACGTAGCTGCATCTCCACGATGCGCTTGGGGTCAAAACGGTAGTCGGCCGTCGTCACACCCCAAAAGTAGATGTGAAAATCCCGCAGCGAGAGCCACATCTCCGAGCCGTCGCCATGGTAGTCCATGCCGCCGTTTTCCCATTGGGTGAAGCGCTGGCCACGGTCGTCGAACAAGTCCACCCGCACCCGCCGCCAGGGCACGAAGGGCTGGTCGGCCCGCACCAGCAACATGCCGTCCTCCGGCAAACCCCGCAGGCGCACCGCCACACTCGGCGGCTGCATCGGATGCGTCTGCGGTGCGATCACCTTGAAGACACCCGCGACCGCTTCGTCCGAGGCGCTCACGATCTCCACGCCGTTGCGCCCACGCCACGGACCGCTCACCGACGACACCACCTCGGGCTCCATCGCGAACCCCTTCCACTCGGCCGACGGGGCCGGGGCCACCGGCAGCGGCGTCAGGTCAAAATCCGACACCACCGGCAACCGCTCCAGGCCAAACACCACCGGCCAGGTCTCCCCCGCCCCATCCGTCGGCACAAACTCCGCGCGCCACTCCTCGCGGAAATACCCGCGCTGCGTCCGCGGCGTGAAGACCACCGGCACCTCCACCATGCCCATCGGCGGCACGACGACGGCGACATCGCCGCCGTCGTCGTCGAGTTTAAGTTCAGGGTTTAAGTTTAAGTTGGGCTCGGCTTGCGGGGCCACCCTCGCGGTGAAGGCCGCGCCATCCACCCAGCGCACCCGACCGCGTCGCTCGAGGTCGCCCAGATTGTAGATCCGCACCGAGCCGGTGATCGGCCCGCCCTCCGTGAAGCGGTAGGTGCCCGCCACCTTATGCGTCCGCACCGGCTTCGCAGGCGAGTCGTAGCGAGCAGGTTCGCTCCCCTCCCCCCTTTTTGTTTCTGCCGCCGCCCGAAGGGCACCCGCATCAGTCCCCCCTACGTTGGCACTGCGGGGCCAATCGACAGACGATTGACCATCTCCGGGCTTACGCCCTCCGTCACTTTCCCTCGTCCCCTCCTCCACTCTCAGTGGCGCATCCGGCAACCACTGCAAAATCAACCGCGGGGGGTTGATCGGCGGGCGCGTCATCACCCGGTCCGCCGGCCACGTCAGCTCGCGCGTCAGCCGCTCGTAGGCCGTCCACGCCGGGAAATGCTCGGTCGGCGACGTCGTCATGGTGTGCCCGTCCTTTTTCCAAACCAGGATAAACGGCATAAACACCGCCACGTCGGGCTCGCGCCAGGCGGTCAGCGCCGTCTCCACCGTAAAATCACGTTGGGCGGCGCGGCGCTCGGGGTCGTGGAAGTTTTCCTCCGATACCAGTTTGATGCCACACTCGGTGATCCAGATCGGCAGGGCCGCCGGGCGCAGGTTGAGCGGCGCGGGGCGCTTGCGGTGGGTCGGGTGCGGCGCTTGCCAGCCGTGTTCGTGCGCGGCGAGGCGGCCGGCGGCGCGCGGTTCGCGATCCGCCAGCGACACATGCTCGCGGATAAACGCGCGGTGCGCGGCGATGGCCCCGCGCAGCTCGGGCGCGAGGCCGTAGAAATGCATGTTGGCCGCGTCGGCATAGGCGTAGAAACCGTTGGCCGTGGCACTCTCCAGCCACGGGCCCGGCGGCAGGCCCACCGCGCCGGCCAGCACGGTGGTCGGGTGCCCGGCGGCGCGCGCGCCGTCCTTGAGCCCCAGATACATGGCCTTGGCAAAGGCGGTGAAGCGCTCGGGCAGGTCTTTGATGTAGCCCATGTCGGGCTCGTTTTGCAGCTCCCAGACCGGCGTCACCCCGGCGGCGCCCTTGGCCTGGCGGTAGGCGGCGCGATAGACCGCCAGCAAGTCCTCGTTGAGCTGGTTGCCCGCGAGCGCGGGCTTGGGCAGGCCGGGCGTGCTGGCAAAGACCGAGGTGTGCAGGCCGGCGTCGCGCTCGGCGACCAGCCGGGCCTTGCGCGCCTCGTTTTCCAACATGTGACGCTCGCGCACCCAACGGATGCCCGACGCGTTGAGCAGGTCCACGTAGCCGGCGAATTCGGCGGGGTCCTTCACATGGACGGAAATACACCCGTCGATGCCCCAGGCGGCCGGCGGCAGCGGCGTGGCCGCCGGGTCGAAGGTTGCAGGTCTTAAGGTCGAAGGAAGCGCCAGCAGGATGATGGCGGCGAGAATCGGAAATGGGGATTTTTTAACCACGGATGGACACGGATGGACGTGGATGCAGGGCGATGCAAGGGCGTGGCGGCGGCGGATCCGCCGCAGTGACGGAGGGCGCCCAGGTGGAACCGGTTGTCCCCAACCGGTTCGACGGCGGCAACGCCGCCGCCCGTAGGGCC
Source organism: Verrucomicrobiota bacterium (assembly GCA_043815125.1). GTDB lineage: Bacteria > Verrucomicrobiota > Verrucomicrobiia > Opitutales > Opitutaceae > JAUWBF01. Next base: position 3,873 of record JBDRJH010000176.1, read on the forward strand.
GGACCTCGGTCCGCGCCGGATGTAGGGGCCGAGCTTGCTCGGCCCGTTGGATGTTCACCAAACCGGATCTCGCGAGCGAGACCCCCACACGCAAACCCGGCGCCGTGCGGACCAGGATTTTTTCAACCGCGAATGGACGCGAAAGGTCGGAAAGTTTTAACCACCAAGGACACCAAGAGCCACGAAGGTAGGGCGGCCACTCCGCTGGCCGCCGCTCCGGGTAGGGGCCGAGCTTGCTCGGCCCGTTGGATGTTCATCAAACCGGATCTCGCCAGCGAGACCCCTACGCGGAAACCGGCGGCAGGCTGACGGATTTTTTCAACCGCGAATGGACGCGAAATGTCGGAAGGTTTTAACCACTAAGGGTCACGAAGCGGCACCAAGGTAGGGCGGCCACTCCGCTGGCCGCCGCTCCGCGTAGGG
>JBDRJH010000177.1:0-2881 GCA_043815125.1 Verrucomicrobiota bacterium
CCGGCCGCCGGATGCGAGACTTGTTCGGGGAGCATGAAATTTTAGTCCGAGACCGCAGTTATGAACTGCCCGGCTGCGTGCGGATCACGGTCGGCACGATGGCTCAGACCCGGAAACTGCTCGCCGTGCTCCGCCGGGCGAATGCTGAAACACGCCCGCTGCGATTGGCCCCGGAGCGCGGGGCAAAGAAATCTCGCTCGGAGGTAGGGAGCAGATAGAATGTCTCCACAACGTCTTTTGATCTTTGACCTGGACGGAGTCCTAGTGGACGTGACAGACTCCTACCGCCAGAGCATCATCGAAACGGTGAAGCATTTTACCGGCGTGGAGATTAAGCATCAGGAAATCCAGGCCGCCAAAAATCGGGGCCGGGCGAACAACGATTGGGACCTGGCGCTGGAGCTGGCGCGCCAAAAAGGCGCATCTCCCACCCGTGAGCAGGTGATTGCCGTGTTTCAGCAGATTTATCTCGGCGAAAACAACAACGGGCTGATTGCCCGCGAGCGATGGCTGCCTCTCAACGGTCTCCTGCAACGCTTGTCGCAACGGTTCCGCCTAGCTCTGTTTACGGGCCGGGAACATTGGGAAGCGGTCTTCACGCTTTCCAAGTTCGCCTCCGATGTTGTTTTTAACCCAATCGTGGGCATGGAGGACGTAGAGCGGGAAAAGCCCGATCCGGACGGCTTGCTGAAAATTGTGCGGGCAGTAACATCCCAGCAAGTTTTCTATGTCGGCGATGCTGTGGACGATTGCCGCGCAGCGCGCGCCGCAGGGGTGCCCTTCATCGGCATCGTCGGGCCGGGCAACCCCTTGCGGGAGGAACTGACGCGCCTGTTCCAGCAGGAAGGGGCGCAGGCAATAATCGCGGACGTTAACGAATTGGAGCAGGTTTTGCCATGAGCGCTGACACAAAGAAAAAGCGAGCGCGCCGCCGCACGGCGGCCATCGAGCGCCACACTACAGAAACGCAAATCCGGGCGCGGCTCACCCTGGAAGGGAAAGGGCGGTACGAGATTAAGACCGGCATCCGCTTCCTGGACCACATGCTGGAACTGTTTGCCAAGCACGGCGGTTTTGACCTGGAACTGCGCGCCAAGGGCGACCTCGATGTAGATCAGCACCACACCGTGGAGGACGTGGGCATTGTGCTGGGTGAGTGTTTCCGGCAGGCTCTGGGAGACAAACGCGGCATCAACCGCGCCGGTTATTTCCTGATGCCGCTCGATGAATCGCTCGTGGTCGCCGCCGTGGATCTTTCTGGAAGGGCCTGTTTGGTTTTCAACGCCCGCTTTCGATCCTCCAAGGTCGGCGACTTGCAAGCGGAGCTTGTGGAGGATTTCTTCCAGGGCTTTGCGAACCACGTTGGGGCGAACGTCCACTTGAAACTTCTTTACGGGCGTTCCACGCACCACGGAGTGGAGGCGCTGTTCAAGACGTTCGCGCGCGCCATGAAGATAGCGGTTTCCTTTGACTCGCGTCTCAAAAAGGAGCTGCCGAGCACGAAGGGGCTGTTATGATCACGGTCATTGATTACGGCGCCGGGAATCTGCGTTCCGTGGAAAACGCGCTCCGGTATTTGCAAGCCTCCTTTCGGGTCACTTCGCGGGCTGAGGATGTGGCCCAGGCCTCGGCTATTTTGTTGCCGGGAGTCGGGCATTTTGGCCAGATGATGCGGTCCCTGGAGCTGCTGGGTTTAATCGCGGTGCTGCGCGAGGCGCTCGGCCGGGACGTGCCGTACCTGGGCATCTGTCTGGGGATGCACGCCTTGTATGAGCGGAGCGAGGAAGCTCCTTCCTGGCCCGGCTTGGGCGTTCTGCGCGGCGCCATCCGCCGCTTTGCTCCGGGATTGAAGGTGCCGCACATGGGATGGAACCAACTGCAAATCGCGCCAGGGAGTTGCCTGTTCCGGAAAATTAAGGTGGAACCGTTTGTCTATTTTGCGCACTCTTACTACCTCCCGGCAGAAGAGAATCCTCCCTCGGACGAAAAAAGTTTTCGGGCAGCGGCTCTGGTCGACTACGGCGTTTCCTTTGTCGCAGCGGTAGAAAAAAACAACCTTCACGGCGTGCAATTTCATCCCGAAAAGTCCGGCGAACTGGGACTACAGATGCTGCGCAATTTTGTGGAGACAAGTCTGAAACCTGCGGGCCGCAAGCCAGCCGCATGAGGTGGCTGAGATGTTGGCGAAACGAGTCATTGCCTGCCTGGACGTAAAGGACGGGCGGGTGGTAAAGGGAATCCAGTTTTTGCAGCTTCGAGATGCGGGAGACCCGGCGGAACTGGCCGCAGCCTACAACCGTGAAGGCGTGGACGAAGTTGTTTTCCTGGACATTACGGCATCGGCGGAAAATCGCGGCCTGATCGTAGAGACCGTCATTCGCACAGCGCGCCAGGTGTTCATTCCGCTTGCGGTCGGCGGCGGGATTCGCTCGGTCGCGGATGCCCGACGCATTCTGACTTCCGGAGCGGATAAGGTTTCGGTCAACACGGCGGCGGTGGAAAGCCCGGAGTTGATTACGGCTCTATCGGAAGAGTTCGGCTCGCAGGCGGTGGTGCTGGCCATTGACGCCCGCCGCGATGGAGAAGATTGGCGTGTCTACACTTACGGAGGCCGTAAGCCGACGAGCCTCTCCGCCGTGGAATGGGCGACAGAAGGCGAGGCGTTCGGTGCGGGCGAGATTCTGCTGACCTCGATGGACCGCGACGGAACCAAGAACGGCTTTGATTGTGAATTGACCCGCGCCATCTCCCGCGCTGTGGGAATCCCCGTTATTGCCTCTGGCGGCGCGGGTAATGCAGAGCACTTTGCTCAAGTTCTCACCGACGGGGAGGCCGACGCGGCGCTGGCCGCTTCCATCTTCCACTACGGCACCGTCCGTGT
>JBDRJH010000178.1:0-2839 GCA_043815125.1 Verrucomicrobiota bacterium
GCAACACCACCCCCGGCGCGCGCATCGACGCCGTGTGACCCGGCATCAACGCCACCGCCCCCTCCGTCAGCACCAACGCCAACCCGTGGGTCAGACTGTCCGCATCCTGCACGAAACGCGCGCGGAACCCCGCCTTCCGGCACAACCGCCCGACCCATTGGTTATGCCCCGGCAGATCCTCGTCCGCCGCCCCCACGAACAACTCCCCCCTCAGGTCGGCCAGCTTGAGCACCTTGCGCCCCGCCAACAAATGATCCTCCGGCAACGCCGCCAAGACCGGCAGCACCGCCAGCGTTTTTATATAAAACTCCGTCTTCACCAACGCCCCCGCCTGCCCCAGCAGCGCCACGTCCAACTCACCCGCGCGCAACGCCGCGATCTGCTCACCCGGCGAAAGATCACGCATCGTCACCCTCACCTCCGGATGCGCCTTGCGCAGCGCCGACAGCGCCGGATTCAGGTAATCCGCCGCCGCCGACATCAGGTAACCCACGCGCAACTCCGCGCTCTGCCCACGGGCCTGCCGGCGCGCCTTGGCCAGTGCCGCGTCAAAATCCGCCAACACCGGCCCCATGCCCTCCAGCAGCGCGTGCCCCGCCGCCGTCAACGCCACCCCGCCCGGCCCCCGGTCAAGCAACGCGCCGCCGACCTCCTGCTCCAGCGCCTGCATCTGCCGCGTGAGCGTCGACTGCGAAACCCGCTGCCGCTCCGCCGCCTTGTTCAGACTGCCGCACTCCACGATGGCGAAAAAGGAACGGAGAAGATCGAGATTCACGATACACCGCAGGTTATGCGCGCCGCGCATGACGGCAAGCCGTTCCCCGCAGTGGCCGGATCCGCCGGACAATGCTACCTTGGAGACATGCAAAACGCCGCCGCCACAACCACCACGCCCACCGGCATCCATCACCTCACCGCCATCGCCGGCGATCCCCAGACCAACGTCGACTTCTACACCGGCCTGCTCGGACTGCGCCTGATCAAGAAAACCGTCAACTTCGACGACCCCACCGCCTACCACCTCTACTACGGCGACGCCACCGGCTCGCCCGGCAGCATCGTCACCTTCTTCTACTGGCCCGGCCACGAGGCCCGCGGCCGCCTCGGCTCCGGACAAAACACCGCCATCGTCTTCTCCGTCCCCGCCGACTCGCTCGACTTCTGGCAACAACGCCTGACCGCCGCCGGCGTCGCCGCCACCCGCCGCGAACGCTTCGGCGAAACCGTGCTCGCCCTCGCCGATCCCGACGGCATCCCCGTCGAACTCGTCGCCGTCGACCACGACGACCGCGCCGGCTGGACCACCCCCGACATCTCCGCCGAGCACGCCCTGCGCGGCCTGCACACCGCCGAGCTCACCGTGCGCTCCCCGCTCAAGACCGAGGCGCTCATCACCGACGTCATGGGATACCAACTACGCCGCCGCGACGGCGCCCGAGCCCGCTTCGAGTCCGCCGCCGGCGGCGGTTCCGGCCACTACATCGACGTCATCGCCGACGACACCGCCCGCCCCGGCGTCGGCGGAGCCGGCACCATCCACCACATCGCCTGGAGCGTGCCCGACGACGCCACCGAACTCGCCATGCAAGCCCGGCTCGCCCGCGCCGGCCACCTCGTTTCCGACGTGCGCGATCGAAACTATTTCCACTCGATCTACTACCGCGAACCCGGCGGCATCCTCTTCGAAATCGCCACCGAAACCCCGGGATTCGCCATCGACGAATCCCCCGACACCCTCGGCTCCGCCCTCAAGCTCCCCGCCCAATTCGAATCCGCCCGCCCCCAAATCGAGTCCATCCTTCCTCCCATTCACGCAATAAATACTAACCAGACAGGTTAGTATTTATTGACCCAACCAACCGCAATTCAACCCACCCAACACCATGAGCACCAAAATCAAAGTCATCTTCCATAGCCTCTACGGCCACACCTACCAACTCGCCGAGGCTATCGCCGAGGGCGCGCGCTCCGTGCCCGGCGTCACCGCCGAGGTCTTGCAAGTCGCCGAGACCCTGCCCGACGAAGTCCTTGCCAAGATGGGCGCGACCGACGCGAAAAAAACCTTCGCCCATATCCCCGTCGCCAAGGCGACCGACCTCGTCGAAGCCGACGGCATCCTCTTCGGCACCGGCACCCGCTTCGGCAGCGCCTCCGCCCAGATGCAGGCCTTCTTCGACACCACCGGCGGCCTCTGGATGAAAGGCGCGCTCGTCGGCAAGGTCGGCGGACTCTTCGTGTCCACCGGCACCCAGCACGGCGGCCAGGAAACCACGCTCCTCGGCATGAACACCTTCCTGCTCCACCAAGGCATGGTCGTGGTCGGCGTGCCCTACGCCGCACAGGAACTCATGAACATGGACGAGATCACCGGAGGCTCCCCCTACGGCTCGGGCGTGCTCGCCGGCACCGACGGCAGCCGTCAACCCTCCGCCAACGAACTCGCCATCGCCCGCTTCCAGGGCAAACACACCGCCGAAATCGCGGCCAAACTCGCCGCCAAGTAAGTCTACGGGAGAACGGACATTCCTGTCCGTAGGTTTGTTCGCCATCATCACACCAAAGGCGGACAGGAATGTCCGCCCTCCTTTTCCGCCATGAATCCCCACCCCGCCAACACCGTCCGCCTAGGCCCCGCGCTCGAAAAAGCCCGCGGGGTCGTCATCCTCATTCACGGTCGCGGCTCCTCGGCAGGCGACATCATCCGCCTTGCCGACATCTTTGGTCGCGCCGATCTCGCCTTCGTGGCGCCGCAGGCCGCCAACCACAGCTGGTATCCGCACCGCTTCCTCGCGCCCACTGCGCAAAACGAGCCCGCGCTCTCCAGCGCGCTCGCCGTCAT
>JBDRJH010000179.1:0-8023 GCA_043815125.1 Verrucomicrobiota bacterium
GTTAAACGCCGGCGAGGGGGAGGCAATTTTTAACCGCGAATGCACGCGAAGGGACGCGAATATTTCGGGAACGGCAGTCCGGAGGTTGTTTAACCGCAGATGAACGCGCATGGACGCGGATGGGACGGAAGATTGGAACCACGGAGCGCACGGAGAACACGGAGTGAAAGAGCCGGAGTTTGGAATCCTTGTTTTAGAAGAGATAACGAAGGGAGCACAGCGGCGGCCGCGGCTAATGCGCCTGAAGTTTTGGCCACGAAGAGGCACAAAAAGACACGAAGAGGATCGGAGCTTTTTGTGAACTTTTGTGACCTTGTCAGACCTGTCGCTGTGCTCGAAACGTGGCTAAAATGGATTGATGGATCGGGATTGATAAGGCGGCCGGAGTTTTAGCCACAAAAAGCACAGAAGGCGCAGAAAACAGAAGCCCCATGCTTATGCGCCCTTTGTGCCTTCTGTGGCCAAATGGTTTGGACTCTGTGCTCTCCGCGCCCGAGCTCCGGCTTGGCTCTGTGGCCAAAGAGCGTGACGCTCACCCCACCAACTGTTGCGCGGCGGCGTGGATGCCGAGGGTGATCAGGATCGAGAGGAACGTGCCGATGATCACGTATTCGGCGAAGGCCTGGCTCTCCTCCATCTTTTTAAAACGGGCCAGTGCCTTGACCGCGATCACCGCGGGGATCGCCATGTTGTGCCCGGCGAGCAGCAGCAGGAAAATCAGCAGGCGCTCCAGCGCGCCGATCACGCGACCGTTGTCGGTCTGGCTGTCGGCGACCGTGCTGGCGGCGTTGCCGGTCTCGCCGTTGCGCCGCTTGAGGCGACCAAAGAACCAACGGATGAAAAAGTTGCCCTCCTTGAGGCAGAGCAGCACGCCGCCGAACCAGACGACGAACGACAGGGGCAACCCGAGCGGACTGACGCTGTGTTGGTAGGACGCAAATCCGCGCATGCACATGGCCAGCATCGCCACATGGCCCAGCAGCATGAGCAGCCGCACGCCCGGTGCCTCCCGGGCCCGGCGGATCTCGGCAAGATATAAAACCGCGATCACGACACCCGCGTAGCCACCCGCGATGAGCATCATGGGCCACGCGAAATCGATCAGCAGCAGCAGCCCCGCGAGCAATAGCCCCAGCAGGGCGGCGCGCCCGGGGCCGACCGGCCGGCCGTCGGGCAGCAACGCAAAACGCGTCACCAAGCCAACGACGAGCAGCTGGGCAAAAAGATCGTTCATCGACATACCCGGTGAAGATCAGGCCAGCAGTTTGCCGATGGCCAGCTCCTGTTTTTTCAGAATCGGCACCAGCGCATCCAGCCGCGCGTGGCGGATGTTTTTGTAAACGGCGACCTCGGTAATGCGATTTTCACGGGCGAGTTCGGACACGGATGCCCCCGCGAGCAGGCCGGCGAGAATCGCCCAGCGGTTCGGCTTCCAGGTTTCCAGGTTGGCGCAAACGAGCTCGATCAGGGCGTCACGCGTCGCGGCATCGCCGGGCAGGGGACCGGCCAGGGCAAACTCTCCCTCGCTGGCCTTGAGCGCGTCGATGCCGGCGCGGGCGGTGTGAAACGCGGGGCCGTCCATGCCGAGGGCCTGGTCCGGATTGATGGCGGTGCTGATTTTCCCGACCGCCAGGGAAAGGCGCACCCGCACGGGCAGGCAGGCCAGCTTCAGGCGGCACAGGTCGGCAAACAACCCGTCGGCGCCGCCGTAAACGGCCTGAAACTCGTCGCCCAGCGTCAGCGTGTAGGGCGAGACGAGCGAGGGATTGCCGCCGCTCAGGGCGTCCAGCGTGGACGCCAGCTGCCGCTGGAACCGCGCGCGATTCGCGATGCTCTTGGAAGAGACGATGTCACCGATGACGACGAGATGCCGCATGCCTCCAGAGAACACAGAACCGAATCGGTTACAAATCAAAATATAAACCAAAATGATTTAATTTATATAAATAAACTGATTTGGTTTGGTGTGATGGAGGGCGATAAAAGGGCGTTTGGCGAAGGAAGCGGATCCACTTCGCGGGAATTTCCCAGCATGGGTCACAGAGGACACCGAGCTCGGACACAGAGTTGCACAGAGTTCGAACCGATGGGGAAATTCAGTTTGGCCACAAAAAGCACAGAAAGCGCAGAAAACAAAAGAGCCATGCTTTTGCGCCAGTTGTGCCTTCTGTGGCCAAACTCCGACTCACGCAGGGACTCCCGGCATTTTGGGGGAGTCGACGGCTTTGAAGTAGAGGGCGCGCTCGAGGACTTCCCCGACGGCGAGAAGAGCAAGTGTGAAGTAAGAAGGGAGAAGTAAGAAGGTCAGGATGGCCATCGTGCCGACTGCCACGCGGGCGATGACCAACGCGCGCAACGGGCCGCGTTGCAGGCGGGCGGAGGCACTGTCGCCGCGCAGGCTGCCCAGCTCCAGAGCCAGCTTGCCGAGGTAGGCCACGGCGGCGAAGGCCGGAGCGATGGGCAGCAACGCCGCCATCAGCACCGTGCCGCCCATGCGGCCGAAGGATTGGCCGGGGCGCCAAAAGTGCCGGCGGGTGTCGATGTAGATCATCGCGGAGCAGAAGACGCCGAGCGTGCAGAGTGCCGCTCCCATGACGCCCGCGGGCTGAATGGTGAATGCGAGCGGTTCGGGAATAAGTCCGAAGTGTCCGGCGGTGTAGTGAACCAGCGGACCAAAACCCATGCCGAGAACCACCGCTTCACGACTGAGCCAGGACTTGCGCAGGCCGAGGAAGACGCGCCACGCGCGCAGCGGTTGGCCGAGATGGCCGACGCTGGCGGCCAGGCCGGCGGCAAAGAAGAGGAAACCGAGGACGGCGAGAGTTGCGGTGGTGGACGCCGACGCGCCTGCAAGCAGGCTGCCTACGAGCGATGCGATGTAGAGGCCGAGGCCGAGCTGGGTGCCGGTGAGCAGGAAGACCAGTGCCCAGTGCGTGTGCTGCGGACGCAGTGCGCGGGCGTCGGCGGCCACGATGTTCGCAGGGATCGGGCGGGCCGAGACGTAGCGGGTGGTCGGTTGGGTGTAGTTGTCGGTCGTGCCGGACAAAACCGAAACCGACAGCAAGCGAGAGTCGCTTGCCGTCGTCGAAAGTCGAAGGTCCGAGGTTGAAGGTGCGGCCGGGCTGTCGACGTTGGACGTGCGACTTTCGACTTTGGACTTCGTGGCCGGGTCCGAGACGGACACGGTCACGATGCGGATGGCATGGGTCGGGCAGGCCTGCACACAGGCGGGGGCTTCGCCCTCGGCGAGGCGGCCGTGACACAGGTCGCATTTGCGCACGATGCCGAGGCGTTCGTTGTATTTGGGAACGTCATACGGGCACTTGAGCACGCAGTAGCTGCAGCCGATGCACTGGTCGTCGAGGTGGCGCACGATGCCGGTGACGGGATCCTTCTCGTAGGCGAGCACGGGGCAGCCGTTGAGGCACGCGGGGTCGGCGCAGTGGTGGCAGGCGGTGGTGATGGTTTGCTGGTAGGCGGAGGGTTCCGGAGCGCCTTCAAGCAGGCTGCTTACGGGGGGCGCGGCCAGCACGACGCCGACGTCGCGCCAGGTTTCCTCGTCGTCGAGGCCGTTGAGGGAGTGGCAGCCGGAGACGCAGGCCTTGCAGCCGGAGCAGGCGTCGAGGTCCACTTCGAAGGCGTATTGCTCGCCGGGCTTGGGGGCGGTGAGGGGAATGAGGTCGCGAAACCGGTCGCCACGAAACGCCTCGGGCTGCACGTCCATGATCGCCGAGGCGCGCGCCACCGGGGTCTGCAACTGCTGCTGGTCGGCAAGCAGCTCGGCGAGGAAGGCGTCGAGCTTGTCGGGAGGCTGGTGGTTCGGTGCGACCATTTGGGAGGAACTCTTTTTTAGTTACACAGAGGGCACGGAGAAAGGCGGTCGGAGCTTTGGCCACAAAAAGGCACAAGAAGGCACGAAAATTGGCGGAGCTTTTTTGTGAACTTTTGTGACTTTTCGTGGCTAAAAATGGATTGGTGGCTCGAGCTCTGTGAACTCTGTGGCTCCTCCGGTTTGCCTCTGTGTAACCTTCCGAATTCCGTCTCAGTAAACATCGCGTTGGTAGCGTTTGGCGGCGCGGAGGGATTGGATGTAGGCGGCGGCTTCCTCGGGGGTTTTGCCGCCGGCCGTTTCGGCGACTTGGTGCAGGGCGGCGTCGACGTCCTTGGCCATGCGGGAAGCGTCGCCGCAGACGTAGAAGTGGGCGCCTTGCTCGAGCCACGCCCAGAGTTCGGCGGCGGCTTCGATCATGCGGGTTTGCACGTAGATTTTTTCGGCCTGGTCGCGGGAGAAGGCGAGGTCGAGGCGGGTGAGGATGCCGGCGGTTTGCAGGGTTTCGAGTTCCTCGCGGTAAAGGAAGTCGCAGGCGGCTTTTTGATCGCCGAAGAAGAGCCAGTTTTTGCCGGGAGCCTTGGTCGCGGCGCGTTCTTCGAGGAAGGCGCGGAAGGGCGCGATGCCGGTGCCGGGGCCGACCATGATCATGGGCGCGGTCGGATCGGACGGCGGGCGGAAGGCCTTGTTGCTGTGCACGAAGACGGGCACGGTGCCGGCGGTGAGGGCGCGCTCGGCGAGGTAGGTGGAGCAGACGCCCTTGCGATTGCGGCCGAGCAGGTCGTAGCGCACGGCGCCGACGGTGAGGTGGACCTGGCCGGGGTGGGCTTTGGGCGAGGAGCTGATCGAGTAGAGGCGCGGGGCGATTTTTTGAGTGCGGCGGCGAAGGCGGCGGGCGCGGGTTTGGCGGTGGCACCGTTGAGTGCGTCGAGCACATCGGCGCCCTTGGGTGGTAATGCGTCGGCGGATACGTTGAGCAGCGCGAGCAGGTCCTTGGTGGGCTTGCCGAGGTCGAGGTGGACGGTCAGCGCGAGGCGCAGCGAGATTTCGCCGGCGGGCGTGGCGACGGCCTCCTCGCCATCACTGCCGAGGGCGGTGAGGATGGCGTCGACGAGATCGGGACAGTTCTGCGGGATGACCGCGAGGGCGTCGCCGGCCTCGTATTCCAGGCCGCTGCCCTCAAGGGAAAATTCGACATGGTTGACCTCCTTGGCGGAGCCGGGGCCGTTGAGGTTGCGCACGGTGAGGAGCGGGGCGGAGAAGGGGTTCGAGCGGCCATGGCCGCTCTTTAAGTCAGAAGTTTGAAGTTTGAAGTCAGAAGTGGTGGCACCGCCGGCTGCGGAAACTTCTTCCTTCTTACTTCCTACTTCTGACTTAAGGGCGCCGAGCGCCCGATCGAGCCAGGCGGTGAAGGGTTCCTCATAATCCGTGTCGCAGTCGGCGCGGTCGTGGACGCGGGCGCCGCCGTGCTTGGCGAGGGCGGCGTCGATGTCCTTCGCGCATTGGTTGAACAGCGTGTAGTTGGTGTCGCCGAGACCACAGACGGAGTAGCGCACGCCGGCGAGGGAAGGCGCGCCGTTGAGCAGGGCGGTGTGCAGGGCCTTGGCGTTGTCCGGCGGTTCGCCGTCGCCGTAGGTGCTGGTGATGACGAGCACGTTGCCGGCGGCGGCGAGTTGTTCGGTGGAGGCGGCGGCCATGTCGAGCACGGTGGGCGCGAAGCCGCGTTTGCCGGCTTCCTTGGCGGCCTGTTTGGCGAGGCCTTCGGCGGTGCCGGTCTGGGAGCCCCAGAGGATGGTGAGCGGCGTGAGTGCCTGCGTGGGAGCAGCCACCGCGGCGGCGGAGCCCTGGCGGGAAAACATGCCGGCGAGGAAGCCGTTGAGCCAGGCGCGTTGCTCGGCGCTGAAGGGGGCGGAGTCGGGAATGAAGGGAGCGGACATTTCCAAGTAAGAAGTTCGAAGTGAGAAGTATGAAGTGTCGGAGGTGCGGAGGATTACACAGAGGTCACCGAGGTGGCACAGAAGGGCGGGGAGAAAGGCGGTCGGAGTTTTGGCCACATAAGGCACAAAAGTTCAGGTCTCAGTTTTGTGCGATTTCTGTGCTTTTTGTGGCTAAAGTAGATTGGTGGTTTGGAACTCTGTGCTCTCTGTGGCTCCTCCGTGTTCTCTGTGTAACTTTCTGTATCAGGTGGAGAGCATCTCCTGGAGTTCCTTGAGGGAGTGGCGGCGGGTCCACTGGACGAAGGTTTCGCCGAGGGAGCGCTTTTGTTCGAAGGTGTCGATGAGGCGGGTGACGGTTGTATTCACTTCTTCGGCACGGACCCCGCGGAAAAGTTCGCGGCCGATGCCCTGCTCGTCGTCCATGCCGCCGCCGACGACCAGGTGGTAGCCTTCGGAGCCGTCCTGGAGCTTGGCGCCGACGAAGCCGATGTCGCCGCAGTAGTGCTGGGCGCAGGAGTGCGGGCAGCCGGTAAAGTGGATGTTGAACGCGCAGTCGGTCTCGGGGCGTTTGCCGAGGTGTTTGATGAGCGCGACGGCGTGGGCCTTGGTGTCGGCGGCGGCGTATTTGCAGCCGCGGCTGCCGGTGCACGCGATGATGCCGCCGGTGAGCAGGTTGGGCTCGGTGGTGAAGCCGAGGCGGTGGATCGAGCGCTCCACGGTGTTCACGAAGGCCTCGGGGATGTGCGGGATGATGACGTTTTGCCAGGCGGAGAGGCGCAGCTCGCCGGTGCCGAAGTTGGCGGCGAGGTCGGCGAGGGCGTGCATCTGCTTCGGCGAGAGCCGGCCGACGGGCACGCCGATGCCGATGGAGTAGAGGCCGCGTTGGGACTGTTTGTTGACGCCGAGCCAGGCGTGTTTGCGCACGGGGCGGCGAGGCTGGCAATTTTCGAGCGGGAGGCGGCCCAGCGGGAAGGCGAGACGCTTGGCGGACTCGTCGATGAATTTCTCGAAGCCCCACTTTTCGAGCAGGTATTTGAGGCGGGCTTTTTTGCGGTTGGTGCGGTCGCCGTTCTCGGCGAAGACCCGGATCATGGCGGCGGCGACGGCGACGGCCTCGGAGGGTTTGATGAGCAGGCCGGTGTCGCGGGCGAAGTCGCCGTGGCCGGAGATGCCGCCGAGCATCACCCGGAAATAGATTCCGGGTAATGCAGGCGAAGGTCCAAGGTCGGCAGGTCGAAGGTTGGCCTTGGCAAGGCTTTCATCGGTGACCCGCACGGCGAAGAAGCCGATGTCGTTGGTGTCGGCCGCGGCGGAGATGGAGCCGCCGCCGTCGAAGGAGACGTTGAACTTGCGGGGGAGTCCGTAGAGGTCGCGGTGGTTGAGGATGTAGTGGTGGAGGGCCTTGGCGAAGGGGCGGGTGTCGATGAGCTCGTCGGGGTCGAAGCCGGCGTGGGGCGAGGCGGTGACGTTGCGGATGTTGTCGGCGCCGGCGCCGCGCGAGGTGAGGCCGAGGTCCTGCACACGGGTGAGCAGGGTGACGAGGTCGCGGGGTTTGAACTCGCGGATCTGGATGTTGGCGCGCGTGGTGACGTGCGCGTAGCCACCGCCGATGTCGGCGGCGATGTCGGCGAGGCCGTGCATCTGGTGGGCGCTGAGCTCGCCGGCGGGGATCCGCAGGCGGATCATGAAGCTGTCTTGCGCGGGGGCGACGTAGAAGAGGCCGTGGGTCTTGAAGCGGTAGGTATTTTCCGGGTCGGGCAACTGGTCGGCGTCGGCGTGCTTGACGAGGCGCTCCCAGGCGTCGAGCGGGTTTTCGTCGTGCTTCCAGCGCTCCTCCTTGCAGAGGTCGGCGAGCGGGGTGCCGTGGACCGTGGGCTCGACAGGGGTGGCTTCGGCGGCGGTGGCGGTGATGCGGCCGTCGGCGGCGTGGCCGGCAAAGGGGAACTGTCCGGACGCAACCACGCCGGCCATAAAGCCTTGCAGGTATTCCTTTTGGTCGGTGGAGAAACCGGCGGAGTCGGGCGGTGTGGGCGATGTGGACATGTATGCCAACTTAGCACTGGTGGTGCCACGGGCCGGCGGGTGGCCGATTAATGCAGTGAATAGTTTTGGTTAAAATAATGCAGGCGGCTCATGATTTGGGTGGTGAGCATGGGCCGCCTGCGGGAGGCATAGCCGCCTCTGTCTCCAGAGGCGCGTTGGTAGGGCGGGGACTCCGTGTATAGTCTCGGGTCAAGGGTAACAGGTGTTCCGCTAT
>JBDRJH010000180.1:0-33292 GCA_043815125.1 Verrucomicrobiota bacterium
CATCACCGTCACCGGCGGCGTGCTCGCCATCGACGCCCAGGAAAACCTCGGCTCCCTCGCCGCCTCCGCCGACCTCACCCTCGACGGCGGCACCCTGCGCATCACCTCCGGCACCGTCGATATCGACGACAACACCCGCAACCTCGTGCTCGGTGCCGGCGGCGGCACCCTCGACACCATCGGCAACCTTGTTTGGGACAACGGCATCTCCGGCGCCGGCTCGCTCACCAAGACCGGCGCAGGCTCCTTCACCATCGAGGACCCCGCCACCTTCACCGGCGCCTTCAACATCAACGCCGGCAGCGTCATCTTCGCCGGCGGAGACAACCGCCTCGCCGACGTCGTCGCCGTCACCATCGCCTCCGGTGCCACGCTCAACATCAACAACTTTTCCGACACCATCGGTTCGCTCGCCGGCGCCGGCACCCTCACCAACGCCGGCAACGCCTCCGACACCATCACCTTCGGCGGACTCAACACCGACACCGTCTTCTCCGGCACCCTCACCGACGCCACCGGCACCCTCAACCTCACCAAGCAAGGCACCGGCACCACCACCTTCTCCGGCAACAACAGCTACGACGGCGCCACCGCCATCGACGCCGGCACCCTGATCGCCGCCAGCAACACCGCCCTCGGCACCACGTCCGGTAACACCACCGTCGCCTCCGGAGCCACCCTCGCGCTGCAAGGCGGCATCAATATCGGCACCGAGGCCCTCGGCATCTCCGGCACCGGCGCGGGTGGCAACGGCGTCCTGCGCAACCTTTCCGGCACCAACACCGCCAACGGCGCCGTCACCGTCTTCGCCAACTCCACCATCCAGTCCGACGCCGGCACGCTCATCCTTGGCGGCAACATCAACGGCAACGCCGCCAGCCGCACCCTCAACTTCACCGGCGGCGGCAACACCACCGCCACCGGCAACGTCGGCGCCAACATCTCCACCGTCACCAAGACCGGCGCCGGCACGCTCACCCTCTCCGGCAACAACGCCTACACCGGCGCGACCACCGTCTCCGCCGGCACCCTCGTCGCCGGCTCGGCCAACGCCCTCGGCACCACCGGCGGCGGCACCACCGTGGCCAACGGTGCCACCCTCGCGCTCAGCAACACCGGCACGCTCGCCGAAAACGCGCTCACCCTCACCGGCCAAGGCGTCGGCCTCGCGGGCGCGCTGCAAAATCTTGCCGGCAACAACACCATCACCGGCACCATCGCCCTCGGCGGCGAGTCCCACATCGGCGTCGCCTCCGGCACCACGCTCACCTCCACCGGCGTCATCTCCGGTGCTGGCTTCGGCCTCACCAAGCTCGGCACCGGCACCCTCGTGCTCACCGGCGTCAACACCTACAGCGGCACGACCGCCGTCACCGCCGGCACCTTGGAGGCGCGCAACAACAGCGCCCTCGGCACCAACGCCGCGCCCACCACCGTTGCCTCCGGGGCGACCCTCGCCTTCAACGGCGCCGCGCTCAACCTTTCCGAAAACATCACCCTCGCCGGCACCGGCGTCGGCGGACTCGGTGCGCTCCAGACCACCGGCGGCAGCGGCACGACCACCCTCACCGGCACGATCACGATGAACGCCAGCTCGGTCATCGGCACCGGAGCCGGCACCACCCTGCGCCAGACCGGCGTGCTCACCGAAGAGTCCGGCGTGGACTACAACCTCACCAAGACCGGCGCCGGCACCCTCGCTCTCGCCGGCATCAACGCCTATAACGGCACCACCACTGTCCGCGCCGGCACCCTTCTCGTCGAAGCCAATGCCCCCGTCTCCGGCAACGGCGCGCTCGGCAACGCCTCCTCCGCCATCATCGTCGGCGACGCCGGCTCCGGCTCCTCCGACATCGCGCTCCTCGCCGGCAACGCCGCCGGCAACGTCACCATCGCCCGCGCCATCACCGTGGCCAACCAAGGCGGCACCGTCACCCTCGGCGGCACCAACACCTCGAACGCCAACACCTTCAGCGGCCCGATCACCCTCAACAAGGACGTCAACCTCACCTCCGCCGGCGGCGGTCAGGTCAACTTCACCGGTGCGGTCGCGGGCACGGCTGCCATCACCAAGACCGGCGACGGCATCGTCCTGCTCGCAGGCAACAACACCTACACCGGCGCGACCGCCATCACCGCCGGCGGCCTGATCGCCGCCAGTGACACCGCCCTCGGCACCACCGCCGCCGGCACCACGATCTCCTCCGGTGCCTCGCTCGGCCTGCAAAACAACATCACCATCGCCGCCGGTGAATCCATCTCCGCCACCGGCACCGGCCTCGGCGGCTTGGGAGCCATCATCAACGTCTCCGGCAACAACACCATCGCCGGCCCCGTCACCCTCACCGGCAACACCACCGTCAGTTCACTGGGAGACACGCTCACCTTCGCCGGCGCCATCGGCCAGAGCGGCGGCAACCGCAATCTCACCACCGCCGGCGCGGGCAACCTCACCTTCACCGGCACCAACACCACCGCCGGCACCCTCACCATCGGGAACACCGGCACGACCACCCTCGCCAACGCTTCCGGCCAGGCCTTCGGATCGGTCACTCAGGTAACTGTCAACGCCGGTGCCACTCTCGCACTCGGTGGGTCCAACCAGATCAATGATGCAGCCAACCTGACCATGGCCGGCGGCACCTTTAATGTCGGCTCGTTCAGCGAGACGCTGCGCACCATCAACGTTACCACGAGTTCCTCGATCAACTACCTTGATGACGGCTCTGCGCTCACCTTCAACGGCGGCGGCACTGTCAACGGTCTCAACGGCGCGATTACCGGAACCCTCTCCATCGACAACTGGGCCGGTTCCCTCGACGGCGGCGGCACCGAGCAACTTATTATCCGCAGCACTACCAACATCTCGGGCAATACCATCACCGGCATCAACTTCTCCGACTGGGGCGAGGGTAATAACAACACCGTGATCGCGCTCGGTGGCGGCCTCTACGAAATCGTCCCCCTCGTCTCCGGCAAGGAATGGAACGTCGACAGCGCCTCCGCACAGAACTGGACGACCGACAGTCATTGGTCTCCCAGCGGTGATCCCAACGGCACCAACGAGATCGCCATCTTTGGCAACACCGTTGACTCCGTCCCGCTCAACAACAACCCGTCCATCAACGTTAACGGTAACGTCGTAGTTGGTAAGATGATTTTCGAGAACAGTGCGGATCGTGACTATACAATCTCAGGTTCACGACGCGTCGACTTCGACGTGAGCTCGGGTTCCGCCCAGATCATCGTCAACGACAACGGCAGTCATAGTATCAGCTTTACGGGGACCTCCATTGTTGATGACGACTTCCTGATCACCAACAACTCGGGCGCGGCGGTCGGTTTGGATATTGATTTCAACTTCCAGCTCCGTGACACCGGTGATGATGTGACGTTTAACGGCTCCGGCACCACGCGTCTTGACGGTGACATGCTCCGTCGTGGCAGCCGCACAAATTCGCTGACCAAAACCGGCTCGGGCACGCTGATCATCGGTAGCACCGGCAGTGACTATCAGGGAACCACCACCGTCCGCAACGGCACTCTGATTTTGGAGAGCAACGCGAACAATAATACTGACGGTGCCCTTGGCGATGCCTCCTCAGCCGTCATCGTAAACGACGCCTCCACCACCGCGTCGATGAACACCGCTCTGCTGCTCGGGGCCAATGGCGTCACCGTGGGCCGCGCCGTCACCGTCGGCGCCAACGGAGCCACCACCACCCTCGGCGTCGCGGATTCGCTCACCACCGGCTCGGCCACCTTCTCCGGCGGTATCACGCTCAACAAATCCGTCAGCCTCACCGCCGCCGGCAGCTCCACCGTCAACTTCACCGGCCAGCTCATTGATGGCACCGGCACGACCAACATCACCAAGACCGGCACCGGCACCGTTGTCCTCTCCAACGCCGCCAACAACTACGACGGCCGCACCGACATCAATGCCGGCACCCTGCGCGTCACCACCAACTCCGCCGTGCCCACCGGCTCGGCCGTCACCGTCGCCTCCGGTGCCAAGTTTGAACTCGGCACCACCGGTGCGACCCCGGGCACCACCTTGACCATCGGCTCGCTCGCCGGTGCTGGCACCGTTGACCTCCCCCGCACCGCCGCGGTCACCACCACCCTCATCACCGGCGGCAATAACACCTCCACCACCTTCAGCGGCCTGATCACCGACTCCGGCACTGCCACGCTCGCGCTCACCAAGACCGGCACCGGCGTCATGACCCTCACCGGCGCCAACACCTACGACGGTCTCACCACCGTCTCGCAGGGCACGCTCGTCGCCGCCAACTCCGCCGCGCTCGGCCTCACCACCGGCAATACCACCGTTTCCGCCGGCGCCACCCTCGCGCTCGCCAACAACATCACCATCGCCAGCGGCGAAGACCTCTCGCTCACCGGCGGCACCCTCTCCAACGCCCTCTACAATCTCACCGGCAACAACACCTACGCCGGCAACGTCACCCTGGTGAACTCCGCCAACGACGTGCGCATCGGCGCGGCCACCGGCACCACCCTCAACATCACCGGCAACGTCGGCGAAACCGGCGGCGCCACCAGTCTCATCAAGACCGATGTCGGCACCGTCGTCCTCTCCGGCACCAACACCTACACCGGCCTCACCAACATCGCCGGCGGCACCCTCGTCGCCGCGTCGAACACCGCCCTTGGCGCCACCTCCGGCGACACCACCGTGCAGATCGGCGCCACCCTCGGCCTGCAAAACAACATCACCATCGCCGCCGGCGAGTCCGTGGTCCTCAACACCACCAACACCCCCACGGTCGCCAGCATCAAGAACCTCGCCGGCACCAACACCCTGCAAGGCCCCATCTCGCTCTCCGGCACCGTCGGCTCCGGCGCCATCATCGACACCAACGCCGGCTCCACGCTCGTCGCCAGCGGCAACATCACCGAAGTCGGCGGCCAAAAATTCCTCGTCAAGACCGGCTCCGGCCAGCTCACCCTCTCCGGCAACAACACCCACACCGGCGGCACCCGCATCAACGACGGCGTCATCCTCGCCGCCGCCGGCACCGGCCCGGCCACCGGCACCGGCGAGATCTTCATCGGTGACGACATCGGCGCGACCAACACCGCCGTCCTCCGCCTCGGCGCCTCCAACCGCATCGCCGACACCTCCAACCTCACCATCCGCACCGACGGCCAGCTCGACCTCCAGGCCAACAACGAGACCGTCGGCGAAATCATCCTCAACGGCAGCGACACCGGCGCGGCCAACGTCGACACCATCACCGGCACCGGCACGCTCACCCTCGGCGGCAACCTCACCTTCAACGGCGTCGGCAGCAACACCGCCGGCATCGCCACCAACGTCGCCCTCGGCGCGGCCAGTCGCATCATCCAGGTCGGCAACAACGGCATCAACGGCGACTCCGACCTCGTCATCACCGGCGTCGTCTCCGGCTCCGGCCAGACCCTGCGCAAGACCGACCTCGGCACCCTCGAACTCGCCGGCACCGCCGCCAATACCTTCAACGGCGGCCTGCAAATCGACGACGGCACCGTGCTCCTCAACAAGACCGCCGGCACCAACGCCATCGGCGGCGGCAACGTCACCGTGGGCGACAACCTGCTCGGCTACGACTCCGCCCGGCTCCAGTGGGGCGCCGACAACCAGCTGCCCGACGCCACCCGCATCACGATGAACACCGACGGCGTCATCGACCTCAACGGCTTCAGCGACACCGTCGGCTCGGTCGCCGGCAGCGGTCACATCATGATCGGCACCGGCCAGCTCGTGGCCGGCGGCGACAATACCAGCACCACGTTCTCCGGCATCATGACCGGTGCGGACGGCGGCGTCTTCACCAAGACCGGCACCGGCTCGCTCACCTTGACCTCCGGCACTCGCAACGGCGGCGAGATCAACTACGGCGGCGAGTTCAACCTGGCGTCCGGCACGCTCGCCCTCGACGACATCGACTTCACCGTCGCCACCCTGCGCCTGACCGGCGAGGCCATCATCGATTTTGGCGGCAACTCCACGCTCACCGTCGGCACGCTCATCATCGAGCTCGGCGCCGGCCAGGAAGTCCTCATCACCAGCTGGGAGGAGTGGATGGACTACTTCTACGCCGACGCGGTGCAGAACGGCGACGGCAGCGAGATCCCCGACTTCGACAATCGTGGCGACGCGCCGCTCAACCACATCGTCTTCGCCGGTTGGAACGGTTCCAACACCAAGTGGGCCGAGTGGAACAACGAGATCACGCCCGTGCCCGAGCCCTCCAGCTACGGAGCGCTCCTGGTCGGCGGCCTGGTCGGCCTCGCCGCCTGCCGCCGCCGTCGCCGGCGTTGATCCGCCCGGCACCCGGTGCCGCGCCTCATTGAGGCGTGTTTGAATCGTCGTTCCGCTTGAAGAGCGCGAACCGTTCGGTGCGCCGGGCATGCGCCTTGTTGAGCAGGCGCAGGCTTTCACCGGCGCGCGCGGGCTCGATCACGCAGGTGATCAGCCCGATGTCGAGGGCGTCCGCTCCCAGGAAAAATTCACGGAGCAGCGCCGCGACTTCCAGTCCGCCGGCGCGGGCGGACGGGTTGCGCGCCAGAACTTCCAGGTAGGCTTGGCCCGAACCCGCTTTCCCCAGAATCACCGCGGATGGGTCGGTTGGTTCCCCGGTCACAAAGCAAAGCGCGGGCCGGAGGCCCTTTGGATTGCGGGTGGCGGGAGCAGGCAGCTCGACCCGCTCATGGGCCAGCAGACCGTGGGCGGAGCACAGCGCGCGGACGGGTTCCAAGGAGCGTTCGTCCAGCGGATGGACCCGGATCGGGCGGCGGGTGAGCATACGTTCGATGGCCGGGTTGCGATGCCGGATGTTGGCGGCCACCGACAGTTGCCAGACTTCGTGGGTGCGAACGTTGCTGAACCCCCGGGCTTCGAGGCAGGCCGCGACATGTCCGTCGAGAGGGGCTTGGGCATCGAGTTCGATGACATTGACGGCGGCCGCGCGCTCCAGCGCAGCCTGGAGGAGGGCCTCGATCGCGGCGCGGTCATGACTCCAGGCGGGTGACAGGCTCCAGTCGATGCGACCCCGTCGTGGTGCGTCGGGCCGGGCTTCCGGCTCGGCGAGGGCAATCGCGCCCACGATGCGCTCAAGGTCGCCGGTGACGAGCACCCACAGCCAGTGGCGGCTGGCACCCCGCCGTTGCAGGGATTCGCGCAGGGCCGTGGGCAGGCGTGCCAGTTCGTCGGGCCAGGGGGCGCGCACTTTCCAGCTGGGAGCGTTGGGCTGGGTGTTCATGCGTGGCGATGGCGGGGCAACTCGGGACGGACGGCGGCGGCCATGGCGGCGGGGCGGCGCACCTGGCGGACGCCCAGAAAGTTTTGCAGGCGGGTGGCCCACTCGGCGGGCTGGGCGCGCAGCTGTCCGTAGGGAACCTCCAGGATGTCAAACGCGGGGTTGGCGCGGACTGCGGTAATCAATTTTTGGATACGCTCGCCCAGTGCGTTGATGGATTCCCTGTCCGGAGCGGGACGCCGCAGCACCGCGCACTGTGAGGCGGCGATTTCGTCGAGTTCGCGCGTGACGAGCAGAACCCGGTAGCGGCGGTCGGAGGGCAAGGAGGGGAGGATGGCGAGCGGGACCTTGATGGCGTGGTTTGCCGCCGCGTCGATGTGCAGCGGATTGGTGGCGATCCGGGAGACTTCGGACCACTCAAAGTAGCCGCATGGATTATGCTCGTCGGGAGCGCGCACGCCGTCGGTCAGCACGGGGTGACCGCCGAAGGCCAACATGCGCAGCAGTAGAGCAGTGCCGCTGCGGGCGGCTCCGGTGACGATGGTCCAGACGGCATCGGTGGGCACGGCGGGCGTGCCGGGCACGAAGGGCACGGGTGCGTGGCGTTCACGTTGGGCCGCGCGGCCGGCCATGAATCCGGCTTTGGCCGTGGCATAGGCCTGCCGGGCGTCCGTTTGACGTTCCGCGGCGGCAAAAAGCGCGTCCCAGCTCGGCAAGGCAGTTTGCCCGGCGGATGGTCCCGTGTGTCGGTGGTCCGGTTGCTTGAGGATCAGTGCCGGTTGCGGCCGCTGGGTGTTTTGGGCGATGGCGATTTTGGCGAAGTGTCGCGCCTCCTTGAGTTCGCCGAGACGGAAGTGCGTGTAGGCGAGGGCGGCGTGGGTATCGGGTCCACCGGTGCCGTCGGCCACCGCGGCCTCGAGCAGCGGCTTGACCTCGGCGAAGCGACCCAGAAACAACCGGCATTCACGCTGCAGCGAGGCGATGGCCGGATCGGAGGAGCTTGCGGGCAGCGGACCGAGGATCTGCAGCGCCTTGTCCGGCTTGCCATGCAGGCGCAGTTGAAGTTCGGCCTGAATACGAACGCTCCAGGGTCCCTGGCCGGCGTGGTCCTGCAATGTCTGGGCGATCTCGGCCGCATCTTCACGCAGGCCGAGTTGTTGCAGGCATTTGAAGAGTGCCAACGCCGGTCGCGGGTTCTCCGGCTGTTGAAAGTGGGTCGGGGCCAGCAGGGGCCAGGCTTCGGCCGGGCGGCCATCCGCCAGCAACAACTCGCCGCGGGCGCAGGCGTAGATCTGCCGCGCCCGCTCGCTCGGTGGTTTATCGATGGGAACGCGCACGGACAACCCGGAAGCCGCGGCGTGCCTGAGCAGCTCGGCTCCCGCGGCCGACGAATGCGCGGCTGGCGGGATAATCGAGGCCGGACCGGTCTTCAGCTCCAACGATGCAAGTAGTGCAGGAGCCAGGTCGATCAGGCGACCATGCTCGGGCAGATTGGTGGACAAGGCGAAACCGGACGGAGTTGCCAGGCCAACAAGATCGAGGGAGGCGGACGGCGCGTGCTTGAGCAAGTCCCCCAGCAACAAGTCGAGCAGGCGTATCGCCGCCTCGCGCAGTCTCGGTCGGAGGGATCGCGGGGCCTGGCTGAAGTCGGGTGCGGGATAGTGGACGGCGAGCAGATCGGGCGGGCCGAAATCGAGCAGCCGGGCGATAGTGGTGTTGTGCACCGAATACAGGCGGGCCAGGTAGCCGAGCAGGCCGACCGTCACGGGGTCTTTGGTGATATCCGCGGGCAGGGCTTTTGTCGGGATAAAAAAACCGAGCAAGCCGGGGTCGATTTCCTGCGGGCTGACCCGGACCACATCGCCGTCGAGATCAAGCGGCAGCGGCGGCAGCGGGCTCAGGTTGGGTGCGGCGACGAGCAGTTCCAGATCGGAAGCGGCGGCGGTATGCGCTGTTTGTGCCGTGCCCGTGGTGCCGGGCCATCCGATGACCGCGGTGGACAATCCGGCGGCCGCGGCGGTCTGCCAGACGGGCGGGTGTGACCAGTGGCAGGCCGAGGCGACCTGCCAGGCCGCCGCATTGGGGGCCGGCTGTATCAGACTAAGTAATCCGTGATCCGCCGGACTGACGCCGGATGCAAGGCTCACGGCGAACGCGAGCGGGGAGGCCGCGGGTGCGGGCAATGCCCTGAGCTGGACGCCGAGCGCCGTCCTTGAGGCCAGGACGGGGAGCCGTCCGGCCATCAGCAGTTTACGAACGATGGCGTAATCAGCCTCCGGCCAGGCGACCAGCAGGCGTGGAGCATGGGCAGCCACTCAGAAAGGCCTTCCCGGTTCGGGAGGGCGGCTCAGGCGGCGCGGAGCCGACGGCGTCCCAAGGCCGCGGAGCCGGCCAGCATGGCGGCGGCAAGACCGAAGCTTGCCGGCTCGGGAATGGCGGACGGGGCGGTGTAGTTGGTCAGCGTTTCAGGGGTGAAGACGCTGTTTCCCTCGGTGTTGAAGCCGAAGCTGAGCAACGCCAGCGTATCGGAGGGGGAATCGTAGGCGAATTCCGCCCAACCAAACAACGTGGTCGTGGAGAAATCGACTTCAACGTCCACGTTGGTCGTGTAAGAAAAACCAACAAAGCCCTGGGTGGTGCCTTCACCGATCCAATCGCTGTGCATTGGTCCGCCGGGCTCTCCACCGCTGGGCTGGGGCGGAAAGAAAAAGTCGAAGTCGATTTCGGTATTGGTGCTCAACAGGGCGATCGCCTTCGAACCGCCACCGGACTCCAAGGCCAAGACGGCATTGTAGGAATAGAAGTCGGCTATGCCGTCCTCGGTGTAGGTCGAACCATCATGGAATATGGAAGGTTTACCCTCATCCATCAGGCCAAATGCGATGTAAGTGGGGGAGGTCGGTCCGTTGTCGGTGACTTCGCCACTGAGGAAATTAAACGAACTGGCTGAGATGAAGCCAGGTTGCGACCCGGTGATGTGCGGCGACTCCGGGGTGAAAACCACATTGGGATCGGGAGTGGCGCTGGCGATGCCGGCGCCGCCGATCGCACAACCTACCAGCGTGGAAGCTTTGAACATGGAGTGTTTGTTGGTCGTCGCGATTTTCATTAGATTAGATTGTTGGTCTGTCGGTGCGGATGGTAGAGCACAGTCTGAGCCGCCTCTGTAAAGTAAATGACATTATTTTTATAAGTCCGGCTTTTTACTTAAACTCGACCAGCAGGTTGCGGGGCTTGCGGATAGTCTCGTAGGGCCACCATTCGGGAGTGGCGTTGGTCAGGTGCATCCGGGGCAGGGACAGGAAAGAGGCGAAGGCCGCCTGTCCTTCGAGCCGGGCGAGGGCGGCGCCAAGACACGCATGGGCGCCATCCCCGAAGGCCAGGTGCGGGCCGGGGGTGCGCGACAAATCGAGGCGGTCCGGATCGGGAAACAAGGTCTCGTCGCGATTGGCCGAGGCGATGAGGGCGCAGGCCATGCGACCCTTGGCGATGGGCAGCTCGCGAATCGTGCAGTCCTCCACCGCCATGCGTAGAGTCGCCTGAACGGGGCTGACGTAGCGGAGCAGCTCTTCCTGGGCCTGTTGAGGGTTGACCTCTCCGCGTTGCCAACGCTCGGTCTCGCCGGGGTTTTCCAGCAGGGCGAGGAATGCGCCGCCCAGAAAGGTGACGGTGGTTTCCACGCCGACCATAAACATAAAATAGCAGCGGGCCGCGAGTTCACGGTCGGGCAGGCCGGGGTCATCGCCGCCCAGCGCGATCATGCGGGTCAGGCCATCGTCGCAGGGATTGGCCCGGCGGGCGCGGAACAGGGCCTCCAAATGGTCCAGGGCGAGGGCGATTTGTGCGTTCATCTGGATGTATTCGGTGGTCGAGCAATGGCGGCGGAAAAGCGCCACGACCACCCGCTCGCAGCAGTCCATCAGGAAGGGCACGTCTTCGCGGGGCACGCCGAGGATTTCGGCCATGAAACGGAAGGGCAGGAGCTCGGCGAAGTCGGCGACGAGATCGATGCCGCCGCGCTTCCTGGCGTCGGTGACCAATTCGGCCACGAGCCGTTCGGCCACCGGCAGGCACTGGCCCAGCGGCTTGTTGGCCAACACGCGAGCGAGGTAGCGGCGCGCGGCCTGATGGCCCTCGCCTGTCTGCAGGAACAGGGTGGCGTCTAGGGCGGACTTGATGGCGGGCAGGTGCGTGCCGTTCGTCCCGGCATGGCTGGCGACGGCGGCGGCCAGATCGGCGGGTCTGAACGCGGGGTGTCGGAGAACGCTACGAACGTCGGCGTGCGTCGATACGATCAGCTCGCCGCCAAGCAAGGGCTCGGTGTGCAGCGGCGACTCGGCGCGCAGTCTCGCGTAGAGCGGGAAGGGATTTTGGTAAAAGCCGTGTGACTTGGGGTCGTAGCAGAGCAGGGACGGCGCGGTGGACATGGGCCGAGGGGAAGTGGACTTGCCCGTATTTTGCAAGCGCCGGTCCGCCGGCAACGGACTCAGGCATCTCGGACGAGGCCTCCGAAGTGCCCGGCACCAAGCTTAAGGGGGTCGAGCGGGCTCACGGTGTGCCCCTTGTGCCCGGATCTGCTGTAGTGCCTTTCAAAAAAAAGGCGGCCCGGGTCGGGGCCGCCTTTTACTGCGCATGGACCGGCTTACCAGTCGTCGCTGCGGAAGGGGACGGCGGGCAGGCCGTGCTTGTTGAAGAGGCCGGCGACGGGGGCGTCGCGCCAGGCGTAGCGCACGGCGACGGGCTCGGGGACCTCGGCGCTGGTCACGATGACGGCATTGCCCTCGATCTTGGCTGCGGCGGGTTTGAAGACCTTGTCTTCGCCGGCGAGTTCGAAGCCGGCGAGGTCGTTGAGCGGGGCGATCAGGCCGCCGTCGGCGTGGGTGAAGGTGACCTTAAAGGCGTCGCCGTCGCGCTCGGCGGTCTGCATGGCGGGGCCGTGGGCGACGAGCTGGTTGAGGCCGTAGTCGTTCTTCAATGCGAGGCGGGCGAGGCGGCGGCCGACGTCCTTTTTGTTGCGCGGGTGGATGTCGCGGCGGTCGCCGATGTCGACGATGACGGCCTGGCCAGTGTTGGGCAGCGCGAGCGTCTGGGTCTGGGCTTCGCGCAGGAAGGCCCAGCCGGTGCCTTGGGGGTTGCTGAAGTTGGCCAGTTGCACCCAGTAGAAGGGGAAGTCGCCCTGACCGAACCGGGCGCGCCAGCCGGTGATCATGGCGGATTGGAGCGCGCGGTATTCGTTGGGTTTGCCGGCGTTGGACTCGCCTTGATACCAGATGGCGCCGCGGATGGCGTAGGGCACGAGGGGTTCGATCATGGCGTTGTAGAGGCCGGAGGGGGTGGACTGGTGGCCGGGGCCGGAGGGGGCGCGCGGGGCGCGGTCGTTGAAGGCCCGCCCGGCGGCCTTGGCCTCGTCGCGGGCGGTCTCCCAGGCGGCGCGAGCGGCTTCGTAGGCGGTTTGTTTCTCGGGGAACTCGGCGAGGACCTTGTCCCAGTGTGCCTTGGTGGAGGCGGCCAGTTCGGGGATGGTGCCGTAGGCTTCGGCGTCGATCCAGGCCTCGATGCGGGTGCCGCCCCAGTTGCTGCCGATGATGCCGACGGGCACGCCGGTGAGCTGGTGGATGTCCTTGGCGAAGTAGTAGCCGACGGCGGAGAAGGTCTTGGTGGCCTCGGGTCCGGCGACGTTCCAGCCGGAATACTGGACCTCGACGGTGTCGGCGGGGGCGTCGGAAACGGTTCTCTTGATCTTGATGTGGCGGATCAGCGGGAAGTTGGCCGACGCGGGGATGTCGATGGCGGCGTCGTAGGTGTTGGGCATGGTCCACTCCATGTTGGACTGGCCGGAGGCGATCCAAACCTCGCCGACGACGACGTTGGCGAGGGTGACGGTGTTGTGGCCCTGGATGACGAGTTCGACGCCTTCGGTGTTGGCGGGTTCGGCGGCGAGTTTCACGCGCCACTTGCCGTCGGCGCCGGTGGTGGTCTCGACGGTTTGCGCGCCGAAGGTGACGGAGACTTTTTCGCCGGGGTCGGCCTGGCCCCAGACGGGGATGGGCTTGCCGCGTTGAAGCACGGCGTTGTCCGTGAACAACGGTGCGGGGATGACGTCGGCGTGCAGGTGCGCGCCGAGGCACAGCAGTGCCAGACAGGGGAGGGTAATGCTACGCATGGGAACCGCCATACAGGGGGAGATTGCATCGAGGGGCAATCCCCGAGGCGTTGAGAACGCGTTCAGACGTCGTTGTCGTCGCCGGTGGTGTGGGGGGAGGTGCCGTGCAGAAACGCGTGCAGGTCGTTGGCGGATTTGTCGCCGATGCCGGGGACTTCGGCGAGTTGCACCGGGGTGGCGGCGCGGAGTTTTTCGATGCTGCCAAAGTGGGCAATCAGGGCCTTTTTGCGGATCGCGCCGAGACCGGGGAAATCGTCGAGCACGGACTCGCGGATCTTCTTTGAGCGCAGGTCGGCGTTGTAGGTGTTGGCAAAGCGGTGGGCTTCGTCGCGCAGGCGTTGCAGGAGGTTGAGGGCGGGCGAGGTGAGCGGGAGATTCAGCGGGGTGCGTTCATCGGGGAAGATGATGGTCTCGTGTTTTTTGGCCAGGCCGATGAGCGCGGGTGGCTCGACACCGATAATGGCGAAGGCCTTGAGCGCGGCGCCGATCTGGCCGCGGCCGCCGTCGATGACGACGAGGTCGGGCATGGGTTTGCCTTCCTCGTGCAGGCGGCGGTAGCGGCGGCCGACGACTTCCTCCATGGCGCGGAAGTCGTCGTTGCCGATGAAGCTTTTTATCTGGAAGCGGCGGTAGTTGGCCTTGTCGGGTCGGCCGTCGGTGAAGCGCACCATTGAGGCGACCACGAAGGTGCCGCTGATGTGCGAGATGTCGAAGCACTCGAGCGTGCTCGGCGTCGCGGGCAGGCCGAGGGCGTCGCGCAATGCGTCCTGCGCGTCGGTGTCGCTGTGGATGATCGGGTGGTCGCGTTCAAAGCGGCGGGTTTTTTCGAGGGTTTTTTTGAGTGCGAGCACGACGTCGCGCAGCTCGGCGGCTTTCTCGAATTCGTGTTTCTCGGCGGCGGCCATCATCTCGGCGCTGAGGGTTTCGAGCCACTCGCGGGATTTGCCGTCGAGGAATTCACAGGCTTGTTCGACGCGGGCGCGGTAGGTTTCGGCGGTGACTTCGTTGTCGAAGCCGTAGAGTTCCTGGCGGACGTCGTCGTAGAGTTGCCAGCGTCCGTCGGGCAGGCGTTGCGGGTTGGCGTCGGCGAGCAGCACGCCGAATTGGCGGCGCATTTGCGCGAGGGTTTTGCGCAGGAGTCCGCTGTGCGGGAAGGGGCCGAAGTAGCGCGAATGGTTGTCCTTGCGGATGCGGGTGAGCCGAATGCGCGGCATCGCTTCGGTGAGGTCGATGCGCACGAGCAGGAAGCGTTTGTCGTCGGTGAAGTCGGTGTTGTATTTCGGCTTCCACTGCTTGATGAGGCGGCCTTCGAGCAGCAGGGCCTCGGGCTCGGACTTGACTTCAATGGTGTCGAGGTCGGCGATGCTGGCGATGAGCGCGCGGATCTTCGGATGAACGGTCATGGCCCGCGACGGCGTGAAGTAGGAGGAGACGCGTTTTTTGAGGCTCTTGGCCTTGCCCACGTAGATGATGCGCCCGAGGCGGTCTTTCATGAGATAGACCCCGGGCTTGTCCGGCAGGTGGCGGACCTTCTCTTTGAGGGGAATTGACTCGTGGGCTGGCATTTTGCCGGACCTTACCCACATTTGGGGTTTAGCAAAGTATGGTTTCGTCCACGCCAGCATCTTCAACCGCAACGTCTCGTCCTCTGGACTCGATCCGCTACGAGCTGCTCACCTTCGGGGACGAGTTGCTGTTGGGTCTCACGGCCAACGGTCACCTGACGTTCATCGGCGGGCAACTGGGGCGCGGTGGCGTGCGCCTGTCGCGCAACGTCACCGTGACGGATGATGCCGATGCGATCTCGGCGCAGTTTACCGAGAGTTGGTTCCGGTCCGATGTCGTCATCACCACCGGCGGGCTCGGGCCGACCTGCGATGACCGCACGCGCGAGGCCGTGGCCGCGGTGCTGGGCGTGGAGCTGGTCTTTGACGAGGCGATCAAGGCGGCCATCGAGGCGCGTTTCCATCGGCTCGGCCGGGTAATGACCGAGAACAATCTCAAGCAGGCCTACGCCTTTGCCGGCGGCGAGATCCTCGCGAATCCCAACGGCACCGCGCCGGGCCTGTGGTTTGAGCGCGACGGCAAGATACTCGTGATGCTGCCCGGCCCGCCCAACGAACTGCAGCCGATGTTCACCGACCAGGTGTTGCCGCGGCTGGCCGCGCGCGGGCTGGTCGCCGAGGGCGAGGCCTATGTGCAGATCCGCACCGCCGGTGTCGGCGAGTCCGCGTTGGAGACGCGGTTGCAATCGTTGTTCGCCCCGCACGGGGACAAGCTTGGCATCGCGTTCTGCGCGCACTCGGGGCAGGTCGATTGCCGCATCAGCTCACCTTGCGGACGGCTTTCGCGGGCGCAGCTGGAGAGTGTCGCCGAGCAATGCGCCACGCTGCTCGGCGAGGACTTCCTGTGCTTCGGTCATGACTCGCCGGCCAAGGTTTGCGCCGATCTGCTGCGTGCCCGGGAGATGACCCTGGCCGTGGCCGAGACCGCCACCGGTGGCAGCCTGGCCAACAGCTTTACCAACATCTGCGGCGCTTCGAAGTTCTTCGCCGGGGGCTGTGTATGCTACTCCAACGAGGCCAAGATGCAGCTGCTCGACGTGCCCGAGGACATTCTTATCCAACACGGCGCGATCAGTGACGAGAGCGCCGTGGCCATGGCGGCCGGTGCGGCCGAGCGGTTGGGGGCGGACTATGCGCTGGCGGTCACCGGTTACTCGGCGCCGTGCGGCGGCGGTGGCTCCGAGAATCCCGTGGGCTCGGTCCACATCGCGCTGTATTCGCCGCACGGAGTCTGGTCGAAGAAACTTTGCTACCCGGGGCCGCGCTCCGCGGTGAAGGAGCGCGTGGTGGCCGCGGCGCTCGACTGGTTGCGTCGCGAACTGGTGCGCAGCCGCAACGGGCAGACGGCCCGGCCCGCGTTTGGCGCGGGTCTGCCGCAATGAGCGCGGGCTGGCCGGTTGTCGTGTTCGCGGTGCTGGCGTTGGCGGTGGTCGCGGCCGGCGCGCTGATCGCCTGGCGGGGGTTGCGTCGCCGGATTTGTCTGCGCCGTGCCGATTGCTGCGGCAAGGGCTGCGGGTGCGTCTTCCCGCGCAAGGCGAAGTAAGCCCACGAGAGGCGTTCGCACAGATTTGTCCCAGTCATAGCCGATTTGTCTCAGGGTGTCGGATTGATGCTTGGAGCGGCCGGACAAGCATGGAGTGCAGAGATTACCTCTACCCTCCCGACCCCTGAGCGTATGGCATTTTTGCCGTGCATCGGGGGTGTCCTCAAACCCACAACCCCCATGCGTTCCCTCAAACCCACCCTTGCCGGGCTCGGCGGTCTGATGCTTTTGGCGACCTCTCCGGTTCATGCCCAGAGCCAGTCGGACTTCGAGCAGCTGCAAGCTCAGCTCAAGGCCATGCAGGCCACGATCCAGGACCTTCAGCAAAAGGTCAACGAGCTCAATACCACCCAGGCGCAACCGGCGTCTGTTCCGTCTGCCGAAGCGCGTTCCCTCGCCGAACGGGTCACTGCTTTGGAGGCCGATTCGATCGAGGCGGCCAAGACCCTCGATGTGCTCGATAACTTCGAGTTCCACGGTTACGTCCGCTCCGGCTTCGGCGTCAACCAAAGCGGCAGTCAGCAACAAAAACCGCTCAACCCCGACGGTCTTGGCGCGTCGTTGCCCGGTCGTCTTGGCAACGAGCCCGACACCTACGGCGAGCTGATCTTCAAGTATCATTTCCCGCAGGCCACTCCGGATTCGGTGAAGTTCGATTTTGTCGGCAACCTCATGTTTCAGCAAAATCGTGACAAGGCGTCCTACCTGAACATCTCCAGCACCGACTCGAACATTGGTATCCGCGAGTCCTACATCACTGCGTCCAACGTCATCAAGACCACGCCTGAAGTCACCTTCTGGGCGGGTAATCGTTACTACGACCGCCATGATATTCACCGCACCGACTACTACTGGCTCGATATGTCGGGCTACGGTGGCGGCGTGGAGAACATCCCCTTCGGACCGGGCAAGGTCGCGATCGCCTACCTCAACGGTGCCTCCAACACGAACACTTCGACCAGCACCGGCGAGGATCTCACCAAGCAGGTGCTCGACCTGCGTTATAGCGACCTGCCTTCCCTTGGGGGCAAGGGCACGCTTTGGTTGAGCGCGTCTTATCTCAACGGAGGCACGCCCTCGGCCGGCCCGGTCGCCACCTATCCCGAGGCGACGTCCGGTTTTGGCATCGGTTGGATTCAGGACAACACGTTCGGCGAAAACCTGACCAACACCGCCGCGCTGCTCTACGGCGTGGGCACGTCCAGCCAGTTCGACACCAACGTCAGCGGCTACGTCGGCGCTCCGCGCGGTGCGTTGGATGACTCCAAGACACTGCTCTTCATCGACACGCTTGTCTGGCAGGCGAGCGATCGCTTCAGCGTCGCCGCGGACGCCGTGGTGCAGTGGAACGATCTCGGCTTCACCCCAGCGGGTGGCTCCGGCTCCGACCGCACCTATTACGCGGTGGGTGCCCGTCCCGTCTACATGTTCACCGACGTGCTTGGTGCCGCCGTCGAGGTCGGCTACGACTACGCCACCGACAACCGCTCCACCGCTGGTGACGACAGCCCCTCCCTGGCCAAGATCACCTTCGCCCAGCTCATCCGTCCCTCGGCCAAGTTCTTCGCCCGTCCCGAGATTCGTCTCTACGCCACCTACTACATGTGGAACGACTTCGCGGCCGGCTCTCAGATCAACGGCACTTCCGGCCCCTCCGAGGGCTCGTGGAACTTTGGCATCCAGGCCGAGGCCTGGTGGTAAGGTTCCATCCGCAGCTCGTTTCTCCCCGCCGGCGCGATGCCTGAAATCCCGCATCGCGCCGGCCTTCACTTCCTCGCATCCTAAACTCAACCCCGCCCCAGTATGAAAAACATCACCCGTTTGCTCGCCCTTGTCGGCGTGGTCGGCCTGTCCCTTGTCACCGCCACCAGCGCCTTTGCCTCCAAGTCCAAACCCGTCATCGGTCTCTCGCTCGACACCCTCAAGGAAGAACGCTGGCAAAGCGACCGCGACACCTTCGTCGCCGCCGCCGAAAAGCTCGGCGCCAAGGTCATCGTGCAATCCGCCAACTCCGACGACACCCGCCAGGTCCGCGACGTCGAGTCGCTCATCACCCGCGGCGTCGATGTGCTCGTCATCGTGCCGCACAACGGCTCCGCCATGACCCGCGCCGTCAAGTCCGCCAACCAGGCCGGCATCCCCGTCATTGCCTACGACCGGCTGATCCTCAACAGCGACATCGATCTCTACATCACCTTCGACAACATCAGCGTCGGCGAGGCCCAGGCCAACTGGATCGTCGAACGCCTGCCTAGGGACCGCCCCGCCCGCATCGTCCGTATTTACGGAGCCCCTACGGACAACAACGCCAAGCTCTTCAAGCAGGGTCAGGACAACATCCTCGATCCCCTTATCAAGGCCGGCAAGATCGAGGTCGTCTTTGAAGACTGGGCCCTCGACTGGAAGCCCGAGAACGCCAAAAAAATCATGAACGCCGCCGTCACCAAGGTCGGCACCGACATCGACGCCGTGCTCGCCGCCAACGACGGCACCGCCGGCGGCGCCATCCAGGCGCTCATCGAGGAAGGCCTCGCCGGCAAAGTCCTCGTCACCGGCCAGGACGCCGACCTCGCCGGCTGCCAGCGCATCATGCGCGGCACCCAGTCGATGACCGTCTACAAACCCGTGAAAACGCTCGCCGAACGCGGTGCCGCCATCGCCGTGGACATCGCCCGCGGCAATGCCCCCGCCACCAGCCAGACCCTCGACAACGGCAAGAAACAGGTGCCCTCCATCTTCGAAAAAGTCATCTCCGTCGATAAGGACAACATGATGGAAACCGTCGTCGCCGACGGCTTCCACCAGGCCGACAAGATCCAGTAATCGTCAACCCGCCCGCCCCGTTCCCCGTCATGAGCACCCCGATCCTCGAAACCCGCGGCATCACCAAACGCTTCCCCGGCGTCATCGCGCTGAAGGACGTCAGCTTCAACCTGATCGCCGGTGAGATCCACGCGCTCTGCGGCGAGAACGGGGCGGGCAAATCCACCCTCATCAAACTGCTCTCCGGCATTCATCCGCACGGTTCCTACGAAGGGGAACTGCTCATGGATGGGAAACCGGTCGTCTTCCGCAGCATCCGTGACGCCGAGGAACACGGCATCTCGGTCATCACCCAGGAGTTCGCGCTCGTCGACGAACTCAGCGTGGCCGAGAACATTTTCCTCGGCCGCGAGCCGCTTAAGCGCGGCCGCATCGACTGGCTCGCGATGCAGGCGCGCGCGCGTGAACTGCTCGCCGACTTCGGCCTCGACCTCTCGCCGGAGACGCTGGTGCGTGATCTCGGCGTCGGCCACAAACAGCTCCTTGAGATCGTGCGGGCCATGGACAAAAAATCCCGCGTGCTCGTGCTCGACGAGCCGACCGCCGCCCTCAGCGACACCGAGGTGCAGGTCCTGCTGGACCACCTTCGCCGTCTGCGCGCCGCCGGCACGACCTGCGTCTACATCTCCCACAAGCTTGAAGAGGTCTTTGCCATCTCCGATCGCATCACCGTGCTGCGCGACGGCTCGACCATCTCCACGATCGAGTCGGCGGGTGCCTCGCCGACCATCGTCATCAAACACATGGTGGGCCGCGAAATCAAAGACCTGTTCCCCCGCAAGTCCGCCACCGGCGTCGGTCGCGTGCTGCTCTCGGTGCGCGGGCTCACCTGCGCGCCCGAGTGCGGCAAAAAACCGCTGCTCCACGACATCGGTTTTGATCTGCACGAAGGTGAAGTGCTCGGCATCGGCGGCCTCATGGGCGCCGGTCGCACCGAGCTGCTCATGAACCTGTTCGGAGCCTGGGGCCACCGCGTATCGGGCAGCGTCAAACTCTCCGGCGATCCGTTTGACTGCCCCACGCCGACCAAGTCGATCCGCCAGGGCCTCGTGCTCGCCAGTGAGGATCGCCGCCGCTACGGGCTCACCATCGGGCAGACCATCGGCTTCAACCTCTCGCTCTCCAGCATTCACTCGTTCACCCACTGCGGCAAAATCAGCGCGGCCTCGGAGTTCATGCGCAACCAGCAGTTTTTTGATCAACTCCGCATCAAGGCCCCCGGCCAGACGGTCGTGGTCGGCGGTCTCTCGGGCGGCAATCAGCAGAAGGTCGTGCTGGGCAAGGCGCTCATGACCGGCCCGCGCATCGTCATGCTCGACGAACCCACGCGCGGCATCGACGTCGGCGCCAAGCTCGAGGTCTACGAACTGATCAACGCCCTCACCGCCGAGGGCAAGGCCGTGCTCCTGGTCTCCAGCGAGCTGCCCGAGCTCATGGGCATGAGCGACCGCATCCTGATGCTGTGCGAAGGCCGCATCGGCGGCGAGTTCGTCCGCGGCGAGTTCACCCAGGAGCGACTGCTCGCCGCCGCCATGGGCCGCAACGAGAGCCTGTCCGCCGTCGCCTGAACATTGTCATTCCCCAACCCCGTCATGAAATCCAAACTACCCCTCAAATCCCTGGCCATGCCGATCGCGCTTGTGGCGATTTGCGGCTTCTTCGCCATTCAGGAGCCGGTGTTCCTGGGAGCGCGCAATCTCACGCAGCTCTTCATCGAGTTCTCGATGGTGGCCACCCTCGCGCTCGGTGTTTTTATGATCATCCTCACCGGCAACATCGACCTCTCGGTCGGTTCGGGTGTGGGCCTGATCGGTGGCATCGCGGCCGTGTTGGTCTTTGACCACGGCTGGTCGGCGCCGCTGGCCATGGGCTCGGCGCTCGGCGTGGCGATCTTGCTGTGGATGCTGATGGGCACGCTCATCGTGAAGCAGCGAATACCGTCGTTCATCATCACGCTGGGCGGTCTGCTGGTCTTCAAGGGTTTCTTCTGGCTGGTGATCGACAACTCCACCGTGCCGGTCGCGCGCGGTGATGAGGACAACATCTACTCAAGCCTCACCACCTACTACCTGCCCTCGGTGGTCGGTCTGGTGCTCGCGTCGCTTGTCACGGTGGGCTTCGCGGTGTCGGCCTGCATGTCGCGCCGCAGTCGCCAGGCCCACAAACTCCCGGTGGAGTCGGTCGCCATCGCGGGCCTGCGCTGGGCCGTGGTCACGGCGGCGGTTTTTACGGTCGTCATCATCTGCAACAATTTCCGCGGGGTGCCGCTCTCGCTGCTCATCCTCTCCGGCACGGCCGCCACCGTGTATTTCCTCACGCGCCACACGCCCTTCGGTCGCTACCTCTACGCCATCGGCGGCAACGAGGAGGCCGCGGTGCTCTCCGGCATCAACGTCCACCGGGTGCTCATCGGCGCGTTCACGCTGGTCGGCGTGGCCGTGGCCCTCACCGGCTTCATGACCACCGCCTACTCGGGCGCGTCCACCACCACGGTCGGCGATCTGATGGAACTCGACGCCATCGCCGCCTGCGTGATCGGCGGCACCGCGCTCAAGGGCGGCCGCGGCAGCGTGTGGGGCGTGCTCATCGGCGCGCTCATCATGACCGCCCTGCTCAACGGCATGACGCTCCTGGCGGTGTCGCCGGAATTTAAGTTTATCGCCCGCGGTTCCGTTCTAGCCCTGGCCGTCTGGATGGATGTCCGCTTCGGCCGCAACTGATCCTACCGCCGGACCAGTGCCCCTCGGTCCAGCTTCATGACGCACCCCGAACGCTTTTCCTATCAGCTCGCTGATCGACACGACGTGCGCGAACCCTTCCGGTCCGCGCTCGTTGCGCTGTCGCTGCGTGGCGAGGACAAGGACGCCCTCATGGTCTTCAGCCCGGCGATCGACACGACGGCCGGCACCACCGCGGCCTCCGTGCTGGTGGTTGACGCCGAGGGCTGGCACCTGATCTGCGAAGAGGAATCGGGCATGTCGACGGTGGCCGCGAGCTTTGCGCGCAGCGCCCTGGTCGAAATGACCATCGTGCTGCTGCTGGGCCGGTTGAAGATCGACTATGTGGGCCGCAACCAGGTGCGGACCGTCGTCGTCGAGTTCAACACGGTCATGGAGCCGCTGTATCATGAGCTCGTGCAGCGCCTGCTCACGGGCATGGACGGCGGCACGATCACCGCGCCGCCGGAGCCGCCGGATCGCTCGGCCGACATCGGCCTGCTGCACTCGATGCCGCTCAAGTTTCGCAACGCGGTCCTGCGTTTTGTGCCGCCCGGCGAGCGCATCCTCGCGGCGACGTATTGGCCGGCGATCGTGTTGCAGCGAAACAATCTCATCGAAAACGAAATCTCACCCGAGAGCGCGTTGATCCTGTGCGAGCATGAGCTGATGCTCGTCAGCGCCGAGCGGCTGATCCCCGAGGACCGCGCGACGCAGCACTACCGCATCGGTCTGGTCAACAAGCACGGCAGCATCGCGGTGCATGGACGCCTCTCGCGTCTGCACGAGTTTCGGTTTGGTGGTTTCGGCCACGCGCTCACGCTCGACCTGCTTTTCCGCATCGATCCGGCGATCGAGATTCTCACGGTGGCCTTCCCGGAGTCGCAGCGTGCCGTGGTGGTGGATCTCATGCGTCAGGCGCTCCGCCAAAAACGCGGAGGCTGATCAATCGTCGAGCGTGAGGCGCGCGTCGTCCTCAAGCTTCTTGCGACAGGCCTGCGGGGTGAGCCCGGTCTGCTTGCGGAAGACCCGGCTGAAATAGCCCGGGTCGGCGAAGCCGCAGGCCCAAGCGATCTCCGAGATGGTCAGTTTGTTGGAGCCCAGCGCCTCCATCGCGCGCGCCACCCGCTGCTCGTGGATGTATTGGGTGAGGGGTTGATCCGACTCCTTGGCGAAGAGGTGCGAGAGATGGCTGGGCGAGCAGCGCATCTGTTCGGACAAAAATTTCACGCCGAGGTCCGGGTTGGAGAGATGGCTGTGGACCAGCCACTTGATCTGGAAGAGCCGGTTGGAGTCGGTGTCGGTCTCGGGCACCTCGTCGTCCAGCAGATCGACCAGCAGCCAGAGCAGTGCCGCGGCCACGGCGTTTTCGCCCTGCTCGCGGTGCAGGCGGCTGCCGTGCGCGTAGGCGATCAGCAGTGCGGACAGGTCCACGATCTGGCGAAGGTTGGCGGTCGGATAAAGGCCGATGGCCTCCAGCGCGGCCTCCTGGTTCCACGCGCGCCGTCCGAAGTGCATGCTGACCGCGCTCGAATAAAACCCCACCACGAGGCGCCGGCTCGGGGCGTCCGGCCGGTCGACCAGCCGATGCGGCACCAGCGGGGGCATCACGGCCATCTCACCGCTGCGAAGCAGCAGGCTGTCTCCATCGGGCAGGTTGAACTCGGACTCGCCGTCGAGTTGGATCTGCAACTCGGGGCGAAAGTGGTAGGCCATGTCTTCTCGGGGTCCGGTGGCGCCCGCCCGCGGAATCTTGATGCGCAGCTGCCTGCGGCCGAGCATCTGGGCCTGCGACAGCAGCAACGTTTGAAACTCTCTGCGCAATTCGTTGGTCGCGACGGTGGTGGCCGCGATCGGCGGCGGGGGTAGGAGCGGGCCGGGCATGACAGGGGTAGACCCGCCATGCTGCCATGCGAAAGGGTGATGTAAACCGGCAAATGCCGTGGGCTTGCGGGGCTCAGCCCAGCAGCTTGCGCAGGGCCTGCAGGTATTTTTCCTGGGTGCGGGTGATGACCTCGGCGGGCAACGCGGGCGCGGGCGGGGTCTGGTCCCAGTTGATCGCCAGCAGATGGTCGCGCACGAACTGCTTGTCGTAGCTGGGGGGCGAGCAGTCGACGCGATACTCGCCGGCCGGCCAGTAGCGCGAGCTGTCGGGCGTGAGCACCTCGTCGATGAGGATCAGATTCCCCGATTCGTCGGTGCCGAACTCGAACTTCGTGTCGGCCAGAATCATGCCCGCCTTCGCCGCCGAGTCATGGCCGAGTGAATACAGCGCGATGCTGGTCTTCTTGACCTTCGCGTAGAGTTCCGCGCCGACGGCGGCCGCGCCCTGGGCGTCGTTGATCGGCGCGTCGTGCTCGCCCTTGGGGGCCTTGGTGGTCGGCGTGAAGAGGGGCGAGGGGAGCTTGTCCGCCTGGCGCAGGCCGGCGGGCAGCACATGGCCGCAGACCTCGCCGGATTTTTGGTAGGACGCCCATCCCGAGCCAACGAGGTAACCGCGCACCACGCACTCGATGGTGAGCGGCTTGAGCTTACGCACGATCATGGAGCGCAGCTGCAGGTCGCGGTCGGTGATGCCCCGGCGCGCGAATTCGCCGGCCTGGTCGGGCAGCAAGTGGTTCTCGATGATGCCGGTGGTGCGCTCAAACCACCACAGGCTGATCTGGTTGAGCAGGATGCCCTTGCCGGGAATGCCGTCCGGCAGGATCACGTCGAACGCCGAGAGGCGGTCGCTGGCGACCAGCAACAGGGCGTCGCCCAGGTCGAAGATCTCGCGGACCTTGCCCGACGCGATGCGCGGGAACGGCAGGCCGTCGATGACGGTGCGGGCTTGGGCAGGCAGGGCGGCGGTGATCTCGGCTGCGGACAACATGGGCGTGGATGGAAAATGAAAACCCCGGATTCAGAACGCCTCCGCCCCGTGAAGGAAGCCGGAAAGTCGAGCCCCGAGCCCCGCCCGCCGAACCTTTCGCTAACCGCAGCCTAACCCCGCCCCAATGACACCCCGCCCGTCCCCACGCGGCCAACCGAATTTTGTCACTTAATAAGTTACATTGTATGTAACGCATTTATTTTGAGGGGAAAATGAATGTTCTATTTGTCACTTATTAAGTGACAAACTGCCGGGAGGATTGGCCGGCATGGAGTGAGATGCGGTAGGTGCGGGGAGTGTTGCCCGCGTGTTTACGGAAAACCCGGATGAAGTAGGAGGGCTCGTTAAATCCGCAGGCCCAGCCGATTTCAGCGATGTTGAGTCCGGGCTCGGCGAGCAGGTCCTTGGCCAGGGCGATGCGTTCGCGAGCGATCCAGACGGACGGATTCAGGCCGGTTTCATGGTGAAACTGCCGTGCCAGATGGTCGGGCGAACAACCCAGCGCCCTGGCCAGCCCGGCAATGCTCAGGTCGGTATCCGCCAGATGGGTGCGCACAAAGTTCTGTGCCTGGGTCACCAGCGGAGTGGTGTGGACCGGCGGGGTGGAGCGCGGGTTGGCCAGTTCGGCGAGCGTGGCGACCAGAAAGGCTTCGAGCAGGGCGTGGACGTAGCGGGCTCGCTCGGGTTTCGGAATGCTTTCATGATCGGTGATGTCGTCCACGTAGCGGAGCGGACTCTTGGGCGTGACCACGCGATGGGTTCCGTAACCTTGGATGCGGCGTTCGGGCGTGGCCATGCCACGATGGAGGAAAAAACCGTCGCGGGCATGCATGCACACCAGGACTCCGTAGCGGGTGCGTTGATCGAGCGGTGTCTCGGCGTGCGGAACCCCTCGCGCGATGATGCCGACCTCGCCCGTGTTCAGCCTGAAGCCGAGTCCGGGGCATGCGAAGTCGGTGGCTCCGCCGGTCTGGATAAACAGCTCGGGCGTGGTGTGAAAGGTGGCCCCCGGACGCCGCCGAAACAGATCGCGTTGCGGGGGAATGCGCACCTTGAGCCGCCCGGCGCGCAGGCGCCGCAGCGTGAGCTGCAGGTCGCGGGCGAAGTCTTCCTGGGCGCTGGGTCGGGGTGATGGCATTGGATCGGATTTGTATTATAAATCTCGGAGGATTACGATCCCGCGTTCTTGGCTTTTGGGCGATGATTTGGATTATTCACGGCTAAATTCTCTTGAATCAGTTTCACCCCGCAGTGTCTGGAGCCGATCAGACCCATCCGAAAAAATATTATGAGCAACCCCATCCGAGTCACCGTCTGGAGCGAATTCCGTCACGAGAAAAAGAACCCCAAGGTCGCCGCCCTCTACCCCGATGGCATGCACAACACCATCGCCGCGTTCCTCGGCGGGGAGGCCGGCATCGTGGTCCGCACCGCCACGCTGGACGAACCGGAGCACGGCCTGACCGCCGACGTGTTGGCCGAGACCGACGTGCTTGTCTGGTGGGGTCACATGGCGCACGGCGAGGTGAAGGATGAGATCGTCGCCAAGGTGAGGACCCGCGTGCTTGAGGGCATGGGCCTGATCGCGCTGCACTCCTCCCACTACGCCAAGATCTTCAAGGCCCTGCTCGGCACCACCTGCTCGCTCAAGTGGCGTGAGTCCACCGACAAGGAGCGCCTCTGGAACATCAACCCCGCGCACCCCATCACCCGGGGCATCGGCGAGTATTTCGAGATCCCGCAGGAGGAGATGTATGGCGAGCCGTTTGGCATTCCCGAGCCCGACCAGTTGATCTTCATTTCCTGGTTCACCGGCGGCGAAGTCTTCCGCAGCGGCGCGACCTGGCAACGCGGCAACGGCCGCATCTTCTACTTCCGGCCCGGCCACGAAACCTATCCGACCTACCATCAGCCGGAGGTGCAGCGTGTCATCATCAACGCCGTGCGCTGGGCCCGCGCCACCGTGTGCATCCCGGATGTGTGCCCCAACGCCAAGCCGCTGGAGCCGTTGCCCGCGGATACCGAGGCCGCCGAGCGTCCGACCATCGGTCACAAATAACGCGCGCCTCGTCGCGAAACCCCAAATCCCGAACCTAAAATCCCGACTCGGGCCGATCATTTGGCCGAGTGCATGCTCCTCATGAAAACCCCTTCCCTTAAAAGCCCCTCCCGCAAGTCTCCCGCGGTTCGCCTGGCCATCATCGGCACCGGCGGCATGGCCAATCAACACGCCAGGCGCTTCGCCTCCATCAAGGGCTGCAAGCTCGTGGCCGCGG
Source organism: Verrucomicrobiota bacterium (assembly GCA_043815125.1). Lineage (GTDB taxonomy): Bacteria > Verrucomicrobiota > Verrucomicrobiia > Opitutales > Opitutaceae > JAUWBF01. Next base: position 27,225 of record JBDRJH010000180.1, read on the forward strand.
TCGATGTGGACCGTGCGCGCGCCGAAAAGTTCGCCGCCGATCACGGCATCCCCGAGGTCCACGCCTCGGTCGACGACCTGCTGGCCAACGCCGCCATCGATGCGGTGTCGATTGTCACGCCCGACGCGTTTCACGCCGCGCTGTCCATCCAGTGCCTGAAGGCCGGCAAGCACGTGCTCTGCGAAAAACCCCTCGCGCTCAACCACGCCGACGCCCGGCGCATGGTCGCGGCCGCGAAGAAGGCCGGAGTCATCAACATGGTCAACCTGTCCTACCGGGACTGGCCCTGTATCCAGGCGGTGGAGACGCTGGTGCGGCGCGGAGTGATCGGCGAGATCCGCCACGTCGAGGCCAGCTACCTGCAGGCCTGGCTGGCGAGCAAAGTCTGGGGCGACTGGCGCACCACGCCGGCCTGGCTCTGGCGCCTCTCCTCGAAGCACGGCAGCAAGGGCGTGCTCGGCGACGTCGGCGTGCACATCGTCGACTTCGCGACCTTCCCCGCCGGACCGATCAAAAACGTGTATTGCCGCCTCAAGGCCTTCGCGAAGGCGAAGGGCAACAAGATCGGCGAATACAAGCTCGATGCCAACGACTCGGCCGTGATGACGGTCGAGTTCGCCAACGGCGCCCTCGGCACGATCCACACCACGCGTTGGTGTGGCGGCCACAGCAACCGTCTCTTTTTGAAGATCGCCGGCACCAAGGGCACGATCGAGATCGACTCCGAGAAGACCACGACCGGCTACCGGATCTGCGCCGGCGAGGATTTCGACAAGTCCGCCTGGCGCGAGGTCGAGGTGAAACCCACGCCGAACAACTACGAGCGTTTCATCAAGGCCATCCGCACGGGTAAGCAGGACCAGCCGGATTTTGCGCGCGGCGCGGAGGTGCAGAAGGTGTTGGACGCCTGTTTTGCCTCTGACCAAGCGGGTAAGCCGATCAAAGTCTGAGAGTTGGGCCGGCTTGATCGGTCGGCCTGATTTTTGCCTTGCATGAGAAAGTTCGAAACCTACGTTTCGCCATTCCGGTCAGCACGTCCCTATCGTCTAGCCCGGTCAGGACACGTCCCTTTCACGGATGTAACCGGGGTTCGAATCCCCGTGGGGACGCCACTTTTCTCCTTCTAAATGAAGGAGATACCTTTTTGAAGCAGCTAGGTTGCCCAGTTGGCATGGCAACCTAAGCATGAAACAATCAGCATTTGTCGTCAGTCAGTTCCGCAATCGGAACGGAATTACCTCTTGGAGGGTGGATGGACGAATCAACGGCGTCCGCATCCGCAAGAACTTCAAAACCCGCGAGGAAGCCGCCGCAGAAAAGGCGATTTTGGAGCTTAAGGCCCTGCAAGCCACCGCGTCCAATCTTCGCAGCATCGCGACCACCTTGACCGAGGACCAGGCTCGTGAAGCCGAGGCTGTCTTTCTCCGACTCGCGGACAAGCCGCGTGCATTGTCCTTCTACGTCGATTTCGCACTGGCGAACTACAAGGAGCCCGAGAGCCAGAAATCGCTCGCCGACGCCATCACCGACTACATCGCGTCCAAGCGTCACGAATGCGAACAGCGCCACATCTGCCGGGCGCAGCTCAAGCGGATCGAGTGGGATCTCGAACGGTTCTCCAAGCACTTCCCCAAAATCACCGTCGCCGAGCTGACGCTCGCGTCCGTGGTGGGGTTTCTCGAAATGGGCAGACCGTCGATGAAGACGCACAACAACCGGCGCGGCGTGCTCTCGACCTTTTTCAAGTTCGCGTTCCACCGGGGATGGGTGACTGAGAATCTCATCCTGAAGGTGCCGCACTACCGGATTCGTCGCCGGGGCGGATCTGCGGTCACTTTCACCGTTGCGCAGGCCCGCACCCTTATGGAGCACTTCGAAGAGTTCGAGGGCGGGCGTTGGGTGCCGTATTTCGCACTTTGCCTGTTCGCCGGCATTCGTCCGGGCGTGCCCGACGGCGAGATCACCAAGATCAAGCCGGAGGACGTGAATCTTGAAACCGGCATCATCGCCATTTCAGCCGATGCCTCGAAGGTGCGCGAACCGAGACGCGTCACCATCCAGCCGAATCTTGCGGCCTGGCTTCGTGCCTATCCGTTGGAGAAATTCCCGATCATCGTCGGCAACTTCAAGCGGCGTCGGGAGAAATTCCGCGACCAGTTCCACCTCACGCATGACGTGCTCCGTCACACGTTCATTTCCATGTTCGTCGCCAAATTCCGGTCCATCGGCGAGGCTGCGATTCAGGCAGGCAATTCCGAGGCCATCATCCGCAAGCATTACCTCGACTTGAAAAGTCCGGCCGAGGCCGAGGAGTTTTTCGGGATCATGCCGAAGAAGTCCGCTGGAGAGGAGGAATCCAGGATCCTGCCTGAAGCTGCCTGAGCAGCTCGCCGGGCGCGGCCGGCCCGGGCCGCGCCACTTCGGGTGGTGCGACACGCATCGTGTCGTTTTCCGGCGCAAGGCCCGTCGCCAGTCGCTGCGTTTACACGGGCGCAAGGGTGTATGGAAACGCAACTGACCGCATCGCCCAGCACCCACCTCACCGACATCACCGGCCTCCGCACCTGCGGGCTTTTCCCGAAGGGCCGAGAGCCGTCGATTCGCACCCTGCGCGAATGGACCAAACTCCGCCGCATCCCCTACCACCGTGTCGGGCACTTCGTTTATTTCGACCCGGCCGAAGTCGCTTTGCACATCAGCACCAAACTCAAGGTGCCCGCCCGCGGCTAGGGCTTCACTCAGACCGGAATCTGTCTGCCAACAACAGCAACACTCTGACCACCGGCTAATCGCCCCAAGATCTTCTCACTTGGTCAGGGTTTTAACGACAGGAGCTTCCTCGCGACATGCAGCACGCGACTTTTCAATTCCCCACGTCGTCCGAGCAACGTCTTCTATCTTAGTCAGGAACTTGTCGACGTTAAGGCCAGATATGAAAGCAAGCACGTAGAAGCCAAGATGCGAGCCGTCCTCGCGCGGCGAGGATTCAAGCACGAAAAGCCCGGCTTTGAGGAGTAGATAACTTACAACCCCGCATACGGGGCTGATGAATGGACGAATAAAATACCACGGCATCCACTTGGGGTTCCACCCGTCGCCCGCGCAGGTGTTCACGTAGAGCCCGCGTAGGCAATAGACCAAGCCACCCACGCCCGCCGTGAGTCCACACAGGATGGGCACCTCGAACTTCGCAGCCCATGCCGGCAGGCTTCCCGCCAGAACGGCGCATACCGCCACGAATTCGGCGACGAGACAGAACATCAAAAATGCGTAGGTGCGTTTCATATCGGAGGGGAAGTCGGCGCGATGCGTTTGATTACGATTACAGGATGAAACGGACCACGTTTATCGCTTCATCCGGGGCGGGCTGAACCAGCACGCACGCGTCCCGTCCGGCGACGATGAGCATGAGCGTCGGCAGCCCGTCTGCATGCGCATTCGGAGCGCAGATCGCCACCGCGTCGAGATCCTGCACACTCGGAGTCGAGTCGAAGCCTTGGGGGTGGCGTGCCATTCGCCGACGTAACCGACGTTGCCCAAGGTGCTTCGCGCGACCTTGTCCACCTCGTGCGCCAAACCGTTGCTCCCTCGGATAAAGCTTGTCGGCCATGCCTCGCTATCGGGAGGCGCGGGCAACATGCCGAGGATCGCGAGGGCGCGCCCTGGCCGATCCACGACGCCAAGAAGCACCCCGCCGGTCTCCTTGGGCAGGCCCTTAGTCCGAACCAAAACGAGATCCTCAATTGCGGACGGATGAATCAACAAGGACCAACCACCGGCCTTGATTTCGCGTGGGCTCGTCACGCTTACTTGGATCGCATGCACGCTGCCTGTATCCGGCGACCATCGGTTTACCATGACCAGAGCCCCTTCGTCGACGGCGGCCTTGCGGATCTGGCGCGAGAGGAGTGCGGCATGGAGCGCGACACCGTCTTGGGGGACCGTGGCGCTGATATCGCGGCAACCGTTCCCGTAGCGATGAGCGACCAACTCCACGTTGTCGTAGTGCCCTCGCAGGGCGGCATCGAAAGCGACTTTGCGGAGATACTCCGCCTCAAGCCAGAACAGGCAAATCCTTCGTTTACCATCCTCTGCCAAGAGAACGGACTCGTCCCCTCTCTGGTTCAAAAAAGCCGTTATCCTCCGCGCACCGCTTCGCCCGTCGCCAGAAAGGTGGCGCTCGACCACAACGGAAGCCGAGAGATCGAGAATCAGATCCGCTTTGCTCATCGCCGCGGCCAGATCCTTGTTCCCCAGCGCCGGGTAGTCGCAGGCTAGGCAGGCAGGGGCCGGACGGTCCGGGAACACCAATTGCATCTCGTGCGAAAGGGCGTGGGCCTTGTTTTGACCCACTGCGTTGGAGGCCAACAGGTGACGCGCTGGGTTGTGCGGCTCGACCTCATCGTTGTCGACGAATACCCAGTCTCCGAAACCGCCCCGGTATAGGTTATTCACGACCTGCGAGCCCAGGGAGCCAACCCCGATGGCGATGGCCTTCAACGGAAGATGCGCGTGACCGTTCATATCTGCGGCAAAGTTCGGGCTCAGGTGCCACCGGATCGAGAGCGGTAAAAGCGACACTTTCTCCAGCTCCCGTTGATCCTCGAAAAGCGGCATTCTGGTTTTCGGCACCCAAAGCCCCCCTTCCTTCACTTGCTCGGTCGATGTTTTGAATAACTCGCCGACTTTGTCGGACAAAAAGAAGCCGCGATGTTCGAGGGATTCCACGTCTCCGCCCTCCTCCCGAACTTTCGGCAGCTCGACAACCAAAAGAAGCGGCTGCTGCTGCATGCCCGCGAGTTCATTCTGTAGATGCCTTATCTCGCCGGATATCGCGTCGGTCAGCGAGCCCCCTAAATTCACTAGAAGTTTTTCGAGTTCGCCCAGCGTCCGAGGCAACCGACTTAGGACACCATGGGGAAGCGGAGAGCATCGAACGACGAGCACCGGGATGGGGTGGATCTCGCGATCTGCTCCTTGTGGCCTCTCTCTGTAGCCGACCCAATAATTTTTCTGCGCTTGAAAGATGAAGAGCCGGTCGACCTGCACCATGCGCACACCCGCCGGCTTGAGCCTAGGCAGGGTTATGCGCAACGGCGAATACTGCATGATCGGCTCCAGCGGTTGATCGGGGCGGTGCAGGGTGCCGTCGGCTGTGCCGGAGAACCATCGGCGTATCCTCTCAACGAACGGCTTTGGTGCCCAATTCGGCTCTTCGTCGGCCCAACTCCTTTCGTATAGGCAAAGCTGACGCGGATACGGCGTCTCGCCGAGGATCGTGTGCGGCACGAACGGAAAGCCTTTGCGCAACGCGAAGGCCTCCGGCATCCCCCCGCCCGGAGGAAATGTCACCCGCACCCGCTCCTTGCTCTTGACCGCATACAAGGGGCGCTGGGGAAGGTCTACGTCCACCTCCATGTCGATGACCTCAGCGTCGCCGTCCCTAGAAGCCGACAACAGCTTGGCGTGGACAAGCTCGCGTGGATTCTCGAGGTATCGCTGTAGCTGTTGAGCCTGCGTCATGGCTTGCAGCTTAGCCAACCCGAGGCGCGGGCGCGCTCACCAAGGCGCCGGTGCCGATGGCGGCCGCGGTCTCGATGCTTGCGCCTCCCGCCGTGACATTGATGACCAATCGTGCCGGAGACACGCGGGTCGGGTGCTCCATCGTTACGAGGAACTTTCCGGACTTTTGCCGGAGGTTGCGCAGATAGCAATTTTTCGCCTGGAAGTGCGGGGGCTGATCCTGGTCCTCGTTGTCGATGGGCTTGCTCGTGGAGACGATGACGGCGCGGGCCTTACCTTGGTCAATCAGCCATTGCACGTTCGGCAGGGGCACTGTCTCGGTCTTTCCCTTCTCGGGGCCGAGCGAGAGGTAACTGCAATGATGCGGCAGCTTCAGGATATCCCACTTCAGGCGCTCCTCATTGCCGTGCAGACGCGAGACACGGACGATCTTATCCCAGATGTCGCAGGTCGTATCGGCCGCCATGATGAACTGGGTGTCGCCGGCTTTGAACGTCGCCTGGAAGACGAGCGAGCATTCGTTGCGATCCAGCAGCATGTCCCCG
>JBDRJH010000181.1:0-3687 GCA_043815125.1 Verrucomicrobiota bacterium
CGAGCCGTTTTTTTGGCCGGGATCTTCTGGACGCGGAAGCCACCGCGTTTCCACCCCGCGCTTACATCGGAAATTATCAGAACCTCGGTTTGTTTGATGGGGAGCGATTGGTGGTGCTGAGCCCGATGCTCAAACCCACCACCTGGAACTATGACCAGGTGTCGGAAGAACTCTCGCCCACCGCGCCCGACGCACCGCTGATAGCCCGGACCGAGGCCGGGTATCAGACGGCCAGTTGGCTTTTCAAAAACCAGAAATATTCGGCTCTCAGCCAAGCCCCCGGCCAGAGGACCGGTAAATGAGTGGCAGCGGGCGCGAGCCTTTGGATAGGTTCATCGGTGAGCCGTCCCGTTGCACACCAAATACGGAAACGCGCCGGTCCAGACTTGAGCCAAGCAGATGCAGGGGACCGGGTCATTGATTATCACTGGTGCAGAAAAAAGCGGCGGTCGCCGGAGCGACCGCCGCCGAACAAACCCCACGGTCACGGGGTCACACCGCGACTCTGCACCGTCTGATTCAACGCGAGCGATTTGGCGGCCGTGATGAACGCCCGCTCGCGGTTTTCCGGCGGCACATTGCGGATGCGCTGTTCCACCTTGGCCTTGATGTCGGGAAAGCCGACCATGAACAGAATTCCAAGGCCGTATTGGAAACCGGTTTTTACCTCGGTGGGGATTTGCGCGAGCGGTAACGAGACAACGGCAGCCGAGGCCGGATTTAGCAGGAGCGCGAAACCGAGCGCTCCGAGGGTGAGTTTTGAGCTTTGGGTTTTCATGGTGGAAAAGAGAACCGGGGGCTGGACTTGATCGGCGCCGTTGGACGGCCACCGATTGAACGTCATAACTCTACTTTAAAAAACGGCGTCTGGCTTGGACGCGCGTGCTGAAAATCAGAACGAATGCGCGATTTCCATCAGTCCCGCAGCATCACGCTCGGTGCGCGTCCGTAGAACTTGCGACAGTGCCGATCCAGATGGCTTTGGTCGCAGAACCCGACGGCCAATGCCGCCTCGGACACGCGGTAGTCACCGCTGCGTAAAAGTTCGAGAGCGTGATCTACGCGGATTTTGAGCAAATATCGGAGCGGCGGCATTCCGAAAGTGACATGAAACCGGCGGGTGAAATGCGCCCGGCTTAAACCCAGGTTTCGGGCCAACTCCGAAACCGTCACCCGCTCCGTCAAGTGCTCTCGCAAGTATTCAAGCACGCGCTTCTTTTCCGAAGGTGAGAATGGAGCGATTTCCCATTCGTAATTATTTTCTCGATACAGCAACGAATGAAACAATTTGAGGGCGAGCGCGAATCCAAGCGTGTTGACCAATAGCACCTGTGGTTGCCGAAGGATCACCCGGCTGAACTCCGTCACCAGTCCGCCAGCCATCGCATCCTGAGCGGTGAGTTTCCTGAGATTTTCGACCATGACGGCGACCAGATTTCTCCGTGTCATTTCGGCCAGCACCGCCCCTCCGACCAGAAGGGAAACGACTCCACGCACCCGGAGGCCATTCACGAGATGGGTAACCCCCGCTGGAATCAAACAGCAGTCCTCGGCATGGAGTTCCGCCGTCTGTTCAACCCCATCGACATCCCGCCAGACAACCGATCCCGATGTAGTGCCCATGTTCAGGATCAACTCCGCAGAATCGTGGTTGTGCTCCACCGCTTCGCCGGGGGAGTGCATGAAAGAGCGGAGAATTACCGGCACCACTTCCAACCCATGCCAAATTGGCGGGGTATTCCCCGTTCCCGATTTTCCAATCCCTGGCCCTGCCGTTCCAGATTCACCGTTGTTTGGGTTATTCATGGGAGAGGTTCCTTTCTGTGGAGGCCATCGGGGCGATAGGCTTGTATAGGCTAGGCCAAATCACCCACGGCTTTTCGCCATAGATTATCAGCTAGGAATTCGGTTCCCCAAGTTTTCGCGTATCAGGGAGATAACCCCGGCAGTTTGTGTGCTCTAACACACACGCGAGATTCAGCCCTTCGCTAGGCTGTGTGCTAGAACACACGTGCCGCGCGATCAAAAGAAACCTCCAGCCGCCACCGGACGACGAAACCACGTCGGTCCGCAAGTCCGCCGACTCCGCACGGTGAGTAATTGGTCCCAAGGAGAGCTTGCGGGCGCGTGCCAGCGTCAGGGATGGGACGCGGGACGCGATATAGTCGCGCGTATCGAGGCGGGGCTACGCCAAGTGACGGATCACGAATTGATCGTTCTGGCGCATGTTTTGGGGACTACGGTCGCGGAGCTGATCGGAGAAGCGCCGCTGCCTTCGGATGCCGACACACTACGGGCTAAACTGACCGCGCGCCGGGCTCTTCGTGACGGGAAGGCTATGCCTGATCTTCTGCCCCGCGGCTAGGCGGACGCGCGGACATCCAGCAGTTCAGCCGCGACCTGTTCTTGCAGGTAACGCTCCACCGCCGCCCGCATGGGCCGTGCCCCGAGGCCGCGATGATACCCCTCGCGGATCAACGCCTCCAATGCCTCTGGGCCGACCGCCACCGTTTGACCCAGCGCACGCAGCCGTGCGCATTCGCGTTCCACCATCTGCGCACAGATCGCGCGCTGCACCTCGTAGTCGAGACTGGCGAATACCAGTTTCTCCGTCATGCGGCCGACGAGTTCGGGACGGAGCTGTTGGTTCACCCGCGACAGCACCGTCCTCTGAACCGAGGCGAACGGCGCCGAGCGCATCCGCATCGCTTCGGCCGCGCCAATGTTGCTCGTGAATACGACATAGAAGCCGCTCAGGTTTTTCCGTTCGCCTGACGCCAGCGTGATCGCGGCGTCATCCAGAATTTGGAGAAATAAATCCAGCACGAGGGGATGCGCTTTCTCGATCTCATCAAAAAGCAGGGTGCCCGTCTCTGTCGTCGCCAGCGCGCGACCGAGCAAACCCGTGTCGCCGACCTTCTCTCCGATCAACTTTTCCACCGAGCTGTGCGTCTGGTATTCCGACATGTCGAAACGCAGGGGCTTGCGCCCCTCGAAAAGATATTCGGTGAACACGTTCGTGACTTCGGTTTTTCCGACGCCCGTTTGGCCGACAAACAAAAACGATCCGCGCGGACGACGGGTGCTCGCCAAGCCCAGCTCGCCACGCCGTAGCACCGAGCAGATGCGATCCATCACGTGATCTGGTCCCTTGATTTGCTCGCGCAGGTAATCCGGCAAGCGTCGCAGTTTTTCCAGATTCGTGCTCATAAGCTCACTTCCCATACCAGGCCGGGGGTTTCCCGTTCGCGGCCATCGGCGGGAGTTTTACGCGGCGAAACCCGCCGCCGCAGTGTTGGATGACCGCCTCGAACGTCTTCAACTTTCGCAGTTCGTGCGGCTCGAAATAGTATTTCTCCTCCTCTGTGAATGACGTTGTGCGCCGACCGCCAGAGTAGCCGTAGGTTCGCTTCGTCACCTTGCGCTTCCCAATCGTATCAGCCGCCATCTTGGCGGAGTCCTCATCGGGAGCCTTGAACATGATCCGGTTCGCCATGTTCGCGATAAAGACCTTGGTCTTCTCATGGTCGCCGATGGGCGGAATCAAAGAGGTGTAGGATTGTGTGGCCGCGACCACGGTGGCCTTCGCCTCGCGAATTACGTCCACGACGTTGTAGTCACTCGTCCCGTCCTCGTTTGCGGTGACGATCTTTTGCGCTTCGTCCGCCCAGAGAATTAGCAGGTTGT
>JBDRJH010000182.1:0-4643 GCA_043815125.1 Verrucomicrobiota bacterium
CGCCCCGAGTGGATGGTCCTCGAAGTCCTGCCGGTGATCCCGCCCGACCTGCGTCCCCTCGTTCCGCTCGAAGGCGGCCGCTTCGCCACCTCCGACCTCAACGACCTCTACCGCCGCGTCATCAACCGCAACAACCGTCTGCGGAACCTGATGCAGCTGAAGACGCCCGACGTCATCATTCACAACGAAAAGCGCATGCTCCAGGAGTCCGTGGACGCGCTCTTCGACAACGGCCGCCACGGCCGTCCCGTGACCGGCGCCGGCAACCGCCCCCTCAAGTCCCTCTCGGACATGCTCAAGGGCAAGCAGGGTCGCTTCCGTCAAAACTTGCTCGGCAATCGCGTCGACTACTCCGGCCGCTCTGTCATCGTCATCGGCCCCGAGCTCAAGCTCAACCAATGCGGTCTGCCCAAGAAGATGGCGCTCGTTCTCTTCGAGCCGTTCATCATCCGCCGCCTCAAGGAGCTCGGCTTCGTGCACACCGTCCGCGGTGCCCGCAAGATGATCGAGAAGAAGTCCCCCGAGGTCTGGGACATCCTTGAAGAGGTCACCAAGGGCCACCCGGTTCTCCTGAACCGCGCGCCGACCCTTCACCGCCTCTCCATCCAGGCGTTCGAGCCCGTCCTCATCGAGGGCGAGGCCATTCGCGTCCACCCGCTCGTCTGCACGGCTTACAACGCCGACTTCGACGGTGACCAGATGGCCGTCCACGTCCCCCTCTCCCTTGAGGCGGTCATGGAGTGCAAACTGCTCATGATGGCGACGAGCAACATCTTCTCGCCGTCCTCCGGCAAGCCGATCCTCACGCCCTCGCAGGACATCGTGCTCGGTTCCTACTACCTCACCATTGAGCCCCGCACCAAGCCCGAGAAGGGCGTGCATGTGCCGCTGCTCTCCGGCCTCCAGGAAGTTCTCTTCGCCAAGGCCGACGGCGCGCTCACCATGCACGACTGGGTCGATGTCCCCAACCCCGATCGCGGCAAGCAGACCGTTTACGGCAACACCGAAAAGAAGGTCCTGCGCACCACCGTCGGCCGCGTGATCTTCAACCAGATCTGGCCCGAGGGCCTCGGCTTCGTGAACTTCCCCGTTCCGAAGGGCAAGCTCGGCGACCTCATCCTCAACACCACCCGCGTCACCGACGAGCACACCGTCGTCGAGACCCTCGACAAGCTCAAGGAACTCGGCTTCCAGACCGCCATGCAGGCGGGCATCTCGATCGGTATCGACGACATGATCATCCCCGTCGAGAAGAAGGACATCGTCGCCGACTCGCGCAAAAAGATCGCCGAGGTCGAGGCCCAGTTCTCCAAGGGCATCATCACCGAGGGCGAGCGCTACAACAAGGTCATCGACATCTGGACCAGCGCCACCGACAAGATCGCCAAGTCCGTGTTCGCCAAGCTCGACTACAACGAGGGCCGCAAGGAAGTGAACCCGGTCTACATCATGATGGACTCCGGCGCCCGCGGTAACAAACAGCAGGTTCGCCAGCTGTGCGGCACCCGCGGTCTCATGGCCAAGCCCTCGGGCGAAATCATCGAGCGCCCCATCCTGTCGTCCTTCCGCGAAGGCCTCACCGTGTTGGAATACTTCATCTCGACGCACGGCGCCCGCAAGGGTCTCGCCGACACCGCGCTGAAGACCGCCGACGCCGGTTACCTGACCCGCAAACTCTGCGACGTCGCCATGGACGTGGTCATCGCCGAGGAAGACGCCGGCACCCGTGACGGCATCTGGAAGAAGGCCATCTACGAGGGCGACGACGAGATCGTCGGCCTCCGCGAGCGCATCATCGGCCGCTGCTCGTCCGACGACGTCTACAACCCGCTCAGCCCCTCCGAGATCCTCGTCAAGTCCGGCGAGCTCATCACCGAGGAACTCGCCGACACCATCGTCGAGTCCGGCATCGAGCGCGTGAAGATCATGTCCCCGCTCACCTCGACCAGCCAGTTCGGCATCGACGGCAAGAGCTACGGCATCAACCCCGCGACCAACCGCATGGCCAAGGCCGGCGACTCCGTCGGCATCATCGCCGCGCAGTCCATCGGCGAGCCGGGCACCCAGCTCACCATGCGCACGTTCCACATCGGCGGCGTCGCCACCGGCGGTTTCAAGACCCCCGAGATCCGCGTGCGCTCCGCCGGCAAGGTCAAGTATCGCGGCCTGCGCCTCGTGCAGACCGCCGAGGGCGCCAACATCGTCCTCAACAAGACCGGCTCGATCACCATCGTCGACGCCGAGGACCGCGAGCTCGAGACCTACAACATCGTGGTCGGTTCCTTCCTCCACGTCGCCGACGGCGGCCAGATCGACAAGGGCGACGTGCTCGCCCAGTGGGATCCCTACAACGTGCCCGTGCTCTCCGAAAAGGGCGGCACCCTCGCGTTCAAGGACATGATCCGCGGCGTCACCGTGAAGAACGAGCTCGACGAATCGTCCGGCCGTATCGCCACCGTGGTCATCGAGCACAAGGAGGACCTCAATCCCCAGATCGAGGTTCGCGACGCCTCCGGCAAGCCCCTCGCGGCCTACTCGGTTCCCGTCGGCGCCCAGATCGTCGTCAGCGAAGGCGACATCATCCAGCCCGGTGCCCTGCTCGCCAAGACCCCCCGTCAGGCCTCCAAGACCAAGGACATCACCGGTGGTCTCCCCCGCATCGCCGAGCTCTTCGAGGCCCGTCGTCCCAAGGACGCCGCCGAGATGGCCCGCATCGAGGGTGTCGTCTCGTTCGAAGGCACGCTGCGCGGCAAGCGCAAGCTGGTCGTCAGCAACGAAGAGACCTCCCAGACCGAGGAGCACCTCATCCCGGCCGGCAAGCACATCATCGTGCAGCCCGGCGACGTCGTCCACAAAGGCCAGCACCTCACCGAAGGCTCGGCCGACCCGCACGAGATCCTCGAGATCCTCGGGCCGTCCGCGCTGTATGAGTTCCTCATCGGCCAGGTGCAGGAGGTCTATCGTCTCCAGGGCGTGACGATCAACGACAAGCACATCGAGATCATCATCCGCCAGATGCTCCGCAAGGTCCGCATCACCGACCCCGGTGACAGCGAATACTTCTGGGGCGAGCAGGTGGACCGCGCCGCGTTCCTCACTGAGAACAAGCGTCTCGAAGAGGCCGGCGGCAAGCCCGCCGAGGCCGAGCCGATCCTGCTCGGCATCACCAAGGCCTCGCTCGAGACCGAGTCGTTCATCTCGGCCGCCTCCTTCCAGGAGACCACCCGCGTGCTCACCGACGCCTCGACCCTCGGCAAGATCGACACCCTGAAGGGCTTCAAGGAAAACGTCATCATGGGTCACCTGATCCCCGCCGGCACCGGTCTGCCCGCCTACAAGAACGTCCGCATCAGCCTGCCCTTCGGCGAGGAGATCCCGGACGCCAACGGCGCCGCTCCCTCCGAGGAAGCCGCTCCGGTCGCCGCGAGCTAAGCCCGCGAACGTCCAAAAACGCCAAAGCCGCGCTCCCGCAAAGGGGCGCGGCTTTTTTTGTCGGCGTCTGGTTCGGTCTCCTGCGAGGGGTTACTGCGTTTTAAATAGAACGGTAGCCGTAGTGCTTCGGAAACGTAGGGGCGTCGCTCGTGAAGCCCGCTTCGCGCCAGTTTGCGAAGGGCGCGTCTGCAGAGATCCCACGTTTAACGGGCTTCGCGAGCGAAGCCCCTACGGGGTGGGGCTCTGACGACCCGGGCCGGACTCGGTTCACGCCAAGGCCAGCACCTGCTCGATCGTGCGTGGTTTCCAGCCGGTTTCCCGGGTGATTTGACCGGTGTCGATCAAGGCCGTCAGCGGCTCGTCCGGTCGTTTTTGTGGTGCGTCGGGATAAAGCCGCCGGGCCAGTTCGTCGACCGGACCAAAGGAGGTCGGCAACGCCGCGCTCGGCAAATAGACACGAAAGCCGGGCAGGTCGGTCGCCAGGATGGCGGCGACCAGTGAGGCCGCATCCTCGATCCACAGCCACGCGCCGAGTTCCCGGGTATGGCGCCCGTGAAATTCGGCCGTGTTGTTCAAATACTCCAGATGGCGCTTGCGACCGGCGACCCACGGAAAACGCACGGCCACCGCGGAGAGTCCATGCAAGCGCACGTAGTGGGCCAGCATGTGCTCGGTCAGGATCTTGCTCAACCCGTAGACGTTGTCGGGTCGGGCGGGCGTGTCGCCATCGGCCGGCAGCGGCCCGGCGGAGAGGGAGTCGGCCATCGCCTGTATCGAGCTGGCGAATACGATCCGCCTGACGCCGAGTTCCGCCGCGGCTTGGCAGACGTTGGTGTTGATGGTCAGGTTTTCGGCCAGCACGGTCTGCGCGTCCGCGCGGCCGGCGTTGGGGTGGTTGGCGAGGTGGACGATGCTGTCGGCGCCTTCAAACAGCGGATAGGCCGACTCACGCACGCGCAGGTCGACGACCGCGGACTTGGCGCCGGCCTGTCGGCCCAGGCTGCGGTCGGCCGAGACGACGTCATGTCCGCCGGCGACGAGGTTCGCGACGATGTGTTGACCGATGAATCCAGAACCTCCGGTGACGACGATTCGCATAGGGGGCCGGACGCTACGTGTATGCCGGTCGTTTGGCGAGTTTCGTATCGAGAGTGTCGTCTATGCGCAGCCTCCGCACGGCCGCCGATGCGGCCGGCCTCGATCACCTTCTC
>JBDRJH010000183.1:0-9511 GCA_043815125.1 Verrucomicrobiota bacterium
GATAGCCGGATACGCCCCCGGCAACCAGAGCCGTCGGCAGAAATAAAAACTAACATGGCTGGTTAGTTTTTATCAGCCGAATCCCACATACCCGGATGTTGATCGTGTTTCGTCGAGGGGGCCGCGCAGTGAGTTCGTAGCCAACGTGTGCGTTGAGATGCACGCGGCCCCGCGTCCAATGCGACGCGTCCCGCGACATCATTCGACCAAGCGACGGTCTTCGAAATAAACCGGCGCTTCGCGAGAGGGAAACCATGCCCGGCGCCCTGTCACACGGTGCCCCGCCACCAGAAAAGCGGTGCGGCCTGGACTTCCCGGACTCACACCGGCCGGCAGTTGGGCCCGCCCTCCGCCAAAATCCACGGGGCGCCATCGGCGTCGACGAGCGATTTGGCCCCGCCCGGCCGGCGCACGCCTCGCCAGACGCGGTCACATTGGTCGGGCAGCGCCACCACGCAGGGCATCGAGATCTCGGCGTGGTCGCGCGGGCAACGCCAGTCGCGCCCGTCGGCCCAGGCAAGCGTCATGGCCGGCAGATCGGACAACGACACCGCCTCGCGCGAACGCCAGCCGCCGGGGCGTCCCGGCCAGCCGGCGACCAGCAGGGGCACGCGCACGCTTTCCTCGTGGGGCCAGCCCTTGCGAAAGAGTCCGTGCGCCCCGTGCATGTCGCCGTGCACCGAGGTGAAGACCGTCACCGCGGGACGCGTTTCGCCGGCTTGGGTCTCGGCAAACCACCGGCCCAACGCGCGGTCCGTCGCCGCGATGTGCGCGTAATAACCGGCCAACTCGCGACGCGCGCGGGCCTCGGCGTCGCCACCGCGCGGCACGTTGGGCGCGAGCACGATATCCTCGGGCCGTGGCCGCGTGATGCCCTCCGGCACGGCCGCGCCGTAGGGCGGATGCGGCGCCTCCAGGCTGAGCAACAGGAAACGCGGACACGCGCCGGCCGTCGCGGTGCGCCGCCACCAGGCGACCGCTTCGTCCACCAGCACGTCGCTCTGGTAACCGGCAACGCGCTCCGGCGCGGGCCGGCCGTCGCCGTGCAGCCAAGGGTCGTTGAGCTGAAATCCGCCCTCGAAGCCCGACCACCAGCCAAAACCGCCGCGCGACTCCGGCGGCACGAGAGCCCTGGCCGCCTCCTCGCCGACCAGCGGCAGCGCGCGGTCCCGGCGACCCACGCCCCATTTGCCGACGAACGCGGTCGTGTAGCCACGTTTATTCAACACGTGCGCGACGGTCGGCGCGTCGTCCGGCAGCGCGTCCCAGTAGTCGGCGACGCCGTTGGCCGGCGACGGCACGCCAGTGAGCAAGGCGGCGCGCGCGAACGGCCCGAACGGATGCGGCGTGACGGCCTCGGCAAAGTCGCCCGCGCCCGCCGCCAGCGCGTCGAGGCCGGGCGTGCGGGCGTTGACATCCCCGGCGAAACCGCACGCCTGAGCGCGCCACTGGGTGGTCACGATCCAGACGATGTCGGGCGCGGGGTGCATCGGCGGCGGCAATCAAGTCGCCGGCGCGTCGCGGAGCACCTTGGCGTCGACCACGAACGGACCCGCCGGTAGCAGGCTTGCGACCAGGACCAGCGCGGTGCGTTTCCACGGCCAGTCGTGCTCGACCGCCGCCTGCACCGCGCACCAGACGTAGGCAAGAAACAGGATGCCGTGCGCCATGCCCACGACGCGCACCGCCAGCGGTTCGCCCGCCCAGTATTTGAGCGGCATGGCGATGCCGAGCAGCACGAGGAAGGAAACGCCTTCCCAAAAGCCGACCACCCGCAGGCGGCCGATGGAGGTCTTGAACCAGTTCATCAGTGCCCAGCCAACCGCCGCCGCCACCAAACTCAAGCGCGTGCCGCGACCCGCGGATATTCGTTTCCTCAATAAAAACTAACCAGACAGGTTAGTTTTTAATTCGCGAACAACGTTGCTGCAGATGATCGGCACCCAGTCTCCGCCAAGGCGGTTTTTGACTCTGCAAGACTGCGATGGCCCCCACTTCGCTCCCACCCGACTCGTCCGTGGTCTCCTCACCTGTCAGCACCATATTGCCGATAAAAACTAACCTATCTGGTTAGTTTTTATCACGAGCGCCACCCGCGGGGCGGAATCGGCGGGGCCTCAGAGAGGCGATGTCGACGCAGGCGGGTGAGCGGCGGGATCTGGCGGGCCGTTGGCCTGGTCAGGATGAAACCGTCACCCCGGCCAACGCCTCGGCGCAGCGCATGCCGTCGAGCGCGGCGCTGACGATGCCCCCGGCAAAACCCGCACCCTCGCCGCAGGGATACAGGCCGGCAACCTCGGGGTGCTGCAGCGTCTCGTCGTCGCGCGGTATGCGCACGGGCGAACTGGTGCGGGTCTCAAAACCGATCAACAAGGCGTCCCTGCCGACGTAGCCGGGCATCTGTTGCCCGAAGAGTTTCAGGCCCTGTTTCATGCGCCAGCTGATGAACCCAGGCAAGAGCTTGTCGATGCGGGCGGGCTTGAGGCCAGGGAAGTAGCTGGTCGCGGGCAGGTCGGTCGAGTCGAGCCCGGCCATAAAGTCGGTCACTCGCTGGGCGGGCGCCACCTGGCCGCCGCCGCCGGCCTGCTTCGCGGTTTGCTCAAGTGCCTTTTGCATGGCGATGCCGGCCAGCACGCCGTGCTCCGCCTGCCAGGGGGCGGTGTCCTCGGGCTCGACGGTGACGACCAGCCCGCTGTTGGCGAAGGGCGAATCGCGGCGCGAGAGGCTCATGCCGTTGACCACCACCTCGTCGTTCTCGGTGGCCGCCGGCACGATGAAGCCGCCCGGACACATGCAGAACGAGTGCACGCCGCGCTCCTTGATCTTGGTGGCCAGCCGGTAGCTCGCCGCCGGCAACAACAGCGGACGCTCCGCGCCCATCGGGTAGTGATATTGCCGGCTGTCGATGAACGATTGCGGATGCTCGATTCGCACGCCCATCGCGAAGGGCTTTTGCTCCAGCCGCACGCCGCCCTCGTGCAACCGTCGGTAGATGTCGCGCGCCGAGTGCCCGGTGGCGAGGATCACCCCGTCGGCCCGCCACTCGCGCCCGCCGGCCGTCACCACACCGTGGATACGACCGTCGCCGAGGATGAAGCCCTCCACGCGCGTCTGAAAGTGAACCTCGCCTCCGGCCGCGATGATGCTCCGGCGCATGGCCTTGACCACGTTGGGCAGCAAATTCGAGCCGATGTGCGGATGCGAATCGACCAGGATGCGTTCCGGGGCGCCGTGCGCGACGAACGTCTCGTAAACCTTGGCGACCGGGCCGCGCTTGGTGGCGCGCGTGTAGAGCTTGCCGTCGGAAAACGTGCCCGCGCCGCCCTCGCCGAAGCAGTAGTTGGAGTCCTCGATCACACGCCCCTCCTTGAGGATCGGGCCGAGGTCGAAACGACGCGCCGAGGCGTCCTTGCCACGCTCCAGCACGATCGGGCGCACGCCGAGCTCAATCAACCGCAGTGCCGCGAACAGACCCGCCGGCCCCGAGCCGACGACCAGCGCGGTGCGGCGCGCGGCACCCACCGCCGGGTAGTCGGCCACCGGCGGCGCCCCGGGCGGCAGCGGCCCGTCCAGCGCGACCTCCAGCCGGAGCTGGATCTTCACGGCGCGCTTGCGGGCGTCGATCGAGTGTTTGCGCAGTCGCACGCCACCGATGCGCTCCGCCGGCACCTTCAGCTGCCGGGCGGCGGCACGCGTCCAAGCGGCGGCGTCCTCGGAGGTTTCCAGAGGCAAAATCACATCAATGGTCTCAACAGTCGCGACGGACATGAGGCACAACCAAGGCGGCTCCGACGAACGGGCTCAAGTTTTCCCGCAGGTCGTTTGACGCCCGGCCCGCCGGCGGGTCAGACTCGGTCCAGTCCGCGCTCCATGGCCATCCGTTTCCCGTCCCCACGTCTGACACTCCCGCCGCTCGTCCTGCTCGCATTCCTCTCCGGCTGCGGACAGCCGTCCGAGTCACGCGAGCTGCGCGTGCTTCGCGAGGCCAACGAAAGTCTGCGCCAACGCCTGACCGACACCGAGGAAGCCCTGGCGCAAGCCCGCGCCGAGCTGGAGCGCCGCGACCAATCCGCCGGGACCAGCGCCACCGAGGACGCGACCGTGCCACCCGTCGCCACCACCGTGCCCGCCGGAGACTCCGCGTCCCCGTCTCCGGAGAACAACGCCGTGGAGGACACGACCTACATCGTTGTCAGCAAACACCACGTCCCCGGCCAGCTGGAACCCCGGCCCACCGGAGCGGATCCGGGCGCGGCCCGGCGCACCCCGCCCGTGTATCAGGTGACCTTTCGTGGTGAGCAATCGGCCAGGCTCTATCCGCCCCTGAATGTCACCGAACTCGCCTATCCACGGTTTCGCGAGGGTTTGAGCTATGCCCGCGCCGTCCTTAACGCCGCCAAGGTCACCGCCGGCGGGCCGGCGACCGGCTCCGCGACCGGACCGGCGGACTCGGGCACGCTGCCACCCATCGACTTCGACAGCATCTTCGGCACGCGCTGATCCGCTCAGGCCAGCGCCACGATCACCGTCAGCGCCATAGCCGACACCAGCGTGCTGGCCACGATGGCCCGGGCCGCCAGGCTCTCGTCGCCCCCCAGCTCCCGCACCATGGTGAACGACACCGCGGCGGTCGGACACGCCGCGAGCACCAGCAGCAACCGCAGCCCCTCCGCCTCCACGCCCGCCAACCCGCCCAGCCCCCAGACCACCAACGGCGACAACACGCCCTTGGTCACGGCCGCGGCCAGCACGCGCACCCCGCCCCCGCGCAGCGGTGTCGCCACCAACGCCGTGCCGATGCAAAGCAACGCCAACGGCACCGCCATGCGGGCCAGCTGGGTCAGCCCGGACAGCAACGGCGACCACACCCCCCACCCGTTGACATACCAGCAGGCCCCCGCCGCGCTGGCCCAGATGATCGGATTACGCAAAATCTCCCGAACCATCGTGCGCAGGGTGCCCGGCCCCGCGCCATGCCGGCTGGCCGAGAGCACCACGACCGCGAACACATTGTAGACCAATATCATCGGTGCGATCAGCAGGATCGCCGCGGTCCGCGGCACATCGGGCAGCACCATCACCACCGGCAGGCCGACAAACGCCAGATTCCCTCGAAACCCCGCCTGCACAAACGTGCCCCGGTCGGCCGGCCTTAGGCCCAGCCAAGCCGACAACCCCCAGGCAATCAGCATCACCGCCACCGTGCCCGACAGCATCACGACGAGCAACCCCAACGGCCGCCCGGTGCCCGGCTCCGCCGTCGACAGACTGACAAACACCAGCGTCGGCAAACCGATCCAATACGTCAGCCGGTTGAGGCCCGTCACCACCCCGTCCGCAAAAAAACGCACGCGCTGCAGCAACGCACCCAGTGCAATGAGCAGAAAAACCGGAACGAGTGTGCTGAGAATGGGCGTCACCGGCGGTGATTAGGTCGCTCAACTGAAACCGTGTCCAAGTTTTCATGCACGGAATACGGGAATTCCGGGATGCGCATGTAACGCACACGCCGAGCGATGACGCGTCTTCTGTGGTCTCCGGTTGACCGGACGTCGCAAACGCCAAGCCCGCCGGCCCCAGCCGGCGGGATGACCGAGCCAACGTTTTATCTGAACCGCCACGGCCATCTTGAGATGTCCCCGACCACGCGCATAAAAAAACCGCCCGGCAAGCGGGCGGTTTTGGAAAGACGAAATGATGGCTGACGGCGCGAAGGCCGCCGGCAGATCAACGCTTGGAGAACTGGAAGCGGGCGCGGGCGCCGGGCTGGCCGGGCTTTTTGCGCTCCTTCATGCGAGGATCGCGGGTCAGGTGACCGGCGGCCTTCAACGGGGCGCGGAGTTCGGCGTTGAACTTGAGCAGCGCGCGGGCGATGCCGTGGGCGACCGCACCGGCCTGGCCGGCGACGCCGCCGCCGTTGACATTGGCGACCACGTCGAACTTGTCGGACAGCTCGACGGTGACGAGGGGCTTGGTGGCCAGCTTGGCGAAGTTCTCGTGGGAGAAGTAGTCCTCAAACTCGCGGCCATTGGCCGTGAACTTGCCGGAGCCTTCAACGATGCGAACGCGCGCGGTGGAGGTCTTGCGACGACCGGTGGCGGTGAAAATGGCTTGTTCGACGCTCATGGTGATAATCAGAGGGAAACTTTGACCGGATTCTGGGCCTCGTGGGTGTGGGTGGGGCCGGCGAACACGCGGAGCTTGGTCAGCATCTTGCGGGCGATCCGGTTCTTCGGCAGCATGCCCTTGACGGCGTGCTCGATGATGAACTCGGGATGCTTGTCGCGCATCTGGCCGACGGAGCGGTAGCTTTCGCCACCGACGAAACCGGAGAAGAACATGTAGCTGTTTTGCTCTTCCTTCTTACCGGTGAGGACAACCTTCTCGGCGTTGATGATGACCACGTAGTCACCGGTGTCGACGCTGGGAGTGTAGGAAGCTTTGTGACGGCCGCGGATGATGTTGGCGGCCTTAACCGCGAGGCGACCAAGGACCATGCCCTCGGCATCGATCAGATGCCACTTGGGTTGCACGGTCTCTTTTTTGGCGAGGAACGTTTTCATGAGAAAAGAGGCAAGAGCTAGATTCTGGCGAAGCAGTGTCAACAGCTGTTTTTAAATGGAGACAAAAAACCCGCCTTCACCAGTGGTGAAGGCGGGTCGTAATGTTTTTCTACCGAGTGTCTAAATCAGCTTAGAAGCCGATGGAGACGCCGACGGAACCGACGATGATGTCGTCTTGGCTCTCGGTGCGGAGGGTGTCGGAGTCGCTGACGATGTATTCAACGCCAACGGTGAGGGTGGCGGTGTCGCTCAGAGCGTAAGGAACGGAAACGCCGACGGAACCGTAGGTGTAGTCCTCAGAACCAACAACCAATCCAGTGTTTTGGATGTAACCGTAGGTGCCCGTGAAGTCCAGCGAGGTGCCGATAGCTTCAACCGGGAGGCTGTAGCCGATCGAACCGATGTAGGCGGAGGTCTCGGTATCGAGGTTGTAGTAGTAGTAAACCGAGGGGCTCAGCAGGACGTCGAACGACGCACCGGCGTAAACTTCGGTTTCATCCGCGCCATTGCCACCGTCGTAGATGTAGCGGGTAACGCCAACATCGAGGGAGATGGTATCGGTGAGGGCGAAGCCGTAACCAACGTAGAGGTCGGTCTCGGTCGGATCACCGGCGGTGTTGTTGAGATTGTTGGAGAACCAGAGCCCGGCATACAAGTCACCGTAGGAGGCTTCAATGGAGGGCTGGATGGAGGCGTTACCGAGGGAAGCGCCACGGAACACGTAGTCAGACACAAAAGTCGTGTCGAGGGATACGGACAGGGAAGAGCCAGTGGACTCTTGAGCCTGGGCAACGGAGCCGGCAACGAGGGCGGCGAGAACGATAGCAGTCTTTTTCATGATGTAGTTTGTTTGTGGTTTGTTGGTTTGCTGCCTTGCGGCGAGCATGGCCAAAAGAATGGACGACACCCAAATGGCAAGCCGCAATTCATCGTAAGCAGCTGCAGAATTCATGCTAGCGGGACTACATTTCTTCAAAAAAAGCGCCATGCACCTCAACAGAAACTCTTATCGACTGATCGCGATCGCGGCCGTGTTCGGCGGACTGGCCGTGGGCAGCGGGGCCTTCGGGGCCCACGCACTGAAAAACCGCCTGCTGGCAGCCGGCACCAACGGCGTTTGGGAAACCGCGGTATTCTATCACCTTATTCATGCGGTTGCCGCGCTGGCGGTCGGCCTGGGGGGCGGCGCGGTGTCGACACGCGTGGCCGGCACCTTGATCCGCACCGGCTGGTGCTGGCTCGCGGGAGTGACGCTGTTCTCGGGCTCGCTGTATGCGTTGGCACTGGGCGGCCCGAGATTCATGGGTCCCATCACCCCGGTCGGCGGACTGTTTTTGCTGGCCGGCTGGGTCATGCTGGCCTGGGCCGCATGGCGTCAAAGCCTACCCTCCGCATCCAAATGAAGTTACCCGCCGAACTCCAACCCGTGCTCGACGCCCTCGCGACCGTGGGACGCCCCCGGCTGGTCGGGGGCTGCGTGCGCGACTGGCTGCTGGGTGCGGAATCGGACGATTTCGACATCGAGGTCGCCGGCACGGACTTCGGCGACCTGCACCGGGTGCTGGCTCCGTTTGGGGCGACCGACGTGGTTGGACGGAGCTTCGGCGTCATCAAACTGCACCTCAAGGGCCGCTGGTATGACTTTGCCCTCCCCCGCCGCGAGTCCAAGACCGGCGCCGGCCACCGCGGCTTCGCGATCGAACCCGACCCCACGCTCAGCGACGCCGAAGCCGCGGCCCGGCGGGATTTTACCATCAACGCCATCGCCTACGATCCCTTCGCCCGCAGGTTGATCGATCCTCACAACGGTGTCGCCGACCTCCGCGCGGGCATCCTTCGCCACACCAGCCCCGCCTTCGTCGAAGACCCCCTGCGGGTGCTGCGCGCCTTCCAACTCGCCGCCCGCTTCGACCTGCGACTCGCGCCGGAGACCACCGTTCTTTGCCGTAAAATCCACCCCACCGGCCACGAGCTCGCCGTGGAACGCATTTGGGGAGAATGGGCCAAGTGGGCTGAAAAATCCGTCAAACCCTCCGCCGGCCTCCTCGTTTTGAAGGAAACCGGCTGGCTGACCCATTTCCCGGAACTCGCCGCGCTCGACGGTTGCCCCCAGGAACCCGAATGGCACCCCGAGGGCGACGCCTTCGTCCACACCTCCCACTGCTGCGATGCCCTCGCCGCCCTGCCCGAGTGGCGGGCCGCCCCGCCCCGCCGACGCCGGCTGCTCATGATCGCCGTGCTCGCCCACGACCTCGGCAAGGCCACCACCACCGCCCGCACCGAGCGCCGCGGCATCCTGCGGTGGACCAGCAACGGTCACGAAGCCGCCGGTGTCGCCCCGACCGAAGCCTTCCTCCGGCGCATCGGCGCCCCCCTCGATCACGCCCCGTTCATCACCCCCCTGGTCGCCCACCACCTTGCCCATCACCACGGACAGGACGGCACGTTCAGTGATCAACAAGTGCGTCGCCTCGCCCGCAAACTATCCCCCGCCACCATCGACGATCTCTGCCTCGTCATGCTGGCCGACGCCCGCGGACGCCCTCCACTCGACTCCGTCGAATCGGAAACGCTGATCGAAAAACTCCGCGAACGCGCGCTGGAGCTGGCCCTGCGCGACTCCGCCCCCAAACCCATTCTGCAAGGCCGGCACCTGATCACCTACGGTCTCCGCCCGGGACCGGCATTCAGCGGAATTCTTGAGGCGGCCTTCGATGCGCAGATCGACGGCGCATTCATGGACGAATCAACCGCGTTCATGTGGTTGAGCAATTATTTGCAAAACCAACGCCCCTCCGGCGCGTGACAATCCGGCCACAATCCCCAAGCCTGATCGTCTTCATCCAGACCCTGGTCGTGATTGTCCAGAGCCCCGGCCCTCCCGGCCTCGACTCGCAACCACACTCCAAACAACCTCACCCATCACTTCCAAAACCATGCCCACCCAA
>JBDRJH010000184.1:0-5307 GCA_043815125.1 Verrucomicrobiota bacterium
CGGACGCGCTTGGTAGAGTTCGTCGTGCTGCGAGAACACCACAGTGAAATCGAACAGCGTCTGAATAGCGGACTCCTTCACGGCGACGGGGACGGTTTCCTGCGCGAGGGTGATTTTGGCCTTCACAAAGAGGCCCGGACGCCAGCGTTGATCGGTGTTGGGGAGGACGACGCGGGCGACGAGGGTTTGCGCCTCGGCGGAGCTGATCGGCGAAATCCATGAGACGGTGCCGGTGGCATCGGTGCCGCTGTCATCCGCATGAATGACGGCGGACTGGCCGACCTTCACACGGGCTTGGTCACGCTTCGGGACGTTTAGATCGACCCACACATCGGAGAGGTCGGCGATGGTGTAGAGCACGGCGCCGTCGGTGACGGTTTCACCGGCGTTCACGTCGCGATCCACGATGATGCCCGCGATGGGGGCTTTCACCTCGATGGTGGCGAGGGATTGGTTGGTTTCGAGGGTGGCGACGACTTCGCCGGCTTTCACGGAATCGCCGAGGGCTTTGCGGGCTTCGCGCACGATGCCGCCGAAACGCGGCACGGCGCGGGCGACCTGGTTGGCATTGAGCTTCACCTGACCGTAAACGGAGAGCGTTTCATCCAAGGTGGAGGGGCCGGCGACCTCGGCGACGACTCCGGCGCGCGTGGCGGCGTCGGCGGTGATCGTCACCTGCATCTCGGGCGCGTCGAATTCCCAGCGGTGAGTGCGTCCGGCGTGCTCGGCAACGACGGTGTAGGCGAAGGAGTGCGGCTCATAGACCTCGGCATTACCGCGCAGGTAATCGCCTTCAGGGGTGAACGTGTAGGTGTCGGTGACGTTGCCGGGGCGCTTGAGCACGACGGTGAATTTCACGTCGGCGGAGGCGATGGGTTTGCCGCTCTGGGTGAACCAGGCGCGGAACTCGGGCGGGATGCCTTCTTCGGCGATAGCGAGTTCAACCGTGAAATCGCCATCGGAGAGCAGGCGGCCGTTGTGCGGGCCTTTGGCTGTTTCGGTTTCTTCTTCACCATCGTGGGCACCGGGGGCTTCACCGGCGTGGTCATCGGCTTTTGCGGAGCCGATGGTGAGAAAATAGGCAAGTCCGCCGCCGAGGGCGAGGACGGCGAGGATCGTAAGAGGGAGTTTGAATTTCATAAAATGAGATGCGGGTGAAAAAGTTCAGGAACGGGTGATGAGCGCGGTGAGCGCGGTGAAAGACGGATCGGTGAGCGCCTCCGCACGAGCGAGGGCGGCGGCGTAGGCGGCCTCCGCGTCGAGCAACTCGCGGCGCAGGCCGACGAGCGCGCGTTGCGCGTCGAGCACGTCGATCAAAGGGAGCTGGCCTTGCTCGTAAGCGGAGCGCACGGCGGTGTAGGCCTCCTCGGTCGCGGGCAGAGCCTCGCGGCGCAGGTTTCGCGCGGCGGCGTGAGCGGCTGCGAGATCCTGCCAGGCGGCGGTGAATGCGACTCGCAGCTCGACTTCGACGGCCCGCACGGATTGCTCCGCACCGGCCAGTATTTCGCGGGCGGCGCGGATGTTGCCCTGATTCTGATTACGAAACGGGATGGGCACGGAGACGCCCGCGACAAAAGCGGCATCGCTGCCCTCGCGGAGAAAGCGCACGCCGCCGCTTACTGTAACATCCTGCGTGGCCTGAGAACGCGCCAATTCAAGCGACGCACGGCGACCGGCGATGACCGCTTGCTGGAGTTCGAAGCGCGGATGCGAGGCGAGCTTGGCGAGGAACGCGTCTTCGGTCGGCATGTCGGCGGGGATTTGCAAGGTGCCGTTGACGGTGGACACATCGCCGGTGTTGCCGCCCCACGTCGCGGCGAGCGCGGCGCGGGCGTTGACCAGACCGGCCTCGGCGCGCGCGTAGTCCGCCTGGGCGGCAGCGAGCGCGGCGCGCGAGCGGGCGGACTCGGCGGGCGAGGCCACGGCTGCCTTCACGCGAGTATCGACGGCAGCGACGGTTTCGCGAGCGAGCTTCAGCGGCTCGGTGGCGAGCGCGAGGCGTTGCTGGGCGGCGAGCACGTCGATGTAGGCGATGGCGGACGCGGCGAACACTTCGGCGCGGCGCACCGCGAACTCGGCGGCGGCGGCCTCGCGTTCGCGACCGGCGAGGGCGATGCGTTTGGCACGCTTGCCTCCGCGTTCGATGACTTGGCTGGCACCCACCGTGGTTTCGAGGCCATCCACGCCGCGTAGCGCGCCAGTGCCGGCGAAGTTTTCCAGCGATACGTCGAGGGTCGGATTTGGACGGACGCCGGCCTGTTCGATCAAGGCCTCGGCGGCGCGTTCGGAGTAGCCTTGCGCGGCAAGACCGGGATTTTGTTCGGCGGCGCGTTGTAGCGCGGCGCTGAGCGAGAGAGGTGGCGGTGCAGCCTCTTGGGCGGACACCCCCACGGCAGTGAGGAGAAGGGCCAAGCCGAGCGATGGGCAGGGCCGGGATAAACGGATAAACAGGGACATAGTTAGTTTGGGAAAGACGAGCACGGGTGGACAAAATGGCCGCGACCGACGCGCATAGGCGTCCGAGGCACGAGGCCAGAATCAGGCTACAAGACTCCGTCCGCGCAGGGACGGATCAAGCCACGCAGTTGGGCGCGCGCGCGGGCAGAGCCGTGCGCCGAACAAACTGCCAGGTGCGATGCAGAGCCTGAATCTCAGGCGAATCGCCAATGAAACAAACGGGCTCGCGCTCTACCAAGACCGGGGCGACGAGCAAACTCAGGAGACACGATGCAAAGGACTCGGGCGGTGGTAAAGCCCTCAACTCCGTCGCCGTCTTGCCGAAGGAAACTCCTTCGATGGCGTGACAGGCGTCATCTTTGCAAACCTCTTGGCAAGATGTGGTGTGATGTTCACCGGAACCAAGGAAAGAGACGTCGGCCGCTTCAAGGTCGCAGTGCTGGGTTGCTGGCAGCCAAATGGCTAGCAGCAGAACAGCGATGACTTTGAAGAAGATTTTCAAATTTAAACGAAAAGACAAAAAATGCGTAGTCGATAAAACCCGTGAGTCGAGCTGGGAGTTTGGATCACACGAAATGCCAGGCACCACGTGCGAAGAATACCGCGCCCAAGATGATCAGGAAAATTGATGACACGTAGGGCGCCCGCCCCGCCAAACGATTGATTAAGCCGGAACGCTTGGAGGCCTCGCGTATTCCCCACGCAGCGACGATTCCGACCGTCACCAAAGTCAACGCGAGGCCAAAGCTAAATGCCGCCACCAACGAAAACCCGAGCGTGAACTCTTTCAGTTGAAGGCAGATTAACAGGATCGAAAGCGCGGCCGGGCACGGCATCAGCCCTCCGGTGAGCCCGAACAGCACGATCTGCGGCGTAGTTACTTCACGCCCGTCGAAGCGACGACGGATTTGCTCGGCGTGCTGCCGGGCGTGTTCGTCATCTTCCTCGTCGCCGTCATCGTGCTGATGCTCGGTAAAGGCGACCGCTACGGTATGCTCACCGGATGCGCCCTTGAGCACGGCTTCCACTTGAAACTCGTGGGGCTCCGGGATCGTTTCGTTTGATTCCCAGAACTCGGGGCGACGCACGAAGCTGAAAGCTTGCACGGTGCCATCAGGTCTAAGAGTGCGCAGAGCGGTTGGTTCGATTTCCAATGATCCAGCTGCAATGCGAAAGCGCGGCGGCACGCCGTCCTCAAATACGCTCAGTTCGAGTGTGCCGTCCGGGCTGGCGAGGGACTTCACGTCATCGTGGTGATGGTGGTGATGACCGGAACTTTTTCTGATGCGCCACAAAGTCCAGACGGCCATACCGATCACGATGATGCCGGTGCCCATCTGAAAATAGGGCTCGGTCGTTTCCACATTCCATTGACTGCCGAAACTCAGAGCGAGCGCGGCCAAAGCCCAAATAACCAAGGAGTGAGAGATTGCCGCCGCCAATCCAAGAAGAGCCGCCTGCATAATGGTGCCACGCACGGCGATGATGAAGGCCGCCATCATGGTCTTGGAATGCCCCGGCTCCAATCCGTGCAACGCCCCCAAAAGTATCGCCACGGGAAAATAGAGCCAGGCGTGGGCGGTTCCCTGCTGGAGCAGCGTGTTGAAATCCATGTAAGGACTATGCCCCCACCCCCCTTATGATTGGCAAGCCTCGATTTGTCATTTGATCTATCCGGGCCAAGGCGCAGCCTGAGGGCATGTCACATTCACCAGACGATCCGGAGGCGGACCGCCGCGCTTTGCAGATTCGCCTGCGCAAAATCACCGGCCAACTCAAAGGCGTGGAGGCGATGATCGAGGGCGACTACGAGTGCGCCGAGGTGCTCAACCAGCTCGTGTCGGCTCGCCGGGCGATAAAGTCGCTCGCCGAGAAAATCATTCACGAACACCTGGAGCATTGCCTCACCGCACCGGCTTCGTCCGAGCAGGGAAAGCGCCAGTTGCGCGAAGTGGCGCAGATGTTGAAGCGCTACGTGGAATAATGCTTTCCAGGCAGATAAGTTTCCGAATTCAACGAATCATGCGCGGCAGAAGGACAACGAACTCCATCCAGCGGGGAGATCCATCGGCATTGCTGCGAGATTTCCTCGTGGTGGGCTCGCGCGATTTAGCTGCACTCCGGAAATGGTCGTCTCCCCGCTTGCTGCTTTTAACGCGGCTCCAGAGAAAACCACGGGGCCTGACATCATCAGTGAAAGTGGGATGAAAGGCAGGGCGGCGCGCCCGTGTCCGAATGGAGCAGAGCGCGCCGCAGATTCACCAGTCAGGCGCTTAGTGCGCGAAGAGCTGGAGAGCGCGGAGATTGCCGCCGAGTTTCGAGACGAGGTCGGAGACGGGCTTGGCCGCGCCGGCGGCGGCGGCGCGGGTGAGCTCGGCGGTGATCGTCGCGTGCTTGTCGGCGATTTCCTTCACCTGATCCTTATGGTCGGCGGGCACCTGGCCGACGATGTGTTGCACGAGCTGATTGAGCGTCACCGCGTTGGCCGAGACGGCGGAGAACTTGCCCTCTTTTTGTGCGGTCTTGAGGAGCGCGAGTTGGCTTTGGATTGCGGTGAGCGTTTCGGCCATCGTCGCGGGCAGGGCTTCGGTGGCGATAGGCGGCTTGGCGGGCGCGGGGGCATGGCCTTCGGCGTGCGCGAAAGCGGTGCCGGTGGCGCAGGTCGCGAGGGCGGCGATGAGAACAAGGCGGAGCGAGGTGGTTTTCATGATGGATTTATTGGATGTGGGGACGGGAAGAGATTAGTGGCTATGCGGGGCGCCGTCGCCGTGGCTATGCACGGAGGGGGCGGGTGCCGACGGGGGCGCGAGAGGCGCGGGTTCGACCGGGGCGAGCATGTCCTGGTGGACG
>JBDRJH010000185.1:0-6997 GCA_043815125.1 Verrucomicrobiota bacterium
TCCGTGCATGACGAATTTCCAGTCGCCACCGGGGCGCAGGTCGAATTCGTGGAACGTGTTGGTGAAGCCGTCCGGCCCCCACCACACGGCGAGCTGCTTGGGATCGGTCCAGGCACGGAAGACCAGCGCGCGCGGCTGCACAATGGTGCGGGTGGTGACGATCTGCCGATCGTCGGGAAAGATGTCGGTGGTGGTGCTCACGCGAGAGGATGTCGGGGTTCGTTGGAGTCGCTGGTTTCGGCGCAGAGTTCGTCGAGGCGGGCCTTCAGGACCATCGCCAGATCGGCCGCCTCGACGGAACCGCGCTGCTCGAGGTCAAAGGCCTGCTCGGTCAGCTCGACACGCAGGGCGGCGAGCTTGCCAAGCAGTCCGCAGGTCGGGTCCGTGCTCATGGATACCATCAGCCGGAGACCATGACCTTGAAGCCGCCGTAGAGCATGCGCGCGCAGTCGAACGGCATTTTTTTCGGGTCGCACATCTTGGCGATGCGCGGGTCAGCCATGACGAGCTTGTTGACCTTGTCGCGTTGCGCGCGGGACTTGTAGGTGATCCACGAGAAGACGATCACCTCGGAAGACTTGGCACCGATGCCCTTGGGGAAAGGCATGACGCCCGGCACCGCAAGGTCGTCGCCGACGCACTCCTTGTAGTCGAGCGCGCCGTGTTCGCGCCAGATTTTGGCGGCCTTGGCCGCCATGCGACGATAAGTCGCGAGGTTCTTTTTCGGAACGGGGATGACGAAACCGTCTGCATACTTGGCCATGATGTTGTCTCCTATGTCGGGTGGTTGCGGTGCGAGTTGGGACGCCGCCGTTGGGCGTGCGCTCAAGGTATCAACGAATCAGTCCGTCGGATTCGGACACTCGGTTTTATTATTTTTTGGAAATCTGTCCTGCTGACGCGGACCTGTCCGTCGTATTACGTGAACACGCATCAGACAAAACCCATGGAACCTCAAGCCTACCTCCTGCTCTTCCGCAACTCCGGTCCGGAAACCCACGCCCACCTCTCGCCCGAGCAACGCCAGCAACTCACCGTGAAGTGGAACGCCTGGTTCGAAGGACTCGTCGCCGAGGGCAAGGCCACCGAGGGTCAGCCACTCGAACTCGAAACCCGCGTCGTGTCCGGCCCCGGCGGATCGCGCGTGGTCGACGGCCCCTTCCCCGAGGCCAAGGAAGCCGTCGGCGGTTACGTCAAACTGCTCGTGGCCGACGTCGAAGAGGCCACCGCCATCGCCCGCCGCCACCCCGGGCTCGAATACGGCCTCATCATAGAAGTCCGTCAAATGGGAGAGTGTCACCTCGGCGTGACCACCAAGCCTGTCCGTTGAATCCGGACGCTCCCAACCCCAGAGGCTTGGTGGAGCACTTCTTCCGCCACGAAACCGGCCGCCTTCACGGCGCGCTGATCCGCCTGCTTGGCGTGCACAACGTCTCGTTGGCCGAGGACATCGCGCAGGAAGCCCTGCTGCGGGCCATGCGCACCTGGTCGATGGGCGGCATCCCCGCCAATCCCTCCGCGTGGATCACCCGTGTCGCCATGAACCTCGCCAAGGACGCGCTGCGCCACCGCGGCATGGCCGCCGGCAAGGAAGACGCCATCGCCTACCACATCGAGCAGACCGCGCCCACGCCCGCCCTCGCCGTCGAGGCCGCACAGACCATCCGCGACGACACGTTGCGCCTGCTCTTCATCTGCTGCCACCCCGACATCGCCCCCGACGCGCAGGTCGTGCTCTCGCTCAAGATCATCTGCGGCTTCGGCACCTCCGAGATCGCCAGCGCCTTCCTCGCCACCGAGTCGGCCATCGAGAAACAACTCACCCGCACCAAGCAACGCATCCAGGACGCCGGCATCGCCTACGAACTCCCGGCCGGCACCGATCTCAGCACCCGCCTCGACGGCGTGCTCGGCGCGCTCTACCTGCTCTTCAACGAAGGCTACAAGGCCTCCGTCGGCGACGCCCTCCTGCGCGAAGACCTCTGCGACGAAGCCATCCGTCTCACCTCGCTCCTCTGCGAACACCCCGCCGGCGACACGCCCCGCGCCCACGCCCTGCTCGCGCTCATGCTGTTGACCAGCGCGCGTTTCCCCTCGCGTGTCGACGAGGACGGCGCGCTGCTCCGCCTCGACCAGCAGGACCGCTCCAAATGGAACCTGTCGCGCATCGACCGCGGTCTCGTGCATCTGGCCGCGGCCACCTCGGCCCACGAGCTCAGCGAATACCACCTGCAAGCCGGCATCGCCGCGCTCCACTGCACCGCGCCCGACGACGCCTCCACCGACTGGCCGCGCATCCTCGCGCACTACGACGCCCTGCTGCGCCTCAAGCCCTCGCCCATCATCGCGCTCAACCGCGTCGTCGCCCTCGCCCGTGTGCACGGCCCCCGCGCCGGCCTCGACGCCCTCGCCACCCTGCCCGGCCGCGACCGGCTGGAAGGCAACCACCTCCTGCACGCCGTCGCCGGCGACCTCCACCGCCGCCTCGGCGACCACCCGGCCGCCGCCGCCAGCTACCGCCGCGCCCTCGACCTCGCCAAACTCGCCCCCGAGCAAGCCCTCCTCGCCCGCGTCCTCACCCACCCCACTGCTTCCGACACAAAGTAACCATAATGGTTACTTTGTCCCAGCACGTCTCCCAAGAGGAGTTTTTCCGTAAAACGGGGTTCGTTCTCGTCACAAAGTAACCATTATGGTTACTTTGTGGCATGAGCAGCACATTTGGTCCGGGGAAGTCGTATGCGGAGATTTTGTTGGCGCAGCTGGGGACGGTGGCGGTGTTTGCCGCGGAGGCGGGCGCGCGACAGGCGGTGAAGCGACTCGGGCCACGACGGCACAAACTCCAGAGCCGGCAACCCGGACCCGAGACGCCCATGTGGAACCTGCTGCAAACCCAGCTGCGCGAGGCCCTGCGCGAACACGGCGCCAAGACCCGCCTCGCCCGGCACCTGGGCGTGCCCAAGCAACGCCTGAGCGACTTCACCACCGGCAACCGTCGCCTGCCCGACGGCGAAACCGTGCTGCGCATCCTGCACTGGCTGGGCGAACGCGCCGAGGGTCGAGATCCGGCGGAGCTGATGCCCGACGCCAATCCCGAGGCCACCCGAAAACGCCTTCGCCGCGACGAGGCGTAAAGACTCCCGGCGGGAGGGCACCGACCGGTCCCTCGCGCAGTGTTGCCGACGGGTGCTCCGCGGCGGCGATTGGTTAAGACGAAAGCAGGCCGGAAAATTCCACGCACGAGACCGGTTTATAGTTAAGTCTCTAGATAAAAGTCGGTTGCCCGCGGCAAGGCCGATACTTATGCGTGATGCCCATCATGAGCCCCACCCCACCTCCGCCGGCTGCGGAACCGCCCGCGCTGAGCCTTGATCAACTGATGGCCGCCCCCGTGATGCTTGGAGGGCAGACCGTTCCCGGCACCGGCAGCATGACCCTTGGCGATCTGGAGCTCGATGTGTTGAAGGGCGGTCGCTTCGTGACCTTCGCCTGGAACGTCTCGGTGGTCGTGCTGAGTTTTCGCAACTCCACCAAGCTGCTCTACGTGCCCTCGCACGGAAAAACCGGCGGTCACGCGCTCGGCTGGGGCGTCCTCTCGCTGCTGTTTGGCTGGTGGGGCTTCCCGTGGGGACTGATTTACACGCCCATGAGCCTGTGGCAAAACGCGTCCGGCGGCGCCGACCACACGCACGCGGTGCTCGCGGCTCTGCTGGGCGACGAACACGCCGCCGAAATCATGCGCCAAACCCGGCCGCGCAAACCCGACGCCATGCTCCGGGCGCTGCGCGGGCTGCTGCTGGCCTTCGCCGCACTGATCGCCTGGGGGCTCTTCAGTCTCTTCACCGCGGTATGATCCGACTGTCGTCCAGCCTGACCGCGCTGCTGTTGATTGCGCTGCTCGCCGGCTGCGCGACGCCGGTGCGCAAGCTGCACCCGCACGAACTCACAAGCCTGCCAAAGACCGAGGGTTTCTATGGCGGGAAGATACTGCTGCCACCACCGTGGCTCTACCAAGGCAGCAGTGATCGCCACCACCGTTTCCTCTACACCTACACCAAGGGATGCGGCGTCTATCAAATCCGGATCTGGGTTCGCAGGGACGAGCTCGACGTGCCGTTCGCCATGCCTGCGAACGATATGCCCGCAAACGGCATCGAGGTCGTCCTTATTTTGGATTCCGCAACCGGCAGATACGGCTTTGCCAAGCCTACGCCACCGAATCACTTCGGCTCGGAATGGTTGCTATTCAAGCCCGAACCCGAGTGGACGGATGCTCCGCCTCCCTCCGACGGGGAGCTGCGTGTGCGTTCGCTGCCTTGAACCCACCGCCCGTCAATACCGTCGCGCGACCCGCCGCACAAAGTAACCATAATGGTTACTTTGTGCGGCGGTTGATTTGCTTGGCGGCGGGCGGCGGGTGAGGCAGGGTCGCCGGTCGCCGCGGGCGCGAGTCGCCGCCCCGCGGGCCTTGTGCCATGCAGATCGGTCCCATCCAACTTTCGTCCAACCTGTTTCTGTCTCCGCTTGCCGGATACACCAACCTGCCCATGCGCCTGACGGTGCGGGAGCTGGGCGGACTGGGCTGGGCCACCACCGATCTGGTCAACGCGCGCTCGTTGATCGAGGGCAACCGCACCGCCCTCAAACTGGTCGAGACCGCCCCCGGCGACGAGCCGCTGGCCATCCAGCTCTTCGGCTCCGTGCCGGAGGAGATGCGCGACGCGGCGATCATCTGCCAGGAGCGCGGCGCCCACTCGGTCGACATCAACATGGGCTGCCCGGTGCCGAAGGTCGTGAAGGTCGGCGGCGGCTCGGCCATGATGACCGAACTCGACAAGACCGCCGCCCTCGTGAAGGGCATGATCGACGCAGTGAAGATCCCCGTGACCGCCAAGATGCGCCTGGGCTGGGACAACAAAAACCTGACCGCGCCCGACCTGGTGCGGGTGCTCGAGGACGTGGGTGTGGCCGCCATCTTCGTGCACGGCCGCACCCGCGCGCAGGGTTTCTCCGGACGCGTCAATCTTGACGGTATCCGTTCTGTGGTGACGGCGGCGCGCAACATCCCGGTGATCGGCAACGGCGACGTGACGACGCCCGAGTCCGCCCGGCACATGATCAACGAGACGGGTTGCGCGGGCGTGTCGATCGG
Source organism: Verrucomicrobiota bacterium (assembly GCA_043815125.1). Classification (GTDB taxonomy): domain Bacteria; phylum Verrucomicrobiota; class Verrucomicrobiia; order Opitutales; family Opitutaceae; genus JAUWBF01. The sequence continues at coordinate 5,153 of JBDRJH010000185.1, forward strand.
GCGTGGGGCGTTTTACGACCCGTGGATTTTCCGCCGCACGGACCATTTGCTCAGGACCGGCGAGCTGTTGCCCGAGCCGACGCTGACGGAGCGGCTGCGCGTGATGACGCGGCACTTTGAGCGCTACTGCGAGTTCTACGGCGAGGAGCGCGGGGCGCGGTTTTTCCGCAAGGTGGCGCCGTGGTATGCGAAGCGGTTTGGTCCGTCCAAGCCGTTCAAGGCGGCGATCCTGCAGATCACGTCGCGGGCGGACTTCGACGCGGCGGTGGCGGAGTTCCTCGCGTGGCGGGCGAAGTTCCTCGACGCGGAGGGCGAATTGCTGCCGATGTATCGGCCGGATCCGATGGTGGCGTCGTTTATGCGCGAGGGGGACGAGCCGGTGTTTCAACGCGACGCGATCCCCGTGCCCAAGGGGCCGGTGGACACGTGGTGAGCGGGGCGGCGGCGGATCGAGCGTCCCCGGCCGGTCAGAATTTGCGGATGATCTCGGCGCCGGTGGCGTCGCGGAAGATGAGTCGGCGGCGGGTGTCGTCGAGTCCGACGAAGACGACGCCGAGGCGTTCGTCGACGGTGTCGCCGGCGCGCACGGTGCGGCCGTTGATGAAGGCCCGGGAGGGGCTGCCTTGGAACACGCCGCCGATGCGGGCGGCTTCGACAAAGGCGATGAACTGGGGGCTGGCCGTCACGACGTCCGTTCCTTCGGCGGGGACCGCGGTCGTTTCGGGTGTTTCGGGTGCGTAGGCGGTGACGGGTTCTTCCGCGGGGATGGGTGCGGGCGCGGCGGTGGGGCTCGGGGCGGGGCCGATGGCCCGGTCGCCGGCGGGCTCGCGGCCCTCGCCGAGGGCGTCGATGCGGGCCTGTTCGAGCGCGCGCTGGTCCTCGACGACGGCGTGGGCTTTTTCGACGAGTTTGCCCGGCAGTTTGGCGACTTCCTCGGCAAAGAATTGTTTATAGACCAGATTTCCGGCGAACCAGAAGCCGGCGGAGACCGCCAGCAAAACGGTGCAGAGGATGACGATGGCCTTGAGCGGACTTTTCTTTTTGCGCAGGGCGGAGGCGGGCACGGGGGCGCGCATCTGCTTTTCGATGTCCTTGAGGGGCTGGGGAGCGCTGATGTGGGGGACGATGTGGTCGGGGGGCCGGAGCGACAGATCGTCGTCGGCGGACGCGGGGGCGGCCGGCAAGGGCGGAGGGAGATCGCCGTCGTCCGGCGACGAAGCGGGCGGCGGGAGCGGCGGGGTGACCGGGACGGGGGGCAGGGGTGACGCGGAGGCGGGCGGGGTTGGAAGCGGTTCGGCGGGCAGTGGCGGGAGCGGCGTGTCGGCGGATCGCGACGGCGGTTGCAGGCGCAACTTGAGCGGGGCGGGCTCCGGCTCGGGCTCCCCCGCGGGCGTGGGGGAGGTCGGGGGCCCGGAAACGGGGGGGGGCGCCGCGGGATCGGCGGCGGCGGTGTCCTCGGTGACGGTGAGGCGCGGCTTGGCGCGCAGGCGGGGGCGTTCGGCGGGCTCGGTCGTCGGTTCGGGGCCGGCGGCGACGGGGGGTGGCGGTGAAGACGGCGGCGGCGGGGTGGAGGCCTCCGGCCCGGGGGCCGGAGAGTCGGCGGGGGGGCGCTGGCGGGGTTTCAGACGGAGCGGAGCTGGCGATGACTCTTCTTCACTCATTGCGCAAAAACTAGACCAGTCCGCGGGCGCGGCGAAATGAAAAACAATTGCTTTGCGAAGGTTTCCGCCGCGAGGGCCGGGGCTCCGGCGGGGCGTCAGCGCGGGCCGCGGGACTGGGGTCGGCCGCCGCGACCGGCGCCGCCATTGCCGCCGCCGCCAAAGCGACCGCGTCCGCCGGAGCGGG
>JBDRJH010000186.1:0-21631 GCA_043815125.1 Verrucomicrobiota bacterium
CGGAGGTGTCGATGTCGGCGACGTCGACGCTCCAGGTGGACTCGGTGACGGTGAGTTGCTCGGCGACGTCGGCGGGGAGGACGTAGCCGGGGCCGGCGAGGAGGCGGGTCACCTGGCGGTGGACGACGTCGGCGGCGAGCACGCGGCCGATGTCGGCCTCGGTGATGCGGGGGTTGGTCTTGAGCGAGTCGCGGAACTCCTCGTAGCGCTTGGGATCGAACTTGCCGGACTCGCCTTGGAACATGCGCAGGGTCTGCACGTATTCGGCGATGTCGCGCTCGGCGGGCGCGGGCAGGCCGAGGTCGTCGGCGACGGCGAGGGCGGCGTGGCGGGAGAGGGCGTATTGCTGGAGGCGGGCGCCGTCGAGGGCGTTGTAGCCGGCCTGCAGGGTGATGCTGAGCTGGGCGTCGCCGAAGAGGCGTTCCTGGGCTTCGCGGTTGTTGAGGTTGACTCCGAAGAACTCGCGCTGGCGGGCGCCGGCGTCGGGCACGCTGGAGCTGGGCATGGCGCCGATGGTGAAGACGAAGGAGATGATGAGACCGCCCAGCAGGACGAGGAAGAGGACCTTGAAGTGCTGTTGGAAGGTGCGTTGAATCCAGGAGATCATGAGGTGAAAACGGTGAACCTAGGTGCGGGCCTCGGGCGGTGTCAATGGGGCAGGGCGCGGGATGTGCTCATGCCGCGCGGGCGGGGCGGAAGGCCTGCCGAATCAGGCGGCGGGGGCGGCGGGCTTGGGGGAGTGTTCGTCGAGCAGTTGGTCGAGCGGGCGCTGGAAAAACGTGTTGTCGAGCATCTCGTTGAGTTGCCGGTCGTAGAGGGCGATCAGGGGGTCGACGTGGGCGAGGGTCGGGCCGGCGGGGTCGCCGCCGTGGTTGTCGTCGAGGCGCTTGAATCCCGCCAGGGTCAGGCGGTGCAGGGGGCGGGCGGGCTGGTAGCCGGGGTCGGTGCCGGTGGTGTCCTCGGCGATGGGCACGGGGGTGAGCAGGCCCATGGCGACGAGGCGGGAGATGCACTCGTTGAGGATCTGGTTGGGCACGCCGAGGATGGCGCCGACCTGCGAGGCGCTGGCCGGCGGCTGGCAGTCTTGGAAGCGGCGCGCGATGTGCAGGAAGACGCCGAGCGAGAGTCGCTCGCGCATGGACTCGGCGAGGGTGTTCCAGGCGGCCTGGCTGTTGCGAAAATGGACGTTTTGAAAGGCGTAGCTGACCTGGCCGCCGAGCAGGACGAAGAACCAGAAGACGTAGAGCCCAAACATGAGGATGGGCAGGATGCCGAGCGAGCCGTAGAGGCTTTTTTGCAGGACGACGCGCTTGAGGTAGAGGAAGGCGAGAAAGTTGTTCAGCACCAGCAAGAGCGCCACGGTGACGGCGCCGAGCAGGGCCGCGCGCCACATGACGTGGGTGTTGGGGATCGCGCGGTAGAAGAGCGTGAGCATGCCGACGAGCAGCAGCAGGGAGCCGGCGGGCAGGGAGAACTTGAGCACGGCGACCAGTTCGGAGCCGTAGGGCATCTTGCTTTCGAACGCGTTGAAGATCGCGCCGGCGGAGAGGCCGGTGACGGCCGCGAAGAACAGCACCGAGCCGAGCGTGAGCACGGTCCAGTAAAAGACGATCCGCATGAGCCACGAGCGGCCGCGGCGCACGCCCCAGATGTCGTTGAACGAGGTCTCCACCGAGGTGAAGAGTTGCAGCACGATGAGGATGAGGGTGAGCGCGCCGAAGACGCCGACCGCGCTGTTTTGCGAGCCGGCGATGAAGCCGTCGATCATCTGCACGAGTTCGCTTTCCGCGGCCTGGGTGCCGGCGGCCTGGGCGGTGCCGCTGACGATGGTGTTGGGGGTGGCTCCGGGGTCGGCGGGCAAGGAGCCGGCGGATTGCAGCTGGCTGATCTGGGGGGCGACTTTTTCGATGATGCCGCTGAGGGTCTTGGCGGCGAGGTCGGGGTCCTGCTTGTCGAGCATGAAGCCGGCGACGAGCACGGTGATGGCGACGAGCGGACCGAGTCCGAGCATGGAGCTGAAGCTGAGCGCGGCGGCGCGGCTGGCGGCCTTGTTTTCAATCAGGCCGCTGATGGTGATCGAGACCACGCGGAGCACGGCGTAGAACAGGCCGCGGGGGGAGCGGTCCTGCAGGTTGTCGGTCCGCCAGATGTCGGTGGTGTAGATCCGCCGCAGGCGATGCCCGAGGTCGAGGAGCGCGCTCATGGTGGTGGCGGCGCTCAGGGAGTGCCGTTGATGCTTTGCAGTGCGAGCACCGCGTTGCCGGCCAGGCCGATCAGTGCGGCGACTCCGCTGAGCACCAGACTTCGGGAGACGGTGCAGAGGTAGAGACCGGCGCCCGCGGCGGCGGCGGCGGCGAGGTGCAGAAGGTCGCCCTGAAGGTAACAGAGGAAGCCCATGTAGCCGAGGATCAGGGCGGCGCGGAAGCGGATGAAGGGGTAGATCGTCACGACCTGCAGCGCGAGCAGGATGGCGAGGAAGAGATCGAGAATGGCGACGTAGGCCAGGGGCTTGTGCAGCAGGCCGATCCAGTCGAGGGCGGTGAGTTCGTCGATGGCGGGCAGGGCGAAGGTGGCGGCGCTGACCAGAAGCATCACCAGGGCGGCGTAGCGACCGATGGTGCCGGCGAGGCCGGCGGCGATGCGCGGATCGAGCTTGTCCTTGGTATCCTCGGTGCGGCCCTCGGCGGCGGCGAGCATGTCGTTGACGGTGATGGGCCGGTCGTTCTCGTGGCTGGTGTTGAGCGACGCGATGGTTTCCTTGGCCCGGACACGGAGGATCTTCTTTTCCGGGTAGAGCTCGGCGACGAGCTCGTGGTTGTCGCCGATGGCCACCCATTGCTCGGTGTTGGCCTCGTAGTAGAGAGTCTCGCGGGTGACCTGACCGTTTTCGGCGAGGGACACGAGTTGTTCACGGCTGAAAGGGCCGCGGGCCTCGCTTTCGCTGGCTTGGCGAATGTAGAATTCCTGCGTGGACATGGGATTGCGTCCTTAGATGCGGAAGGGCGGGCGGTCCCGCAAGGGTGTTTTACAAATCGGTCCGACGAGGTGGGCCCGGTCGGTGCCGGTTCACATGCGGCGGAGGGTGCGCAGCCCGAGCAGGCCGAGGCCGGTTTCGAGCACGAGCAGGGTGCGGGCGCAGAGACCGAGGCGCCGCGCGCGGTCGGCGGGGTCGTCGACCGCGACCTTCTCGGCGGCGTAGAAGGCGCTGAACTCGCCGGCGAGCTCGTAGAGATAGAGACAGAGGAAGTGCGGACGGAGTTGGCCGATGGCGAGGGTCACGGCATCGGCGAATTTCACGAGTTTGCGGGCGAGGGCGATCTCGGCGGGAGTGACCGGAGCGGTCTCCCCGTCGGCGAGTGATTCGGGAGCGAGATCGAGCTTGCGGAAGATGGAGTGGATGCGGGCGACGGCGTAGAGGAGGTAGGCGGCGGTGTTGCCTTCGAGGGAGATCATCTTGTCCCAGGAGAACAGGTAGTCGCTGGAGCGGTTTTGCGAGAGGTCCGCGTATTGCACCGAGCCGACGCCGACGATCTCGGCGATGGCGCGCTGCTCCTCGGGCGGGAGGTCGCCGCCGCGGGTGGCGACGAGTTTGAGGGCGCGTTCGACGGCCTCGCCGAGGAGGTCCTTCAGCTTGATGTTTTCGCCGTCACGGGTCTTGAGCGGGCGGCCGTTTTCGCCGAGCACGGTGCCGAAGTCGACGTGTTCGAGCCGGGGGAGGGCGCGGCCGGTTTTTTCAAACCATTTCCGCGCGGTGATGAAGAGCTGCTCGAAGTGGTCGCCCTGACGCTTGTCGACGACGTAGAGGGTGTCGGTCGCGCCGAAGTGCTGCGCGCGATACAGAATCGTGGCGAGGTCGGTGGAGGCGTAGTTGGCGGCGCCGTCGGACTTGCGGATGATGAACGGCTGGGTCTTGAAGCGCGGGTGCTCGGGGTGAAACACGACGAGTGCGCCCTGGCTTTCCCCGGCGAGGCCGGTCTCGGTGAGCTCGTGGTAGATTTGCTCGACCTTGTCGTTGTAGAAACTTTCGCCGAGGGTCTCGTCGAAGCGGATGCCGAGGCGGTCGTAGATTTTCTGAAAGGCGTCGAGCGAGACGGCGCTGATGCGTTTCCAGATGGCGACGTTTTCGGCGTCGCCGGCCTGCAGGCGGACCAGTTCCTCGCGGGCGGCGGTCAACGCGGCGGGGTCGTTCTCGGAGGCGGTGTTGCCGACTTTGTAGAGGCGTTCGAATTCCTCCAAGGGAGCGGCGGCAAGGGCGGCTTCCAGCGCGGCGGCGTCGGAGGACTGAGCCTGTTTGTAGGCCCAGATGATTTTGCCGAACTGGGTGCCCCAGTCGCCGATGTGGTTGTCGCGGATGACCCTGGCGCCGTTGAACGCGGCCAGTCGGGCGATGGCTTCGCCGATCACGGCCGAGCGCAGGTGGCCGACGTGCATCTGCTTGGCGGTGTTGGGCGAGCTGTAGTCGAGTATCCAGGTGCGGCCGGCGAGGGTGGCGCCCGCTCCGGCGGCGAGCGACTCGGGGGAACCGTAGGCACCGAGCCAGCGACCGATGGCGGCGGGGCGCAGGGTGAAGTTGATGAAGCCCGGCCCGGCCACCGCGGTCTCGAAGTCGGCGGTCACATCGGCGGGCAGCGCCGCCACGAGGCTGGTGGCGAGGGCGCGCGGGTTTTGGCCGGCGCGCTTGGCGTAGCCGAGCACCCCGTTGGCCTGATAGTCGCCGTGCTTGGGGTCCGTGGTGCGGACCTCCGGCGAAAACGTCGCGGCGTCGAACCCGGCCGCGGCGGCGGCGGACTTGAGGGCGGCATCCAGGGCGGTGGCGATGTGAAACGGTGCGGACATTCCGCCAATCAACGTCCCGGTGACGCGGGCCGGCAAGCGCGGAGTTAAGCGCGCAGTCGCCACCGACGCACCACCGGCCACTCCGGAAATTGTCTCGACATTTCCATGACAGACGTTTGCTTTTAAACTTTTACGGCCTAACCGCTCACTGCCACGGATTTTCCTATCAACTACACATGACGAAACGCACCATTCCTCAACGGAGGTTCATCAAGCCCTCGTTCAACTACCTGATCGAGAAAAAGCGCGACGGGCAGGAATTCACCCAGGAAGAGATTCGCTACATCATCGACTCCACCCTCGACGGAGAGATGCCCCAGCACCAGTTGGCCGCCCTTTTGATGGCGATCTACTTCCAGCAGATGTCCGCCCAGGAGACGGCCATCCTGACCGAGGAAATGATGCTTTCCGGCGAGGTCATCGACCTCTCCGATATCGCCAAGCCGAAGATCGACAAATACTCCACCGGCGGCGTCGGTGACAAAACCTCCCTCGTCCTTGTCCCGCTCGCCATGGCCAGCGGCGTCGTGGTGCCCATGATGTGCGGCAACGAGCACGACTACGTCATCAGCACCCTGCAAAAGCTCGCCTCCATTCCCGGCCTCAAGACCGACATCTCCATCGAGGCGTTCGTCGCGCAGCTCGCCAAGATCAACGGCGCCATCGTCGCGCAGAGCGAGGATCTTGCCCCGGCCGACGCCAAGTTCTACGAACTGCGCAAGGAGACCGGCACCATCCCCAGCCTCCCGCTGATCACTGGCTCGGTGCTCTCCAAGAAGCTCGCCGAAGGCTCCGAAGGTCTCGTAATCGACGTGAAGTGGGGCAACGGCTCCTTCATCAAGGACCTGGAGCAGGCCAAGCAACTCGCCCGCTCCATGACCCGCGTCGGCCGCTCCATGAAGCGCCGCTGCGTCGCCCTCGTCACCGACATGAACCAGCCGCTCGGCGACAGCGTGGGCACCGCCCTCGAAGTCAAGGAAGCCATCCAGCTGCTCAAGGGCGAAGGCCCCGAGGACATGCAGGAACTCGTGCTCAAGCTCGGCATGGAGATCGTCCGCCTCGCCGGCGTCGCCGGCTCCACGCTCTCCGCCAAGCAGACTGTGCAACGCCACCTCACCGACGGCTCCGCCCTCGAGAAGTTCAAGGAGCTCGTCAAGGCCCAGGGCGGCGACACCACCTACATCGACAATCCGGACAAATTCCCGAAGGCGAAATACATCCGCAAGCTCCCCGCCCCCAAGCGCGGCTACGTGCACACGATCAACGCGGCCATGATCGCCCGCGGCGTGCATCTGCTCGGCGCCGGCAAGGAAAAGCCCTCCGACAAGATCGACTACGCCGTCGGCGTCTCCGAGATCAAGAAGGTCGGCACCCAGGTCAAGCAGGGCGAGCCGCTCATGATGATCCACTACAATGACGAGTCCAAGCTCGAGGCCGCCCTCGGTTACTTCAAGGACGCCTACCGCCTCGCGCCGAAGCGCCCGACCCCGCCCCCGCTCGTCGTCGAGCGAGTGGCCTGATCGGTCCGTCTCGATTCACTCCGGCCCCGGTTCAAATGAACCGGGGCTTTTTTTGCGTCCCGCGCGTCCCACAAGGCCGGCTGATGATTTGGAGTGGACAAACTTCATTCGCTCGCGACGTTGCGTGTCACCATGTCGGAACTCGAAACCCTCTTCGCCCAAAACAAAGCCTGGTCGGCAAAGATCCGCGCCCAAGACCCGGGCTTTTTCGAAAAACTCTCCCGCCAGCAATCACCCGAATACCTTTGGATCGGATGCGCCGACAGCCGCGTGCCCGCCAACGAGATCGTGGACCTGCTGCCCGGCGAACTCTTCGTGCATCGCAACGTGGCCAACGTCGTCGTTCACGCCGACCTCAACGCCCTCAGCGTGATCCAGTTCGCCGTCGATGTGCTCAAGGTGAAACACATCATGGTCGTGGGCCACTACGGTTGCGGCGGCGTGCGCTCCGCCCTGCGCGGCGACCGGCACGGCCTGGTCGACAACTGGCTGCGCCATGTGCAGGACGTGCGCGACAAACACCAGTCCGTGCTCGAGGCGGTCGCTCCGCGCGGCGAAGGTGCCCAGGTAGACCGCCTCTGCGAACTCAACGCGATCGAGCAGGCACTCAACGTCGCCCAGACCACCGTCGTGCGCGACGCCTGGGATCGCGGCCAGCAGGTCAAGGTCCACGCCTGGGTCTACGGTTTGAAGGACGGTCTCGTCAGCGACCTGAAGATGTCCGTCGATTCCACCGCCGGACTAGACGAGACTTATCACCGTGCGCTGGCCGGACTGAAGGCCGGCGCCTAAAGCTCGCGCTCCGGGAGGACAAGGAACGTCCGCAAAAAAGCCCGCGACCGGTGACGGCGCGGGCTTTTTGTTTTTTGAAACGGATGCAGGTGCCGCCAATCAGGCGCGGCCCATGTAGGAGCCGTCGGCGGTGCTGATCTTGAGCATCTCGCCTTCCTTGATGAAGAGGGGGACCTGCACGATCAGGCCGGTTTCCATGGTGGCGGGCTTTTGCACGTTGGAGGCGGTGTCGCCCTTGAGGCCGTCGGCGCTCTCGGTGACCTTGAGGGTCACGGAGCTGGGCAATTCGAGGGTGAGGGGGGTGCCGTCGACGTAGAGCACGTCGACCTTGCCGTTGGCGGTCAGGTAGTTCTTGGCGTCGCCGACGAGGGCCTCGAAAAGCTCGATGGTCTCGTAGGTCTCGGGATCCATGAACGCGTAGACGTCGCGGTCCATGTAGCTGAACTCGAGGGTCTTTTTCTCGGTCGGCATGACCTCGATGGTGTCGGCCGAGTTGAAGCGCTGGTCGAGCGACTTGCCATAGCGGAGATTGCGCATCTTGACCTGCACGAAGGCGCGCAGGTTGCCCGGCGTGCGGTGCATGGTCTCCATGACGAGGTGGGCCTCGCCGTTGTATTTGATGACTTGGCCTTTGCGAATTTCGTTGGCGTTGGGCATAAGAATTTCTCGGGTGGGTGAGCGGGTTTACAAAAGAAAACCGAATAACCGGCGTCCTCCGCCGGTGTCAAGGGCGCGCCCAACGCGGGTCATTCCCGGCCGCTGTCCGACTAGGGACTTGCGCTTGCGAGGACGGCTTGGGCAGACTGACCCTTTTGCAACGTCCATGAAACAACGCACCCTCGCCCGCGAAGTCTCCATCACCGGCAAAGCCCTTCACACCGGCGAAGACGTCACCCTGACGCTGAAGCCCGCCCCCGTGAACCACGGTTACGTCTTCAAGCGCATCGATCTCAACGGCGCCCCCGAGATCAAGCCCCGCGTCGACCTCGTCACCGACCTCGTTCGCCAGACCACCATCGAGCAGGGCCACGCCCGCATCCACACCGTCGAGCATGTGCTCGCCGCGTTGCACGGCTGCGGTCTGGACAACGTGCTCATCGAGATGAACGCCAACGAGCCGCCCATCGTCGACGGCTCCGCCAAGCCCTTCGTCAACCTCATCATGGAGGGCGACCCCGTCGAGCAGGACGCCGAGCGCGAATACTTCACCCTCGAGGAGCCCGTCTCCGTGCAACGCGACCGCAGCTCGCTCATCGCGCTGCCCTGCGACCGCTTCAAGATCACCTGCACCTCCGCCGACGACCGCGGCGTGCACGCCCAGCACCTCACCATCGAGATCACCCCGGATTCGTTCACCACCCAGATCGCCGCCGCGCGCACCTTCACCGTCTACGAGGACATCGAGCCCCTCATCAAGATGGGCAAGATCAAGGGCGGCTCGCTCGACTGCGCCGTCGTGCTCAAGGGCGACAAGATCCTCTCCAAGGAAGGCCTGCGCTTTAAGGACGAGTTCGTGCGTCACAAGATCCTCGATATCGTCGGCGACATCACGCTGCTCGGCGCGCCGATCAAGGCCCACATCATCGCCACGCTGCCCGGCCACGCCATCAACGCCGAGCTGACCAAGGTCCTCTTCGCCAAGCTCCAGGAAAAGCTCAAGGGCCCGAAGAAGAAGCCCCGCCCGACCACCATCCAGCCTACCGAGACCTCGCTCGATGTCCGCCGCATCCTCGACATGCTGCCGCATCGCTATCCGTTCGTGATGATTGATCGCGTGGTCGAGTTCATCGGCGAAAACGAACTGGTCGCGATCAAGAACGTCAGCATCAACGAGCCCTTTTTCCAAGGCCACTTCCCGGGCAACCCCGTCATGCCCGGCGTGCTCCAGCTCGAGGCCATGGCCCAGGCCGCCGGTATCCTCATGCTCCGCCGCGGCAGCGCCGAGGGCAAGGCGACGCTCTTCATGAGCGCCGACAAGGTAAAGTTCCGCAAGCCGGTCCGCCCCGGCGACCAGTTGATCATCAACGCCCGCCTGCTCAAGGCCCGCGGCACCAAGCTCGCCCAGGCCGAGGTCACCTGCACGGTCGACGGTCAGGTCGTTTCCTCCGCCGAGCTGATGTTCGCCATCATCGACGAAAGCCAGGTCGACTAAGTCTTCACCCTCCATGGCCACCACCATCCACCCCACCGCCGTGGTCGAGTCCGGCGCCGAGCTCGGCGCCGACGTCTCGGTCGGCCCCTTCGCCTTCGTCGGCGCCGGCGTGCGGCTCGGCGACCGCACCCGCGTGCAGCACCACGCCTCGGTCGAGGGCAACACCATCCTCGGCCCCGCGTGCGACATCTTCCCCTACGCGAACATCGGCGCGAAGACGCAGGATCTCAAATACAAGGGCGGCAACCCCGGCGTGCGCATCGGCGCGCGCAACGTCTTTCGCGAATACTTCACCGTGCACGCCGCCACCAACGACGGCGACTTCACGACCATCGGCGACGACAACACGTTTCTCGCCTACGGCCACATCGCCCACGACTGTGTGTTCGGCAACCACATCGTGATGAGCAACTCGGTCCTGATCGCCGGGCACGTGACCATCGAGGACCACGTCACCGTCGGCGGCGGCGCCGGCATCCACCAGTTTTGCCGCGTCGGCGCCTACGCCATGATCAGCGCCTTCGCCAAGGTCGTGCAGGACATCGTCCCGTTCTTCATCGCCGATGGTCAGCCCGCGGTCATCCGCGCGCTCAACAAGGTCGGCCTCGAGCGCAAAGGCTTCACCCCCGACCAGCTGGAGCGGGTGAAACTCATTCACCGCGTGCTCTTCCGCGACGGCCTCAATCGCACCCAGGCGCTCGACAAGCTGCGCGCCCACGAACACTCCGCCACCGGCGAGTTCACGCGCATCCTGGACTTCGCCGCCAAGAGCGAGCGCGGCATCGCCCCCGGCGCCTGAGCCGCCCGGCGTGCCGGCCCTTGTGTGGTCCGGTCCCGGTTGTTCAGCCCAACGCCTCGGCGGCCAGGCCCCAGCGCAGGTTGTGCAGCGAGTGATGGAAACGCCCGATGCCGGCATGGTCGGCGACGGCCAGCATGGTGACGAGCGCGGCGGGGAAAACATCGGCCCGCGCGGCGGGCATACCGGGCATCGCGCGGCGCTCCTCCAGCGTCAGCGGGGCGAGTTCATCGAGCAGGTGCTCCAGCGTCTCGGTCGCCACCACCGCGGGCGTGTCCTCCATGCGCACGCCGTGCAACGCGCCCTTGATGGCGCGCACGCTGGTCATGCTGCCGCCGGTGAACACCGCGTCGAAACCGCCACCGAGCGGACAACGAAAACCGGCCGCCTTGAGCGTGTCGCGCACGTGCCTGGCGAGGTTGATCGACTCGGTTTGATCGAGCGGCGCGGCCGGGTCCGCGATGAACCGTTCGGTCAGGCGCACGCAGCCCAGCTGCAGGCTCATGGCCTGCACGATGGCGCGATTCTCAAAGCGCAGGCACTCGAGGCTGCCGCCGCCGAGATCAAAGACCAGGAAGTCGCGCAGGTGGCCCAGCGCGGGATCGCAGGTGAGCCCGAGGCCGATGAGGTTGGCCTCCTCGTCGCCGTTGAGAACGCGGATGGCCTGGCCGGTGGCGGCGAGCACGCGTTCACGAAACTCGGTTCCGTTGACCGCGTCGCGCACGGCGCTGGTGGCGACCAGCACGGTCCTGGCCGGGGCAAAGGGCGCGGCGGTGGCCAGCAACTCGCGGATGGCGTCGAGACCGGCGGCCATGCCCTCCTCGCCGAGGCGGGGTGGCGTCTGGCTGATGCCGCGGCTGATGCGTGCGTCGATCGTGCGGGTCTTGAGCGCGGTGACGCGTCCGGCGGCGTCCTTGGTCGCGACAAGGACTTTTATGGAGTTGGACCCGATATCAATGATGGTAACGACGGGCGCGGCGGACGTGGACATGATGCATCACGAAACACGCGAATCGCGCGGATGGAAAGTGCGCGATGGGGAAGAGCCGGCGGCTTTTTTAACCACGAAGGTCACCAAGGGACACGAAGTTGGGGCGGGCGGCTCTGCAGACGCGTCTTTGCGATTGGAAACCTTCCGCACGCCTATTCCTGACGGATTGTTCTTAGTGTGCCTTCGGGTCCTTCGTGGTTACCCAACCCCAAAAATCACAACGTGAAACCGGCCGGGGCGATGAGCACGACGAACTCGCCCTTGAGGCTGCCCTTGAGCAGGCGCTCGCGGACCTCGCCGGCCGGTCCGACTAGGATGGTCTCGTGGAGTTTGGTCACCTCGCGGGCGATGCAGACGACGCGATCCGGGCCGAGCGTGCCGACGATCTCGGCGGCGAACTTCTCGATGCGATGGCAGCTCTCGTAGAGCGCCAGCGTGTAGTCGAAATCCCGATACTTTTCCAGAAAGGCGATGCGCGCGGCGCTCTTGGCCGGAAGGAAGCCGGCGAACAGAAAGCCGTTGGTCGGCAGTCCGCCGGCGCTGAGCGCGGCGGCGACGGCGCAGGCGCCCGGCACGGGCACGACCGGCAGACCGCGCCGGCGGCAGGCGCGCACGATGCGAAAGCCGGGATCGCTGATGCCGGGCGTGCCGGCGTCGCTGACCACGGCGATGGACTTGCCCGCGGCGATCTGGTCGGCCAGCTGCTCGGCGACCGCGGTTTCGTTGTGGTCGTGGTAGGCCGTCAGCGGCCGGTGCAGGCCGAGGCGGGAGAGCAGGCCGCCGGTGTTGCGGGTGTCCTCGCAGGCGACCAGATCGACGGTGCCGAGGATGGCCCGCGCGCGCTCGGTGAGATCGGCGAGGTTGCCGATCGGCGTGGCCACGACATAGAGGTGACCCGGTTGCGGGGTGAGCGAGCTGTTGGCGGCGGGCGCGGACATGCGAAGAGTTGTGCGGACGGCGGTGGACGGGGGCAATCGTGCGGACGCAAAAAAACCGGCATCGCGCGGATGCCGGTTGGGAAAAACAACGCTCTTCAGCGAACGCCCGGTGAGCCGAACCCGCCGAACCCGGGCGCCTGGCCTTCCCACGATGCCGGCCGGCTCCAGGGGATGGACGATTCCTCCTTGGGCTTGGCGGTGCAGCCGGCGAGGGCGGCGGCGCCGGCGAGGGCGAGCAGGGCGAGCAAAAGGCGTTGGCGGCGGATCATGCTGGGAAGAGAAACGGGATCAGGAGCGAGGGCCGACCGCGGCGGCGCCGTCGCCGGCGCGCAGGGCGCTCTTGATGGTGGCGGGGATGACCTGGGCGATGGCGTAGCCTTCCTTGACCTCGCTGACCTGGGCGCGGGCGATTTCCTCGCCGTTGCGCACGATGGTGAAGTTCTGGCCGGCCTGGGCGCCGTCGTTCGAGCCGAAGGAGAGCACGACGAACGCGTTCATCGGACCGACGCTGGCGACCTGGGTGGTGAAGTTGGCGGGCAGGGTGCTGCCGGTGGCGGCGAGGGTTTCGCCGGAGGCGGCGGCGGTGCTGCCGGGGGTGGTGGTGTTGCCGGTGATCGCACCGGTGGAGGAGGTGCGGCTCTGGAGTTCCTGAATGCGGGCCTCGAGGCCGGCGATGGTCTGCTTGTATTGCTCAAGCTCCTCGGGGGAGCCGCCGGTGGTGTTGAGGCGGGCCTTCACGAGTTCGGAGCGCAGCTGCTCGATCTGCTGCTGGGCATCCTGGGCGGCCTGTTCCTTGGTGGTGAGCTGGCTGCGAACCTGGGTGAGGTCGCGGTTGATCTGCACGGCGCGGGCCTCGGAGGAGCTGAGGCGGGACTTGGCGTCGCCGAGCTCGCTGTCGACCTGGGTCAGCTTTTGCTGGAGATTGGCGGCCTGCTCCTTGCTCTTGGCGAGGTCTGCCTCAAGGGCGGCGGCGCGGGAAGACTCGGCGGACAGGTCGTCGCTCAGCTGCTGCTTGGTGTTGCCAATCTGGATGTAAAAGAAGGCGGAGGCGGCGGCACCAAGAATCGCGACGATGCAGAGGGTAAGGGTGAGTTTCTTCATAGGGGGATAATAAGGGGTGAGAAATTGCCCGCCGGGGGGCTTTTGGAAAGGTAAAAATGAAAACCGGACAATACTGCAATGTATTGTCCGGTTTGGCAAACGACGGGTGTGGGAACGTTCTAGCCGGCCGCGGCGTAGGTCGCCTCGAAGGGCGTCGCGCCGGCGGTCTTGGCGGCGCCACCGTTGGCGGCGAGGTGCTCGAGGATCTTGAAGGCGAGCTCGGGGTCGCCGCCAACCTCGGCCGCGAGGGCCTCGGCGGTGCGGGGAGCGCCGGACTGGAGGGCGGCGGAGAGCTTGAGCTTGAGCTCGATGACAGCGGTGGCGGCCTTCTTGCCGGCCTCGACGCCCGGCTGGTGGTAGGCGTTGATGCCGATGAGAGAGGCATACAAACCGACGACGCGCTCATAGAGCGCGATCAGCATGCCGAGCGTGCGGGGGGAAACGTCGGTCACGGTGATGGTGACGGACGCGCGGTCGTTCTGGCTGAGGGCGTCGCGGGTGCCGAGGTAGAAGCCTTGCAGGTAGTCGCCGGTGGTGACGCCGGGCTCGACGTCGAAGGAGGTGCCGGCGCGGTCCTTGAGGACTTCGATGAAGGTGACGAAGAAGTTGTTCACGCCGTCGCGAAGCTGCTGCACGTAGGCGTGCTGGTCGGTCGAGCCCTTGTTGCCGTAGACGGCGATGCCCTGGTTGACCTTGTTGCCCTGGAGGTCGAGCTCCTTGCCGAGCGACTCCATGACCAGCTGCTGGAGGTAGCGGGAGAAGAGCAGCAGGCGGTCTTTGTAGGGGAGGATGACCATGT
This sequence comes from Verrucomicrobiota bacterium, assembly GCA_043815125.1. Classification (GTDB taxonomy): domain Bacteria; phylum Verrucomicrobiota; class Verrucomicrobiia; order Opitutales; family Opitutaceae; genus JAUWBF01. The sequence goes on from JBDRJH010000186.1 coordinate 13,926, forward strand.
CCTTGGTGCCTTTGCCGTCGGTGGCAAAGTGCCACATGAGGGCGAGCAGGGCGGCGGGGTTGTCCTTGGTGGAGCGAATGCGGGTGGCCTCGTCCATGGCGGCGGCACCGTCGAGCATGGCCTGGATGTCGAGGCCCTGGAGGGCGGCGGGCAGCAGGCCCACGGCGCAGAGTTCGGAGGTGCGGCCGCCGACCCAGTCCCACATGGGGAAGCGGGCGAGCCAGCCTTCGGCGATGGCGATTTTTTCGAGCTTGGAGCCTTCGCCGGTGACGGCGACGAAGTGCTTGGCGTGGTCGAGGCCGGCGGCTTTGAAGGCGGCGGCGGACTCGAGCATGCCGTTGCGGGTCTCGACGGTGCCGCCGGACTTGGAGATGACGACGACGAGGGTCTCGGCGAGTTTGCCGGAGAGCGAGGCGAGGACGTAGTCCATGCCGTCGGGGTCGGTGTTGTCGAAGAAGGAGACGGCGAGTTTGTCCAGGCCGGGTTGGCCGAGGGCATGGTTGACGAACTGCGGGCCGAGGGCCGAGCCGCCGATGCCGACGACGAGCAGTTGGGTGAATTTCTTGCCGGGGGCGGGGGCGATCTCGCCGGAGTGAACCTTGGCGGCGAAGGCCTTCATGTCGGCGAGCGTGCCGGTGATGGCTTCGCGCAGTTCGGTTGAGGGGGCGAGGCCGGCGTTGCGCAGCCAGTAGTGGCCGACCATGCGGCCTTCGTCGGGGTTGGCGATGGCGCCGTTTTCGAGCGCGGCCATGTCGTCGAAGGCCGATTGCATGGCGGGCTCCATCTTGGCGAGGAAGTCGTCCGGGAACGGGATGCGGCTGATGTCGAGGGAGAGCCCGAGCTCGGCGTTGTGGTGGTAGTGGGTTTTGAAGCGTGACCAGGAGGACATGATGGGAGGAACGGGAGGGTTAGCTTGGGAACCGGCGCGCGGCCAGACGAGACTGGGCTGAGCGGACGGGATGAAAAGTTTCTGTGGTTACGATGAAGCGGGGCTGTTGCTTGGGAGGGGCGGGCCGTTGGGCCTGAGATCGCAATGGTTATTAAACGGACGAAAAAAGCGCCGCCGGGGTGGGCGGCGCCTTTGATGGGGCGATCACAGATACTTGTCGGTCACGGCGCCTTCGGAGGCGGTGGCGACGAGTTTGGCGTATTTGGCCAGGACGCCGCGGGTTTCCTTGGGCGGGAGCGGCGTGTAGGCCGCCATACGGGCGGCGTAGTCGTCGTCGGGGATGAGCAGCGAGATGGTGTTCTTCACCGCGTCGATCTCGATGAGGTCGCCGTTGCGCACGATGCCGATGGGACCGCCCTTGGCGGCCTCGGGGGTGATGTGGCCGACGTCGAAGCCGTGCGAGCCGCCGGAGAAGCGGCCGTCTGTGATGAGGGCAACATCCTTGATGAGGCCGCGGCCGGCAACGGCGGACGTGGGCGAGAGCATCTCGCGCATGCCGGGGCCGCCGACGGGGCCTTCGTTGCGGATGACGACCACGTCGCCTTTGACCACGTCGCCGCGGAGGATGCCGTGCAGCGCGTCCTCCTCGCCTTCGTAGACCTTGGCGGTGCCTTTGAAGTAGAGGCCTTCCTTGCCGGTGATCTTGCCGACCGCGCCGCCGGGGGCGAGGTTGCCGTGGAGCACGCGCAGGTGGGTGCTGGCCTTGATGGGATCGTCCCAAGGGCGGATGATGTCCTGCTCGGACGGATACGCGGGGTAGGGTTGCACGTCCTTGAGCGTCTCGGCGATGGTCTCGCCGGAGACGGTGAGGCAGTCGCCGTGCAACATGCCGCGATCCAGGAGCATCTTCATCATTGGGCGGATGCCGCCGATGCGGATGAGGTGGGCCATGCCGTATTTCCCGAAGGGTTTCACGTCGGCGAGCAGAGGAACTTTTTCGCCGATGACCTTGAAGTCTTCGAGGCTGAGCTCGACCTCGGCGGAGTGCGCGATGGCGAGCAGGTGCAGGATGAGGTTGGTGGAACCGCCGAGTGCGAGGCAGACGGTAATGGCGTTCTCAAAGGCCTTTCGCGTGAGGATGTCGCGGGGCTTGATGCCTTTTTTCAGCATGGCCATGACGGCCGCGCCGGCGCGTTCGCAGTCCTCGCGCTTTTCCTTGCCGACGGCGGTCTGCGCGGAGCTGTTGGGCAGGGACATGCCGAGGGCCTCGATGGCGGAGGCCATGGTGTTGGCGGTATACATGCCGCCGCAGGAGCCGGGACCGGGGATGGCGGCGGCCTCGATTTCCTTTAGGCCGGCGTCGTCGAGTTCGCCCTTGGCGTGTTTGCCGACGGCCTCGAAGACGGAGACGATGTCGAGGGGCTTCTTTTTGTCGCAGTCGGAGGCGGCGAAGCCGGGGAGGATGGTGCCGCCGTAGATGAAGACGGCGGGGCGATTGAGGCGGGCGATGGCGATCATCGCGCCGGGCATGTTCTTGTCGCAACCGCCGATGGCGACGAGGCCGTCAAAGCCCTCCGCGGCGACGGCGGTCTCGATGGAGTCGGCGATGACGTCGCGGGACACGAGCGAGTAGCGCATGCCCTGCGTGCCCATGCTGATGCCGTCGGTGACGGTGATGGTGTTGAAATAGACGGCCTTGCCGCCGGCGGCGTTGACGCCCTTGCGGGCGTGCTCGCGGAGCTCGCCGAGGTGGACGTTGCAGGGCGTCATGTCGCTGGCGTTCGAGGCGACGGCGATCTGAGGCTTGTTGAAATCATCATCCGTGAAGCCGACCGCACGGAGCATGGAGCGGGCGGGGGCGCGGTCATTGCCGTCAACGACGACGGCGGAGTGCGGGCGGGGGAAGGCGGAGGGCTGTTGGCACATGGGATTAAAGGTCGAGAACAAACCAATCGCCCACCCTGGCGGCAAGTCCCATGTCGGCGCGGTTTTCGGGATTGCTTGGCCTTCGGCGCGGCCTTTCAGTGCGCAGTTTCCCCCGCATGGCGTTCAACCTGAAACTTGTGCTCAAAGCGCTGCTCTTCTCATCGAGTCAGCCGCTCTCCACCAAAGACATCCAAGCCGTCTTTGCGCGTTTCCACGACCAGACTCCGGCGAGCAAGCCCGAGGAGGAGTCCGCCGGCTCCGATGAACCGCCGGTCGAGGCCGCCTCCGGCGAGGCTCTGGTTGAATCATCCGACGAGTTGGCTCCCGAGCCGACCGACGCCGATCTCTACGGCGACGTGCCTTCGCTGATCACCGCCTCGCAGATTCGTGAGGCGATGGACGCGCTGGCCGCCGAGTTCAAGGAGGCCAACGACCTCTACCTGCTCATCGAGGGCGCCAACGGCTACCGGCTGGTCACGCATCCGCGCTTTGCCCGCTGGATCCGCATCCTGCGCGACGAACCGCCGCCGGTGAAGCTTTCCCAGTCTGCCCTGGAAACGATGGCCATCGTCGCCTATCGCCAGCCGGTGACGCGTTCCGAGATCGAGGCCATTCGCGGCGTCTCGGCCGAGGCCGGCCTCAACAAACTCCTTGAACGCGAACTGGTCTACATCGTCGGCCGCGCCGACCTCCCCGGCCGTCCGCTGCAATACGGCACCACCGACAAATTCCTCGAATACGTCGGCGTGAAATCTCTGGTCGAACTGCCCGCCTCCGACGTGCTCTCGCCGCGGCAGATCGACGAGTGGCTCAACACCGCCGCCAACGTCCGCCCGCCCGCCGACGCCGAAATGGGTCTGCCGCTCGAGGAAGGCGAAGGCGATTCGCCCAACTTCGAGTCCGTCGAGATCGAGCACGAGGAACACGTCGCCACCGACTCCGCCGCCCCGGACCGGGACGAGACCGAACCCGAAAAAACCTGAGCCAACCCCATGGACGACGCCCTTCAACCCATCCGGGAAAACATCGACCGCATCGACCGCGAGCTGGTCCGCCTGCTCAACGAACGCCTCACCCACGCCTCCGAGATCGGCCGGCTCAAGCGCAGCGTCGGCGGCGACATCTACGTGCCCGAGCGCGAGGACGCCGTTTTCCGCAAGGTCCTCGGCCTCAACGAAGGCCCGATCAAAAACGAGGCGCTCCAGGCCATCTACCGCGAGATCATGTCCGCGGCCATCGCCCTCGAAAAGCCGCTGCTCATCGCCTACCTCGGTCCCGAGGCCTCCTACACGCACTCGGCCGCGATGAAGAAGTTCGGCGCCAGCGTCGACTACCACGCCATGGCCACCATCGGCGACATCTTCACCGCCGTCGAAAAAGGCGAGGCCGACTACGCCGTCATCCCCATCGAGAACTCCACCGAGGGCAGCGTGCGCGAGGCCCTAGACAACTTCGTCGAGAGCGACCTCAAGATCGTCGCGCAGCTCTACCTCGACATCAGCCACGCCCTGATCAGCTGCGAGCCGCTCGAAAAAATCGAGCGCGTCTACTCCAAGGACCAGGCCCTCGCCCAGTGCCGCCATTGGCTCCAGCGCCACCTGCCGCACGCCCAGCTCATCGACGCCCCCAGCACCACCCGCGCCGTGCAGATCGCCGGCGAGACCGCCGGGACCGCCGCCGTCGCCGGCGAGCTGGCCGCCCAACACTACGGCGTGCCTGTCGTCGTCAAAAACATCCAGGACAAGTCCGACAACACCACCCGCTTCTTTGTCATCGGCAAGAAGGCCTCCGGCTCCGTCAGTAACGGCCGCGACATGTCCAGTCTGCTCATCTCGCTCGGCGACGAGGCCTCGGCCCACTCCGGCTCGCTGCTCAAGATGCTCATGCCCCTCGCCGAGCGCGGCATCAACCTCACCAAGATCGAGTCGCGGCCCAGCAAGAAACGCCCGTGGGACTACTACTTCTTCGTCGACGTGACCGGCCACTACAACGACCCGGCCATGCAGCAGACCATCGCCGACCTGCGGAAATTCTGCCCGCTGGTGAAGTGGCTGGGCAGCTACCCGGCCGTCATCTGAGCGGGCCTGTCTCCAGTCAATGGATACCGCCGGCCCCCGTCCCCTTCGCATTGGTTTTGTCGGCGCCGGCGGCAACACGCGCCTGCGGCACCTGCCGGGCTTCGCCGCGATCTCCGGGGTCGGGCTGACCGCGGTGGCCAACCGTTCGGTCGCCTCGTCGGAGGCGGTCGCGCGCGAATTCGGCATCGGCCGCGTCGAGTCCGACTGGCGCGCGATCGTCGACGCGCCGGACATCGACGCGGTCTGCATCGGGACCTGGCCCAACCTGCACGCCGAGATCACCGTCGCCGCGCTGGCCGCCGGCAAACACGTGCTGACCGAGGCCCGCATGGCCCGCGACGCCGCCGAGGCGGGGGCCATGCTGGCCGCGTCCAGGGCCGCGCCCGCGCTGGTCGCGCAGATCGTGCCCGCGCCCTTTACGCTCAACTTCGACGCGGAGATCCGCCGCCGGCTGGACGCCGGCGCGCTCGGCGAGCTGCGGGAGATCGGGGTCGTGCACACGCACGGCGCGCTGCTGGATGCGTCGGCGCCGATCACCTGGCGGCAGCGCGCCGATCTCAGCGGGCACAATCTGATGACGCTCGGCATCCACTACGAGGCGCTGCTGCGCTGGCTCGACGACGACGCCGAGGTGGAGGCCGCGCACGGTTTCATCCAGACGCCCCGGCGGCGCGACGAAACGGGCGTGCTGTGGAACGTCGACATTCCCGACGAGGCGAGGATCGCCGCGCGTTTTCCCCGCTCAGGCGCGCGCCTGAGCCTGCATTTGAGCGGTCTGGAAACCGGCGCGCCGCGCAATGATATCCGGCTGGCCGGCACCGCGGGCACGTTGCGTCTGGACCTCGCCGCGGGCGTCCTGTGGTTCGCGTCAACCGACGGTGTCGAGCGGCGCGTGCCGGTCGCGGCGGCCGACGACGGCTGGCGGGTGGAGGCGGACTTCGTGGCCTCGATCCGCGAGGGGCGCGCGGTCACGCGCACCGACTTTGTCACGGGGATTCGTTACATGCGCTTCACCGACGCGGTGTGGGCGGCGTTGTCGGCGGAACGGACCGACGGCGGTTCCGGCAAGTAGGACCTCGCCAGACGGGGAGTGATCGCCGGTTTCAGGCTTGATCGTGCCGCTCGAGCATGCGCTCGGTCTCGATCAGGGTTTGTTCGAGGTGGGCGGGGTTGAATTCGTTGATGGCGCGCGCGCGCAGGAGGTCCCAGGCCGCGTCGATGTAGCTGGGGATGTCGCCGCCGGCCGCATGCACGGCCGCCTTCATGCCCTGTTGACGAAGCGCCGGCAAAAAATCGGCGGAGACCTGTTTGAACCGCGTGATGAAACGCGCGAGCAAGTCGCGCGAGTTGATGTCGTCGATCATGGCGATGCGGGCGACGTTGGTCTCGCAGCGCAGGATCGCGGGTTCCGGCAGGGGTTGCTTGTGGCCGTCGGCGCGCTGGCGGTTGCCGATCTGGGTGAAGAACTGCAGGTCGGCGTCGATGCGCGCTCCGTGGACGCGCGCCAACTTGACCAGGTCGATGATGTGAAGTTGTCCGGCGATGCGCTGGTCGCGCTCCAGCGCGCACACCGCCCCGTGCAATTGGTCGGAGATGCCGGAAAACGTGGTGCAGTGCTGCTGAAAGCGATCGGCCAGCCGGTTCCAGTCACCCACGAACCGGTCGCGTGCGAGTCCGTGCAGGTAGGCGCTGTTTTCCCCGGACAGGTGGCGCTCGATCTCCTCGACGATCCACTCGTGGAGGCGCGGCAACAACAGGTCGATCTTGGCCAGCCCCTGCTCCAGCGTCTGCACGGTCTGGGTGGTTTCCACGAGTTTCCGGGTGAACTGCTCGCGAACGGCTTTGCGCTGCAAAAACATGAACGGCGGACGCGTGCTTTCGACCTCCTGCTGGTGGTGGTGAAACTCGCGCAATGCGGCGTCAACCTGCTGATGGCTGGAGATGAGGCAGGCCTCGCGGCGCAACAGATCCTTCAAACGCGGCGGAATCCGCGCGTAGTCGAGGAGTGAAGAGTCGGCCGACCCCAGTTGCATGACGTTGGCATAACGCCCGCCTCGTTCTTAACAAGATATTTACACAGCCTACGGTTTCGCCCGTGAACCCGGCCCGGTGGTTCACGCCTACAAATCGCGGATCGCCGCGTCGAGCACCTCGCACGCGCGGTCGATGGCCGCGCCGTCGTGGGCGGTGCTGAGGAAGCCGGCCTCGTAGGCGCTGGGCGCGAGGTAGACGCCGGCGTCGAGACAGGCGTGGAAGAATTTTTTGAAGATCGCGGCGTCGCCGGTGAGCGCGGTGGCGTAGTCGCGCACCGGGGTGTCGGTGAAAAAGAAGCTGAACATCGACGCGCAGTGCGGCGTCTGCACCGCGATGCCCTTGGCCTTGGCGGCCGCGGCCACGGTGTCGCAGAGGCGGGTGGTCAGCGCGTCGAGGCGCGCGTAGGGATCGAGTTCCTCCAGCAGGCGCAGGCCGGCGATGCCGGCAGCCATCGCGAGCGGGTTGCCGCTGAGCGTGCCGGCCTGATAAACCGGCCCGAGCGGCGCGAGGTGGTCCATGATGTCGGCGCGCCCGCCGAAGGCCCCCACGGGCAGGCCGCCGCCGATGATTTTGCCCAAGCAGGTGAGATCGGGGACGATGTTTTCGCGTTCCTGCACGCCGCCCTTGGCGATGCGGAAGCCGGTCATGACCTCGTCGAAGATGAGGAGGACCCCCTGGCGGGTACACAGGTCGCGGAGCCCCTCGAGGAAACCGGGCCGCGGCAGCACCAGGCCCATGTTGCCGGCCACCGGCTCGACGATGACGGCGGCCACCTTGCC
>JBDRJH010000187.1:0-8212 GCA_043815125.1 Verrucomicrobiota bacterium
CGCAGGAACCCGCCGCCACCACCGCCGGCCAATCCTGACCCGCATCCGGCATGAACCCCGTCCACCCCAGGCCGGCCGTCCTCCGGCCCTGCCGACTGCCCGGGTCGGCGACCTGCCTCACGCTGGCCGCGACCGGGTTGGCCGCGCTGCTGCTGATTCCGCTGGCCCGCGCCTGGCAACAGGCCCCCGACCTCGGACACGGCTGGGCCGCTCCACTGCTGATCGCCTACCTGCTTTGGGAACGTTGGCCCGACCGACCCGCCTTGGTGCGGCGGCACGTTCCCCTTTGGACCACCGGCCCGTTCCTGGTGATCACCCTGACCGCGCTGCTCGCCCTGCGATTACTGCTCGAGTCCTACCCGCTCTGGCCCATGGCCATGCTCTTTTACGTCTCCCTGCTGGCCGCTCTCGCGCTGGGGACGGCCAGGCTGCTGGCCGGCGCAAAGGCCGTTCGCTGGATCGGCGGCCCCCTGCTCATGCTGGCGGCGGTCATACCCTGGCCGACCACGGTGGAAACCTCGGTCATCCTCCCGATCCGCGAATCCATCGCCATCCTCGTGGCCGAGATCAGCAATCTCGCCGGCCACCCCGCACTGGCCACCGGCACCAGCGTCAGACTCGGCAACAACTGGGTCGGCATCGATGAGGCCTGCGGAGGCATCCGCTCCCTCCAGGCCACCGTGCTGGCCGCGCTCTTTGCCGGCGAGTGGCTGCTGCTGGGCTGGCGCCGACGCGTCGCCCTGGCCGTCTTTTCCATCCTGGCCGCCGTCGCAGGCAACTTCGTCCGGGTCCTTTTCCTGACCTGGTGCGCGGTGCAAGACGCCGGCACCCTCGACCGCTGGCATGACCCCGCCGGCTGGCTGGCACTCGGCTTTTCCATCGCGATCACCGGCTGGTTGGCCTGGTATTGGCGCCCCGCCGGCCAACCCCAGACGACACCGGCCAAACGCGCCCGCTCCGACGCGCTCGCCCCGGCCACCTTGGCGACATTGTGCGGAATCGCGGCCCTGCTCCTCGCCATCGAGGCATCCAGCCGGCTCTGGTATGCCTTCCCTCATCGCGAGGACACCCCGGAGGCACCGCGCTGGACCGCCCGACTCCCCGTGGACCAACGAACCTATCGCCACAACCCCCTCAACGACGAAGCCCGCGCGATGCTGGTTCCCGACCACTTCAGCTCCGGCACCTGGATCGGTGCCGACGGTGTTTCCCGCAGCGCCAATTATATCGAGTGGCACTCCGAACAAGCCGCCCGCGCGATTCCCTTTACCCACAACCCCACGATCTGCCTGCCCAGCAGCGGCTACGAACTGGTGCGTTCACTCGGCACGATCAACGTGCCTTGGGAAAATGGCGTCGTGCCGTTTCACACCCATGTTTTCCGCCGCATGGATCAGGAAATGTTGGTCGCGTTTACCGTTTGGGATCCGCAGCGCGGCCAACTCATGGAAAGCGTCGAACCCAAAACCAAAGCAGACTGGTGGATCGACCGCTGGCAGGTGGTGCGCCAAGCCCGGCTCAATCAACCCGCGCAAATGCTCTCCTTCGCCATTCGCAGCCCCGCCCAACCGGAACGCCTGCCGCAGGAACTGGCCGCACTGCTCACCCCCGCCCCCTGACCACCACCCATCGCAGAAACCAACGCGAAGGGAAATAAATGTAAAATGCTCAAAGATAAGCTCGTGAAATAAGGTTTATTACCTAGAAAACAGTCCTCATGAGACAGCTCGCGCGCCAAATTCTCCTCCTCACGCTCACCTTCGGTAGCGTTGCCTCGGTCGGTCTCAGCCAAGTGCTTACCTTCGACAGCAATATCACCCCGTTCGTTGCGGCCGATGGCTTTGCCAACGGCTATGCCTTGGCGAATGAAACAACGTTCACCCAGACCTTCACCGGCATCAGCTCTTTCGACACCTTCACGCTTCGCTTCATCGCGGCGGACAGCGCCACGTTCGCCACCGGCGGGATTGACACCTATTTTTCCGCCTGGGCCGGCGCCAACGCCACGACTCCCGCATCCCTCGTCGGCCTGGCCTCCTATGCGGACTCCGCCAGCTGGACGGACTCCGGGGATGGTTACATCTTCTTTGACAGCAACGTGGACCTGTCAGCCATCGGTGCACTCACGCCTGCGAACACCTATGGCCTGACCCTGTTGGGCAACCCCGACAGCGCCGCCGGTGGCATCCGGATCGCCGGCTCCACCGACCTGTATCCCGACGGTAGCGTCTATACCCACTCCCCGGTCGTGGACCCGGTTATGATTCAGCTCATGGCCGGCGGCGGAGCCGCTGGCGGAGCCGGCTTTAACTTCACCGCCGGTGAGTTCTCACCGATTCCCGAAGCCAGCACCATCACCGTTCTCTTCGCGGGCGCCTTCGTCTCCGGCATGATCGGCCTGCGACTGCGCAAACGCCGTCAGCAAAAAAACGCCGAAATCGCGGCCGTCTGACCTTCGGCTCCTCTCATCTTCGAAATCCCGCCCCTCATCGGTGCGGGATTTTTTTGCCCCCCGCAAACCGGTCATCGTCCCCCCCCTGGCCGCCTAGCCGGCCGTCCAGCCACCGGCGAGCCGCTCCGGATCAGCCGCGACTCAGCGGGCCCGCAGCACCCCGCGCAAACCGACGCCCGTGATCGCCAGCGTCGCCAGCGAACTGAGCGGCATCAGCACCGCCGCGAAGAGCGGATTCATGTGGCCGCTCACCGCCAGACCGACCGCCGTCAGGTTGTAGGCGATCATGAAGACCAGCAGCACGATGTGCGTCGCCCGCCGCGCGTCGTTCACCTCCAGCAGCGCGCGGATGCCGTCGATACCGCGGCCCAGGTAATAAAAGTCCGCCTTCTCCGCCAGCATCCCCCGGTGCACCACCGGCGTGCCGCGGCACAGCGCCCGGTCAAACGCCAGGCTGTCGTTGGCCCCGTCGCCCAGCATCAGCGTCGTGTCCGCGCCGGCCCCGTCGATCCACGCGGCCTTGTCGCGCGGCGAGAGTCCGCCCAACGCCGCGTCCGCCGGCAGCCCCAGCGCGCCCGCCAGCGCGGCGACCTTCCCGGGCCGGGCGCCGCGGCGAATGTTCACCGCCCGCCCCCGCCGTCGCAGGGCCGCCACCTCCGTGTCCGCGCCCCGACGCGCCGACTCGCCGAGCGCAAACCGCGCCACCTCCACCCCGCCCCACGCCAACACCACGTCCGGAGCCCCCGCCAAAGAGTCACCCATCAGGTTACTCTTGGCCGGCCCCGCCTCGGTTCGCCAGCCGGCGCGACCAAGCGACCACGGGCCGATTTCGACGCCGCTGCCGACGGTCTCGTGGACTTCGCCGGGCAAACACGTCCCCTCGAAACCACCCACCAAAATCGCCTCGTGCAACGCCTGCGCGGCCGGATGCAAATTGTCGTGCACCAGCGCGCGCAACGCCGCCAGCGCGTCGGCGTTGAGCGCCGCCAGCGCCTCCGGATTGCGCAGGACCGGCGTCTCCAGGGTCAACGTGCCGGTCTTGTCGAAGACCACGCGGCGCAGCCGGTGCAGACGCGGCCACAGGTCGCCGGCACGCACAAACACGCCGCGACGACGCAACGCCACCGTGGCCATCTCGTCGGCCAGCGGAAACGCCAGCCCAAGCGCGCACGGACACGACACGACCAGCACCGCCGTGACCACCGCGCCCGCGGCGAGCGCGTCGCCTCCGCGCCACCACCACCACGCGCCCGCGGCGATGGCGGTGGCGATGATCGCGACCAGATAAACCTGCACCACACGCGCGACCAGCGGATCGTCCTGCACGGAGCGCTCCACCGGCTTGAGCAACTCCGACAGCAGCGCCGCCGACCAGTCCTCGGTCGCGCGCAGGCGGATCTCGGCGCGCCCCGCGTTCTGCGCGCCCGAGGGCAGCTGCTGCCCGGCGCGAAACACGCGCGGATCGGACTCGCCGTTGATCCAGGCCAGGTTGATGTCCGCCGCATCCGAGACCAGCCTCGCCGCCACCGGCACCGTCTCGCCGCGGCCGATGACAAACTCGTCGCCGGCCCGCAGCGTATCCGGCGCGCGCAGACAGATCGCGCCGTCCAGTCCCACCACGCCCACCCGCGGCGGCGTCGGTTGCAGGCGCAGCAGGCGACGCTGGTTGCGCTCGACCGCGGCGACCTGCGCCCAGCGGCCGATCAACATCAGCAGGATGAACCCGCTCACGAAGTCGAAATACACATACTCCTCGCGTCCGCTGATCCAGCCGTAGAACGAGCCCGCGTAGGCCCCGCAGATGCCGATGGCGATGGGCAGGTCGACATGCATCGCGCCGATTCGCAACGCGCGCCAGGCCTTGCCCAGGAAGTAGCCTCCGCCGGCCAGCAGGCTGAGCGTGGCGAAGCCCATGGCCAGCGTGCCGAACAGCCGCGCGTAGGCGAAGTCCGCCTCCATGCCGAAGTAGGCCGGCAACGCGAAGAGCATCACGTTCATGTTGAACGCCGCCGCCAGCCCAATGCGCCTGGCCAGCGCCTTGCTCTCCGACGGCGCGTCGTTGGCCGCCGTCACCGGGCCGAGCAGGTAGTTGAAGCGCTGCAACGCGCGGGCGAACGACTGCGCGTCGAACCCCTCGCGCCAGAGCAGCCGCACGCGGCCGGTCTGGGCGTTGACCTCGCAGCGGCCCGCGCCCGGTTGTTTTTGAAACACCCGGTCGATCAGCCACACGCAGGCCGCGCAGGAGATGCCCTGCACCGCCAGCACCAGTTCCGGAGTGCGGACACCGGCCCTGAGCTCGGCCGCCGCCTGCAGGTCGGCCAGCCAGGCGAAGTCGCGCTCGGGCTGGAGCGCCGCATCGGCGGGCGCGGTGACGTCGTCGCGGAACTTGTAGTAGTCGGTCAGCCCTTCGTCGTGGATTAGCCGATACACGTAGGCGCAGCCGGCGCAGCAGAACTCGTCCCCCGCCGGCGACGGCGCGCCGCAATGTTGGCAGACGGGCCGGCGCCGCGACTCCGTCGGCGGCGGGAGGACGGGCGACTCCATCAGTGACACAGGAACTCCCCTCCTCCCGGGCCTTGCAGGCGCCACAGGATCACCAGCGCGGTGATGAGGGCCACCGTGGTTTGCACGCGCCCGAGCCACAAGGGCGACAGCCGCAGACGCAACCGGCCAAAGCCCGCCTGGGCGACCCACAGCAGCGGCACCGTGCCGAGGCCGAACGCCAGCATAAACTCCGCGCCGCGCAGGGCCGATCCGCTCAGCGCCGACAACGTGATCAAAAAATACAGCGGCCCGCACGGCAGCACCGGCGTGGCCAGTCCCATGATGGCGGCGACCTGCAGGCGCGGCTTGCCGTGCAGACACGAGGAGAGCCCCAGGCGCAGCCGGCCAAGGATGGGCGGTTTCGGCAGCCAGCGATCCACGCGAAAAGCCACCGTCAGAAAAAACCCGACCAACACCCACGGCAACAGCCGCAGGAAACCGTCGCCCAACAGCGCGGCCGGCACCCGCCCCACCCCGCCGGCGACCGCGCCGAGCAAGGTGTATCCAAACACTCGTGACACATGATAGGCGGTCGCCACCGCCTGCGGGTCGGACCGGTCGCGCGGACCGGGGGCGAACATGCAGGCCAGCGGACCGCACATGCCGGCGCAGTGCAGGCTGGTCACGAGTCCCGCGACAAGCGCGGCGGACGGGGTGCTGATGCCGGCGAGTTCCATGGCGTCACGGCTGGGTTCGCTCGACGTTGATGAACTCCACGTCGGTGCGCGACGCGGCCATAAAAAGCCCGGTCCACGCGAGGGCCATCAGCAGGAAGACGAGGGCGACGCCGAGCCAGAGCTTGGTCTGCGGCTTCATGGGGCGGCCTCCGTCTTGCCGCCCAACAGGCTGGAGTGGGGGCCGGTGAACTCGGCCTCGCGGTCGAGCGCGTAGGTGCCGGCCTCGTCGGTCACGTGCACACGGAAGGCGAACGGGCCGGCGTAGTCGGCGCGGGCGACTTGCAGGATCAACGGCTGCACCTGCTCGGCCAGCGGCGCGAGTTCGACGACCTGATTGAACCCGGTCTGGGTAAAGGATTGCCCGTCCGCCTCGACGCGCACGACGAAGCGGGCGGGGAGATCGGTCTTGTTGACGATGCGCACGAGGAATTGGTTCCGCACGCCGTCGTCGGCCAGGTAGTAGGGAGCGCCGACCATGCGGGTGACGGCCAGCGCGGCGGGCCGCACGGTGGTCGCGGCCCAGGTGGCGACGCTCGCGCCGACCAACATGAGCACGGCGTAGACAAGCGTGCGCGGACGCAGCCAGCGGGTGCGGCCGCCGCCGAGGCCGGCCTGCGAGTCGTAGCGCACGAGTCCGCGCGGGCGCTGAAGTTTGTCCATGACCGTATCACAGGCGTCGATACAGGCGGCGCAGCCGATGCATTCGATCTGCAGCCCCTGGCGGATGTCGATGCCGGTGGGGCAGACCTGCACGCAGCGGTTGCAATCGACGCAGGCGCCGGCGTCGGGCGTGCCGGCCTTGGCGCGGGGTTCGCCGCGTTGTTCGTCGTAGCCGATGACGAGCGAGTGGTCGTCGATGAGCACGGATTGCAGACGACCGTAGGGACAGATGATCAGGCAGAGCTGCTCGCGAAACCAGGCGAAGTTGGCGTAGAGGATCGCGGTGAAGACGAAGACAAAGACGAACGCGCTCCAGTGCTCGCCGGGCGCGGTGCGCATCATCGTCCAGAGCTCGGGGATGGAGACGTAGTAGGCGAGAAACAGGTGGGCGATGACCGCGGAGACGGCGAAGAAGACGAGTTGTTTCAGGCCGCGACGGACGACCTTGGTCGTGTCCCACGGCGCGGCGTCGAGCCGGCGACGGGCGACGGCGTCGCCTTCCAGCCAGCGCTCGATGCGACGGTAGACGTGCTCAAGGAAGACGGTCTGCGGGCAGGCCCAGCCGCACCAAACCCGCCCGAGCAACGCGGTGATAAAGAACAGCGAAAAGCCGAGGCCGGTGATGCCGAAGAAGAGCAGCCAGGCGTCCTGGAATGCGAGGGTGAGGCCGAAGAGGTGGAAGCGCCGGTGGGCGATGTCGAGGAACACCGCGGGATGCCCGCCAACGGGAATCCATGGCAGCGCCAGGTAGAACGCGATGAGCAGCCAGCCCGACCAGCGGCGCAGCATGGTGAAGCGTCCGTGCGCATCGGCGGGATGCAGAAAGAGCCGCGAGCCGTCGTCACGGATCGTGGTGACGGAGTCGCGGTTGGGGCGGACGGTTTTGGCGGGCATGGGTGGTTGGAGAGGCAGGGAGGTCGGACATTCCTGTCCGACCCGACGCGCGGTGAGGACGGACAGGAATGTCCGTCCCCCTTGATGTTACTGAGGCTCGGGGTGTTTGCTGAGCACGTAGGCGACGGCTTGGGAGACCTTCTTGGCGCCGAGCACGGGGCCCCAGGGGGGCATGCCCTTGGCGGTGCCGTGGTTGACGGTGGCGAGTATCTCAAGCGGCTGGCCGGAGCCGTAGAGCCACTCGTTGTCGACGAGGTCGGGACCGATGGCCATGGGGTTCTCGGACTTGCCGCGCAGGCTGGCGAAGTGGCAGGCGGCGCAGTTGGTGTTGTAGACCTCGCGGCCGGCTTCGACGAAGACGGGGTTGCGGCTCATCTTCCAGAGCGTGGCGTCGTCGAGGTTGGCGTCGGCCGACTCGAGCTTGGCGGCCTCGATGCGCTGGAGCTCGGCGGCGACGCGGGTCTCGTCGTTGCCCTTGGGGAAGTGCTGGTCGGCCATCCAGTAGACGATCGAGAAGACGATGGCGCCGTAGAAGGTGAGCAGCCACCAGTTGGGCAGGCGCTTGTCGTATTCGGCGATGCCGTCGAAGACGTGTTCGCGGATGGGGGTGCCGTCGGTGTCGGGCGGGATGGGCGCGTTTTTATCGGGTTTCATGGCGTTGGGCCGAAGGGGTTTCGTCCTGGAGCGGCAGCGAGGAGAGCTCGTCGATCTGGCCGCGGCGCATGCGGAGCGCGCCGCGGAAGATCCCGACGTAGACGATGGAGGCGACGATGAAGGAGATCAGCGGGAAGAGGCTGACCCAGTTGTCGAAGAGAAGGCGGCGGAACATGGTTTTGTAAGTCGAAGGTCGTAAGGTCTCAGGTCGAAGGTCGGGTGCGGTGCCGCCGGGTGGCGGCACGATGATCAGGGCGTCGGCGTCGCCGACGCGGTGGCGACTTGGGGCTTTTGACTTTCCGACCTTCGACCGAGCGAGGCCGCGGCGGCC
>JBDRJH010000188.1:0-4666 GCA_043815125.1 Verrucomicrobiota bacterium
GCCGAAGTGCGCATCACGCGCCATAACCTACCGCACTGGGATCAGCAGGGCGCCACCTATTTTGTCACCTTCCGCCTCGGGGACTCTTTGCCCGGCACATTACTCGCCCAGTGGAAATCCGAGCGTGATGACTGGTTGAAAACACACGCCGCACCGATTTCCCCCGTCGACGAACGTGAATACCACCGTCTGTTTTCGGTTCGCATCGACGAGTGGTTGGATGCCGGCCATGGTGCCTGCGTGTTGCGCGAGCCAAGAGCTAGGGCGTGTGTCGCCGAATCGCTTCATCACTTTGACCACGTGCGTTACCGGTTGGTGTCTTGGGTGGTGATGCCCAACCATGTGCATGTGTGCCTCACCGTCCATCCGGCATGGCGTCTGGAGCAGATGGTCTTTACCTGGAAGCGCCGGATGGCGGGCGAGATCAATCGTATTACGGGCAACGCTGGCCCGGTTTGGCAGCGTGATTATTTTGATCGCTTGGTTCGCAACCCGGAGCATTTCAACCGGGTCTTGAGCTACATCCGTCGCAATCCGGAAACGGCGAAATTGAGAGACGACGAGTATACGCTGTGGGAAGCCGACTGACTCCAGCAGTGCCAGGAGCGCCGCTTGCCAAGCGGCGGGCGCTAGGTGGGGGCGCGCTCAAACCGCCGCTTGGCAAGCGGCGCTCCTGGTTTAAGCCCAGCGCGGGTCGCGCCAGAGTTCGCGGCCGTGGCGGTAGGTCACGAGCACGTCGGCGGGCGTCACGCGCGTGACCACGCTGGCGACGACATGGCGGGTGTGCCGCAGGTGCGGCGCGTGGAAATCCAGCACCACAAAATCCGCCGGCAACCCGCGTTCCAGGCAACCGTGGTGATCGCCCCCCAGCAGCGCACGGATGTTGCTGGTGGCCATTTTCAGGACGGCCGACGGGTCGGGCGAAAGCGCGTCGGCGAACTGCGACCTGGCCAGCTTGTAGGTGAAGTCGAGCTCGGCGAGGATCGACGGCGCGTTGAGCATGGCGTTGTCGGTGCCGAGCAGGAGGTTGACGCCCGCCCGCAGCAGCTCGGCCACCGGCGGGAGCGGCAGGCCGAGGGTGGCGTTGGCGCGGGGGTTGATCGCGGCGGTCTTGCCGCTGCGGGCGAGCAGGGCGATCTCGTCGGCGTCGGCCACGGTGAGGTGCACGATCAGGTCGGCATCATAGACCTCGATGGCCCGCATCAAGTCACCGCGCCCGGTGATCGCCAGGGAACGGTCGCGATAGATCTTGTTTTCCAGGCAGTGGATAGCGCGCAGTTTTTTGATCGCGGACGTGGCCTCGCGGATCTCGCGCCAGGCGACGTCGGTGAGGTCGTTCATCGTGCTCTCGGAGAAGCCGTCGGCCACGGCGAGCATGGCGGCCAGCTCCGCGCGGGCGGAGGCGGGCAGGGGAGCGGTGTTGGCGTCGAGTTCAACCGCGGTGAAGGGGGGCGTGTTGAATTGGTTGAGTATGATCGACGCCACGCCGGTGACGGCGGAGGCTTCGCGCAGCAGGCGCGCGCCTTCCGCGCCCTGCTCGCGAAAGTCGAGGTGGCCGACGATGCCGGTGCGTGCCATGTAGCGCAGGTGGTCGACCAGGTGGGGCCGGTGGGTCTCGGACGAGAGCTGGGCGAGCTCGCGGTATTTGTAGCCGTCGGGACGAAAGAACGCTTCCTCCAGCGTGAGGCCGGTGGCGCCGTCGGGCAGGGCGCTGTCGCCGAGATGGGTGTGGCCGTTGTAGAGGCCGGGCATGACGACCAATGCGCCGCCGTCGATCCGCGGGCACGGCGCGCCGAGGTCCAGCGCGGTGAGGGTGTCGTGCTCCCACGCAAAGCGCGCACAACGGTGCGCTGTGAGGTCGGGGCCGTGCAGGACGATGCAGTCGCGGATTTCAGGCATGGGTGGTGGGCGCAGGTTGTTGGCTTGTCCAAGGAGCGCCGCTTGCCAAGCGGCGGTTTGACGCGCCGCCTTCCCGATGCCCGCCGCTTGGCAAGCGGCGCTCCTTGAGGCGTTGGTCGGATCATGCAGAAGTCAGGCGTCGGGGCAGAAGCCGTAGAGGAGGTCGTCGCGGCCCTTGCCGGGCCAGTTCACCTGGTCGACGCGCAGGTGTTTCATGACGTCGAAGACGAGGGCGTTGAGCGCGGCTTCGAATCCAAAGATTGAATACAGCGGCGGGGCGTCGACCCGGATGACAAACGCGCCCAGGCCGGCGTCGCGCAGCATGCGCACGCTGCGGTCGACCATTTCGGCCTCCACCGTCGAGCCGCCCTGCAGGATGATGACGGGCTTGGGATGGGCGTTCATCTGCTGGAAGGGGCCGTGGGCGAATTGCAAAAAGTCGCTGACGGGAGGGCAGGGCCAGAAGACGCCCTCCATGAATTTGCACGCGAGGTTTTGCGCAAAGTCGGAGATGGGCGCGGCGGTGACGAGGTTGAACCCCTGCGAGAAGGCGCTGGGCAGGCCGATCATGGCCGCGCGCAGGTCGTCGGGCGGGCGGGCATCGAGCAGCGGCAGGATGGTGGCGGCGTCGGGCAGCGGAAACCGGCAGCCGGCAAAGCGGGCGGCGAACTGGAGGCAGGCGAGGTAGCCGGCCAGCGGGCCGACGAAGCGGATGAGGGTCGTGTATTCCTCGGCGAGGGGGAACCCGATCAGCTCGCCGCCGTCGTCAAGGATGCCTTGGAGGAGGGCGGCGCGGTCGGCCTTGCCGGCGTCGCGGGCGGCCTGCGGGGTGGTGGCGGTGAAGAGGATGCAGTGGGCGAAGTCGCGGCGGCGGTTGAGCGCGATCTGGGCGTTGGGCGAGACGCCCTGCGAGAAGACGACGAGGGTTTTTTCGGCGAAGGCGGCGCGATCGGCCACGGTGAAACCGGAGAGCGGCAGGTAGGCGGCGGCGCGGTCGGTGTGGAGGTTGAGCAGCATGGCCAGGTAGCGGGCGTGCGCCTCGGAGCTGCCGGTGCCGGTGACGATGAAGCGGCGCGACGCGAGCGTGGCCGGCAGCAGCGGCTGCGCCGGCGCGGACAACATGCCGGCGAGGATGTCGGGGATGGCCGCCAGGCGGTTGGCGAGCAATTCGTGACCGAGGGGATCGACGGATGCGGATGACATGGGGCGGGGGAGGGTCAGTCCTCGAGGAAGATCCACTTGTCGACGTCGATCTTGTGGCGGTTGAGGGCCTCGGCGTATTCGGGTTTTTTGACGAGGCTGGTGGGGGAGTTCATCACCATCTGGATCTTGGTATTGGGAATGTGGTGACGCAGGAGGGTGATGGAGGCGTCGTAGTCGCGGCTGTCGTAGTCGACGCCGAGCTTGCGGTAGGCCTCGTCGGAGGAGAAGGCCTGGCCGGCGTCGGCCATCATGCGGTCGGCGGCGTGGGCGCCGAAGCCGGCGCCGCGGCCGTCGTTGTGCAGGAGCAGGAGCGCGCCGACGCCATATTCGACGATGTGTTTGACGGAGAGCTTGAGCTTGTCGCGGTTCTCGACGGTGCGCAGCGGGAAGCGATTGAAGAGCGACTCGCTGTGCAGGCGCACGACGGGGATGTCGTAGATGCGGGGCGTGCCGTGGGTGAGCACCACGAACTCCTGGCTGCTGACGATGTCGTAGTAGACGTGCACGCGGAACCAGTAGGGGGTGGTGAGCAGTCCGAGCACGGGGTCCTCGGGGTGGTCTTCCCGGTAGGCCTCGAGGCGGTCGGGGTCGATTTTGACCAGAAACCGGTTTTGCCGGATGGCCTGGTAGCCGAGCACGAGGGGGTGCGGCCCGCCGGTGAAGCGGGCGAGGGTGTCGGCGGGGAAGAGCGCGCTGAACTGGGCCTCGGAGACGAGGATTTCGTTGTCGACCGGCTTCATCGGCAGGAAGTAGCTGGCCGAGTAGATGAAGCGCTTGGCCTCGGGCAGGGCGTGCGCGCGGAAGGGCACGACGGGCTCGGGTGGCAGGGCGCGACGCACGGCGGTGGCGGTGGGCCGGCTGAGGATGTGGCCGCCGGCGGCCTTGGACGCGAGGTAGGCGAGGTTGAAGGGGCCGGGCTCGAACTCGAGGGCCTCGGTGCCGGCCACGGGGATGCCCTGGGACTTGAGCGCGTCGACCTTGTCGGGGTTGTTGGTGAGAACGATGAAGGGCGCGGTGACGTCGAGCAGCCGGCAGATGTGGGAGATGTTGTCGTAGTTGCGGTGGTCCTTGTTGAGCCCCATCGCGGCGTAGGCGGCGAAGGTCGAGATTTGGTCGAGGGAGGCCTGCACCAACATGCGGTCGCGGGCCTTGCCGACGTAGCCGACGCCGCGGCCTTCCTGCATGAGGTAGAAGAGGATGCCGTCGCCTTTCTCGGCGATGACCTTGAAGGCGCCCTCGAGTTGCTGCACGCAGTCGCAGTCGCAGCCGCGCAGCGTCTCGCTGGTGATGCAGGAGGAGTGGAGGCGGGTGTAGAGCACCTCGGCGGCGACGATGTCGCCGTGGGCCAGGGCGACGATGTAGTGCTTGTCGATGATGTCCTGGAAAATGAAGGCCTGAAACAACCCGAAGCGCGTCTCGAGCCGGCATTGGGCGACGAAGAGCGTGGTGCCGTAGAGCGGCCGGTCGTCGAGCAGGGTGGGCGTGGAGATCGAGCCGGCGCCATGCTGGAGGAGGTTGATCAGGTTTTCAAATTCGGGGGGGATGGCGGACACGTCGGGCGGGA
>JBDRJH010000189.1:0-3119 GCA_043815125.1 Verrucomicrobiota bacterium
CGCCGCCGCGCCCGAGGGCGGCTGGATGCGGTCGGGGCGCTTTCACCTGCGCGCCGGCGGCCGCCTGCTCTACGCGGAGGTCGCCGACCGCCGCGCGGGCGGCGATGGCGGCGGCGCCTTCGCGATCGTGCTGACCGACCTGAGCGCCGAGCAGGGCCGCCTGATCGACGGCCTGCAACGCGAGCTCTACCGCTGCCGCTGGAAGGGCACGCCGCTGGCCTTCGTGCTGCTGGAGTCGCCGGCCCCCGGAGGCCTGTGCCCGCAGCTGCCGGCGCTGCGTCCGGAGTATCGCACTGGCGAGTTCGACGGTCCCTACGACGCGCATCGCGTGGCGGTGGTTTTGCCCGAGGTGTCGCTCGTCGAGGCGCGTGATCGCCTGCGCGGCTGGACGCGGCACTTCACCGGGCTCGACCTGCGCGCCGCGGTGGTGGCGCCCGACACCGATCGCTCCGAGGAGGTGTTGTCCGCCGCGCTCGCCGACCTCAAGCCGGTCGAGACGGTCCTGCGCCGCTCGCTGCTGCTCTACGATGATTACCCGGCGGTCAACGACATGCTGGCGATGGTGCTGCACCGGCATTTCGACGTGGTCAAAAGCTCCAGCATCGAGGAGGCCAAGGCGCTCCTGCGTGAGCGCAGCTTTGACGGCCTGGTCACCGAGGTGGAGCTGCGCGCGGGCGGCAGCGGGCTGGACTTGGCGCGGCTGGCGCGCGAGTTGCAGCCGGCGATCCGGCCGTTTTTCACGACGGTCACGCACGAGCAGGAAAGCCTGACGGATGATCCGTTGCTGGCCAACCACCGCGTGATCGCCAAGCCCTTCGACGTGCGCCGCCTCGAGGCGATCGTGCGCGAGGCGCTGCCCTGAGAGCGTCGCCGCACCGGCCAGTATGCGGTGCGTTCCATGTAGGGGCCGCGCTCGCGCGGCCCGTTGGACGTTCACGCAAACCGGATCTCGCAAGCGAGCCCCCTACGGGAGGCCGCCATATGATGGCCGCGAAAAGCACGAAAGAAGCAAAGGTCGCGAAGACCGGCAGTTCACTGGCGCTCCGCAAGCACCGCCGGATATCAGTGCGTGTTGAACAGCTCGGTGATGACGTCCTCCAGAGGCACGTCCTCGATGCTGATGTCGGCGACCTCGCCGGCGGTGAGGATTTCCTGCGAGACGGCGGAGATTTTTTCAACGGGCACGCGCAGGGTGAACTTGCCGTCCTCGGGGTTGCGCGTGGTGGCGCCGTGGGTGGATTGCCAGTCCTCGGCGAAGGCGCCGACGGCGGGCAGGAAAGTCACGATCTTCGCGCGGCTGCCGGACGAACTCTCCAGGCGATCAAGGCTGCCGTCGTATATTTTTGAGCCCTTGTGAATGACGATCACGCGGTCGCACAGCTCTTTGATGTCGGCCATGTAGTGGCTGGTGAGCAGGATGGTGGTGCGGTGGCGGCGGTTGTAGTCGCGCAGGAACTGGCGGACGGATTTTTGCGAGATGACGTCGAGGCCGATGGTGGGCTCGTCGAGGAAGAGGACCTTGGGCCGGTGGAGCAGCGCGGCGATGAGTTCCATCTTCATGCGTTCGCCCAGGGAGAGTTCGCGCACCATGACGTTGAGCTTGGCGCGCACGTCGAGCAGGTCGACGAGCTCGTCGAGGGTTTCCTGATACGCCGCCGCCTCCAGGCCGTAGATGTGGCGGATAAGCGAAAAGGATTCGCTGGCGGGCAGGTCCCACCAGAGCTGGTTTTTCTGGCCGAGCACGAGGGCGAAGATGCGGCGGTAGGCGTTCTCGCGGCGGGTGGGGTCGAAGCCGGCCACGCGGGCGGTGCCGCTGGTCGGGTAGATGAGGCCCGAGAGCATCTTGAGCGTGGTGGTCTTGCCGGCGCCGTTGGGGCCGAGGAAACCGACGAACTCGCCCTCGCCGATGTCGAAGGTGATGTCGCGCGCGGCCGCGGTCTCCTCGAACTCGCGGTGGAAGAGCCCCTTCACGCCGCCCCAGAAGCCGGGCTGCTTTTTGTAGGTGCGAAAAACGCGGGTGAGGTTGCGGACTTCGATCATGGAGCGGAGGAGCGTTGCGCGAAACGGCGCGGAGGCAAGCGGCGGGAGCGCTGAAGCGCGGTAAGGAGAGAGGGATTATAATCGAGGGATCGCGGAAGGACGGAAATGGGGTGGGCTGTGATGTCTTTGGCTGCTTGGACTTCGACTCCGAGCCGGGGATTTTTGACCACGGATCGCACGGATTATCACGGATACAAGCCGATCAATCCGTGCTCATCCGCGGCATCCGCGGTTAAAGTCCAAACGTCGACGGTGTTTGGTGTCACTCCGTCCAGACGCCGTTTTTGAGCAGGGTCTTGGTGGCGGCCTCGGCCCAGCCGCGGTTGGCCGCGGGGCTGGCCGGGCTGGGGTGCAGCACCGTGGCGACGGGCCCCGGGTCGCCGGGGAGGGTGACGCTCGCGAGTTGTTTTTCGGCGAAGCCGCCGACGCCGACCGCGTGGGTCGGGCGCAGGTGTTCGAGCACGGCGCGCAGGTGCTCGCGGCAGGGCGCGTCGACGGCGTCGCGCTCGGCGGCGGTGAGCTTGTCGGGCGTGAGGTTGGCGCCGCTGGCGGACATCCAGACGAGCGGGCAGTAGTTGAGCACGAAGTGGTCGCGGAAGAAGTTGTCCGCGGCGCCGAACTTTTCCGCGAACAGGCCCCACAGCCGCCGTCCGCTGACCTCGGAGCGCGTGCAGGCGAAGCCGGTGACCGGGCGCTTGGGGTGCTCGGGGAAGGGTATGTCGACGGGCTCGTCGATGCCCATCCAGTCGCGCACGGCGGCGACCTCGCCAAAGGGCACGCCGACCTGCGCCATGCCAAACGGGCCCGGGTTCATGCCGAGGAAGACCACGCGCTTGGGCGCGGCGCCGTAGCGTTCGAGGTAGGCGCGATGCGGGGCCCAGGCGTAGGCGAGGGGGTTGTAGGTGCAGTCGACGGGCGGGGCGAACCGCAGGCCGTCGACGGCGTCGCGGAGCCGGGCGGCGAGTTGGACGAGCGGGGAGTCGGGCATGGATGAAAACGAGGGGGGCGGGCGATCTCAGGCGCCGAGCGCGGTGTAGTCCAGCACGGTGTGGCTGATGCGGCCGGCGGCGACGGCGGAC
>JBDRJH010000190.1:0-13861 GCA_043815125.1 Verrucomicrobiota bacterium
AAGGACATCGTCATCGAATGCGACGTGGCCGCCGATCTCAGTCCCCTCATCGGCGACGCCACGCAACTGCACCAGGTGTTGATCAATCTCTGCGTCAACGCCCGCGACGCCATGCCCGACGGCGGCCGGCTCGCCCTCACCGCCCGCAACGAGCAGATCGACGAAGGCATGGCCGCGATGAACCTCGAGGCCAAGCCCGGCCCGCACGTCTGCATCACCGTCGAGGACACCGGCGTCGGCATCGACCGGGCGAATCTGGAAAAAATCTTCGACCCCTTCTACACCACCAAGGAGCTCGGCAAGGGCACCGGGCTGGGGCTCTCGACCTCGCTGGCGATCATCAAGGGCCACGGCGGCTTCATCCGCGTCTACAGCGAGCCGGACCGCGGCACGCGCTTCATCGTCTGCCTGCCCGTCGGCGGCGGGGGGTCGCGCGCCCGCTCCGAGCCGGCTCCCGCGGTCGACCTTCCGCGCGGCCACGGCGAGACGATCCTCGTGGTCGACGACGAGGAATCCATCCGCGAGATCGCCCGCAAGATTCTCGAGGCCTTCGGCTACCGCGTGCTCACGGCCACCGACGGTGCCGAGGCGCTCTCGGTCTACACCGCCAATCGCGCCGACATCGCGCTGGTCGTCACCGACATGATGATGCCCGTGATGGACGGCGCCGCGACGATCCAGGCGCTGCGCAAAATCAACCCCGACGTGCGCGTGATCGCCGCCAGCGGCATCACCAGCAAGGGCCGCATCCCCAAGGCCGAGGCCGCCGGCGTGACCCACTTCCTGCCCAAGCCCTTCAGCGCCGCCAAACTGCTTTTCGTCGTCAAGGCCGCCCTGGAGTGATCGCGGCCCCGGTCACGTTGAATGTGATTGCGAACCGGCGCGCTTTCGACGGCGCTGTGTTCGTATGGGAGCCAAATACCAGCCGTCCAAACGCGATCTGAAAGCCAACCGCAGCTTCCTGAAAAAACAGCCCGCGCAATCCAGGTTCATCCGCCCGACCAAGCCGATCCCGGACAAACCCGCGGACAAGCCGGCGCAGGACTGAACCCGCGACGCGGCCCGGGCGCCGGTTCCTATTGCCGCCGTTCAAACCGGCCGCGCCACGGCTCCATGGCGTTCAGCGCGTCCGCACCGTGTCGCTCGACGTGTTCGTAGAACAGCCGCGCCATGCCCTGGTGATACACCGGATGCGAGCCGAGTTCGCGCAACCCACCGGTCTCGAGGATACGGTAGTGCTCGAGCGGAACCGCGAACAAATCCTCCTCGCCCAGCGCGCCGCGCCACGTCCGGCCGGGGTGGGGCTCCAGTGATTCGCCGTAAAGGGTGACCCCGCCGGCATAGTCGACCAGCGTCGCTCCATAAACCTGGAGCGCCCGGGCGACCACGCGGGCGGCGGGGGTGAGTGAAAACGCGCCGAGGTCCAGCGCGGGGTCGAGTTGCAACGTGCAACCCTCGGGCACGCCGCCGGGCAGCCAGCCGTCGGTCCACGTTGCCGGCGGACACACATGGCGTTGCAGCCCCGGCACCGGGCAGGCAAAGGCGAGCTTGTGGTCGATGCGGCCGGCCTCGATCTCGTCGCGCAGGATCAGACCGCCGAGCAACGGCACGCCGCTCGCGCGACAGGGACCGTAGAAGTGGATGCTCTCGTCGTTGGCGATGCCCTCGATTTCCTCGGGGTGAAACACGCCGGGACCGTCGAGATCGTAGGCGATGGCGGCGTTGGTGTGCCAGGTGCCGTCGGCCTCGCGGCGACATTGCCAGAGGTCGTAGACGCGACGCGCGTCGACGTCGATGATCGCCATGTGCGCGTCCTGCTTCGCGTCGGGCGCGGCGTGATCCGGGATGGGAATGTCAACGCCGCGCACGCTCGCGTGCAGCCCGAGCGGATGGTCTGGCGTGAGGCGATGCTGGCTGGCCTTCACATGGCCCTGCGAGAGGTGACAGCGCAGGAGCTTCGGATGCAGGCGGTGCCGCGGCGTGGAGGCGTCGGCGTGAAAAATCGGGATTGTCCAGTCGTGCAGGTTGACGTGCAGGCCCTGGCCCGGACGGGTCGCGGCCATTAGCGCGATCCAGTGCGCGCTCTCCGCGTCGGTCTTGGCGTCGGCGGGGATGGGCGTGTTCCAAAAACTGTCGGTGGCGAAGAACGGCGGTGAAGGCAGGGGCGCGGTCATGCGGTTGTGGTCGCAGAGTGGCCGTCAGGGCGTGCGGACGCCATACCAGAAGAGATGGTCCTCGGTGCCGACGGCCGCCGAGGTGGGCACTTGTTCCCGTGTGAGCGAGGCGACGTGCCCGTCGAGAAAAACGGCGTTGGTCTTGTCGTTGTGGATGAACTCGGGAGGGGTGTGCGGCTCCAGCGTCGGGCCCCAATCACCGTTGGCCTTGTAGTAGCCGTCGGCGAACAGCAGCGTGCGCGACGGTTGCTCAAAAACCGCGAGCGGGCGTTCCTCATTGGCACCGCCGGCACCCAGCCGGTTGATGCGCAGATTCAAGGAATAGGTCGGCACCGTGGGATCGGTGATGTCTTTCTCCATTCTTTTCACCGGGCAGCCGAACACGGCCTTTTCGTTCTTGAATCCATCGGGACTGTAGGAGGCGGAGCTGGTGCTGTTCAATATGTGCCGCCAGTCCCAGCCACTCTTGTAAGCCACCGGGATGCGCCCGCGGTTGTCGGCGACGTAGGCGGAGTAGCGGATGTGAACCTGTCGCAAATTGGAGAGGCATTCGGCGTTGCGCGCGGACTCCTTCACCTTGCCCACCACGGGGATGATGATCGCCGCGAGCACGCCGACGATGGCGGTCACGGTGAGCAATTCGACCAAGGTGAAGCCGGACGACGACAAGGAAGGGCGGGGGCTGCGGGGCGGCATGTGGTCAGATATGTATTTAAAAAATACAACCGTCAAGTTATTCAGCGCGGAAAGCCGCGGGATTGACTTCAATTTGTTTTTTAAAGAAACATTTTACGGTTGGCGGTTCGTGTGGCCGCGAATCCCGCGCGGTGCGCCGCCCCGTTTACCCTCATTTACAGTGATATCCTCCCCGCAAACCCTTTCCAAGCTGGCCCGCATCGAGGCGCGTTATCGCGATCAGGTGCATGTTGATTTGTTTAACTTAAAAACAAATGCATTCGTCCTTTCGGAGCGCCTTTCCGACGAGCCGGATGATCGTTTTCCCTGGGCCGGAGTCGCCGGTGGCTGGCAGTGGGGTTGCTCGGGTGGCAGCGCGTGGTTTCGGTCCGAGTGGACCGCCGACCGCGACTACGACCAGCCGCTCTACGTGCGCGCCGACACCGGCGGTTGCGAGGCGTTGTTGCGGATCAACGGCAAGGCCTGCGGCATTTTTAACCACGCCGACTACAAGTGGCAGCGCGGCGACCACCGCGCGCTGTTGCTCGCGCCGGCGGCGCGCAAGGGCGAGACGTTCCGCATCCTCGTGGAGGCCTACGCCGGGCACGAGGTCGTCGGCGTGCATCCGGGCGAGACGCCGCGCACGCAGGACGTTTATCGTCCGCCGTTCATCCGCACGTTCAACGGCATCTTCATCGCGCAACGCGACGAGCAGGTGAAGGACCTCGTCGTCGACCTGCATGTCATCCGCACGCTCGCCGAGGCGTTGCCCGAGCGCAGTTTTCGCAAGGGGCAACTGCTCGCCACGCTCGACCGCGTTTACGCCTGCCTCTGGGAGGAAACCGACGGCGTGGAGGAGTCCGTCTGGCGCGCCGGCGTGACCGAGGCCCGCACGCTGCTCGGCCACGAACTCGCCCAGCGCAACGGCGACTCCGCCCCGCGCGCCGGCCTGATCGGCCACTCGCACATGGACACCGCCTGGCTGTGGACAATCGACGAGACCCGCCGCAAATGCGCCCGCACCTATAGCAACGTGCTCCGCCTCATGGAGCAGTATCCGGAGTATCGCTTCGTGCAAAGCTCGGCCCTGCACGCCGAGTTTATGCGCGAGAATTACCCGGACATTTTTGCCGGCATCAAAGCGCGCGTCGCCGAGGGCCGCTGGGAGCCCAACGGTGGCGTGTGGGTCGAGCCCGACGTCAACCTCGCCGGTGGCGAGGCGCTCATCCGCCAGTTCCTCGTTGGCCGCAAATTCACCCGCGAGCACTTCGGCTACACCGGCGACACCTTCTGGCTGCCCGACACCTTTGGCTACTCGGCCGCGCTGCCGCAGATCCTGGTCGGCTGCGGTATCCGGTATTTCCTGACAACCAAGCTCACCTGGAACGACACCAACAGCTTTCCCCACGACACCTTTAGCTGGGAAGGCATCGACGGCACGCGCGTCTTCACCCACTTCAACGACATCCACTGCGCGCCCGATCCCGGCACGCTGATCAACAAACTCGCCGGCACCGGTCCGAAGGACTTTCGCAAGACCGAGAACTGCGTTCGCCACCCCGACGTCAACCAGGCGCGCCTCGTCTCCTTCGGACGCGGCGACGGCGGCGGCGGACCCGACTTCGAGATGCTGGAGATGGCCCGCCGCGTCGCCGACCTCGACGGATGCCCGCGCGCGACCTACACGAGTGTGTCCGACTTCATGGCCGGGCTCCAGGCCGACGCCGTGCGCGCGCCCCTCTACGTCGGCGAGCTCTATTTCGAGGGCCACCGCGGCGCGCTCACCCAGCAGGCCGCCATCAAGCGCCTCAACCGCGCCGCCGAGTTTGCCCTGCGCAACCTCGACTACTGCGCCGCCCGCGCCCGCCTCGCCGGCGTCGAACCCGACGCGCTCCGCCTCGACGCTCTCTGGCGCGTGCTCCTGCTCAACCAATTTCACGACATCCTGCCCGGCACCTCCATCCCCGAGGTGCACGACCGCGCCATCGCCGAACTCGGCCAACTCGTCGCCGACGCCCGCGCCTTTGCCGACGAATTGCTCGCCGCGCTCTCCGACGGCGCGGACAATCGTATCAGCATTCACAATACACTCGGCTGGACCCGCGACACCGGCTGGGTCGCCGCCGACCTGCCCGCGCCCGACGGCGTTGCCTCGCAGGAGATCGAGACCCCGTGGGGCGAGCGCCGCCGCGTGCTCGCCGGACTCGCCCTGCCGCCGCTCGGCGCGATGCAACTTGCCTGCGGATCATCATCCGCCGCCGCCGACCCCTCGCCCTTTGCCTATGCCGGCAACACACTGCTCACACCGCACGCCGCGCTGCACTTCGACGCGCACGGCCGCATCGTCTCGTGGCTCGACACCGCTTCGGGCCGCGAGCTGCGCGACGCGCGCGGCGGACCGCTCAACGCGCTCGTCTTTGGCGAAGACATCCCCGCGCAGTGGGACAACTGGGACATCGACGAAGACCTGGAGTTGAAGCTCGCGCCGTTGTTGTCGGACGCGGCCTTCAGCGTGGTCGCCGCCGGCCCGTTGCAACTGCGCCTGCGTCGCACGCTCAAGCTCGGCCGCCGCTCGACGCTCACGCAGGACCTTGTGGTGCACGCGCACACCGCGCGCGTGGATTTCGAAACCGTCGTCGATTGGGAAGAGCCGCACCGTTACCTCGGCGTGGAGTTTCCGCTGGCGGTGCACACCGCCGCCGCGCGGCACGAGATCCAGTTTGGGCACCTCCAGCGCGGCACCCATCGCAACTTCGCCGAGGACCGCGCGCGCTTCGAAGTCAGCCAGCACAAGTGGACCGATCTCTCCGAGACCCACTTCGGCGTGGCCCTGCTCAACGACGGCAAATACGGACTCTCCGTGCTCGGCAGCCGCGTGCGGCTCTCGCTGATCAAGGGGGGGGGGCACCCCGATCCGCGCGGCGACAAGGGCGTGCACACCTTTACCTATTCGCTGCTGCCGCACAACGGCGGCTGGTCCGTGGAGTCGGTGGTGCGTCCGGCCTACGAGCTCAACACGCCCCTGATCGCGCACACCGGCGGCACCCGCGCCGGAGCCGCGTTGATCGCCGAGCCCGACGCGGCGCTCGTCGTCGAAACCGTCAAGCCCGCCGAGTCCGGTGACGGTGTGATCGTGCGGCTCTACGACGCCGCCGGCTCGGCCTCGCGCATGACGCTCGCCCCGGTCGCGCCGCTGACCGTGGCCGGCGATTGCAACCTGCTCGAAGACCCCGTCGAGCCCAAGGCCTGGCATCAACCCTTTGCCCTGCGCACCGTGCGCCTGGCCTGATTTTTTTGCTTTCCCGGCCTCGCCCCGCGCGAGGCCGGTCATCCCAAACCCCACAAAAACAACCCCATGATTCAATCCATGCGACCCCTGGTCGCCGGGGCACTGCCGTGCCCACGTGCGACCCTCACCGGCCTTCAGCGACTCCGCCGCGCCGCAGCGGTCCTGTTGCTGTCCGCGCCGCTCCTACCCGCCGCCGAACTCGTGCACATCGACTTCGGCGGAGGCGGCTCAGCCCAAACCGCCGTGGCCGGTTGGAACAACCTCACTGCCGTCAACCCCGGCGCGTCCATCGCGCTGACCGACTACCAGACGCAGTCTGCCAGCGGACTCTCGCTGGAGTTTACGACCAACTTCTTCGCGACCAACGGCAGCGGCGTGGCCACCGCCATCGGCGACTTCCCGGCGACCGCCGTGCAGGACTCGTTCTACCACTCCGGCTCGGCCACGCCGACGCTGTTGCTCACCGGCTTTGATCCGGCGCGCTCCTATGACTTCACCTTCACGGCCTCGCGCAACGGCGTGAGCGACGCCCGCGTGGCGCGCTACACGCTCACTGGCGCGGCCACGCAATGGACCATGCTCGATGCGTCCAACAACAGCTCGCAACTCGCGCAGCTCACCGGACTCTCCCCGGCCGCCAACGGCACCTTCACGCTCGTCGTCTCGGCCGATCCGACCAACACCAACTCCAGTCAGTTCTTCTATCTCGGTGGTCTCACCATCGCGGGTAACGACGCCTCACTGCCGGCCGGCATTCTCTATTATCAAGGCTTCGACTACGGCGACACCGCCGGCGACCTGACCGCGCTGGCCGGCTCCGACTGGACCCTCACAGGCGGCGTCGATCCGCTCTACTCACCGCGTGGATTCAACCACCCGACAGTCGGCGGCACCGGCGGATCGCTCTACACGTCCGACGCCTACGGCTCGGGTGGCGCGCGCCGCGTGGACCAGGCCCTCAACGTCGATCTCACCGGCCTCGACGAGGTCTGGGTGAGCACGCTCATGGCGATGGTCAACCGCCCGCAGGCCTCCGCCTCGGCCGACGTCACGATCTCCATCGTGCAGAACGACTGGCAGGCCGCGGTCAACCACGCCGTTGGCAAAGTCTGGAACGACACCACCGGCTTCAAATACGCCGGCACGGCGCTCACCGGCGCGGACTTCACCGCCGACGTCGAGCGTCCGCTGCACATCGTTTATCGCATCGCCAAGGGCTCCGCGCCGGAGTTCTGGGTCAACCCCACCGGCACGCCCACGCCCGGCACCGGCCAGACCATCGGCAACGTCGTCAACAACCTCACCACGCTCACCCGCTGCCGCATCAACCAAGCCTCCATGGGCCTGCACGTGGACGAGATCGTCGTCGCCGAAAACTACGCTGCCATCGCCACGCTGCTGACCAAGCCCGCCGCGCCGTCCGGCTCGTTGCTCATCGACTTCGGCTCCGGTTCGTATGCGACCACCACGAGCGGTTGGAACAACGTCACCGCCCACGCCGACACGACCACCGTGCACGATCTGGTGGACAGCGGCGACGGCCTCGACAGTGGCGTCAACCTGCGCCTGCTGTCCGGGTTCTCCGGCTCGAATACCAACGGCGTCAACACCGCCATCGGCTCCTTCGCCGCCACCGCCGTGCGTGATTCGTTCTACTCGCTCGGCAGCGCCACGCCCTCGTTGGAGCTCACCGGATTTGATCCGACGATCAACTACACCTTCACCTTCACGGCCTCACGCAATGGCGTGAGCGACGCTCGCGTGGCGCGCTACGAACTGGCCGGTGCGACCACCGCCGCGACCACGCTCGACGCGTCCAACAACGCCGCCGCCACCGCGACGATCCCCGCGCTTGCGCCAGACGCCACGGGCCGTTTCGTGCTCACCGTGTCGAAGGACGCGAGCAA
Organism: Verrucomicrobiota bacterium; assembly: GCA_043815125.1. GTDB lineage: Bacteria > Verrucomicrobiota > Verrucomicrobiia > Opitutales > Opitutaceae > JAUWBF01. The sequence goes on from JBDRJH010000190.1 coordinate 8,046, forward strand.
CACCAACGGCTCCGGCTACTTCTACCTCGGCGCACTTAAGGTCGAGCCCGCCTCCACCACCACGCTCGTGCCGCTGACCATCTCGGGCGACCAGTATCGCGATCCGCAAGGCCAGCCCGTGCGGCTCTGGGGCGTCAACGCCGTGGCGTTCTTTCCCAACCGGGCGATGGCCGACGGCTACGCGCAAAAACTCGCCGACATGGGCGTCAACTGCGTGCGTTGGCATCACCTCCAGCGTCCCAGTCTCGACTGGAATACCAAGTCGCGCATCACCGCGCTCTCGACTTACGAGACCGACAGTCGCACGCCCGACGCGCTCGCCTGGGAACGCTTCGACTACCTGAACGCCCGCCTGCGCGAGCGCGGCATCTACATCATGCTCAGCGCCGAGTTCAGCCGGAAGTATCACCCCGGCGACGTCGCCGTGATGCCGGTCAACGCAACCGACGACGCCGCGTGGTCCGCCGCCATGACCTCGCTCAACTCCTCCGTTCCCTACGGCCCCACCGAGCCTTGGCGGTTCGCCATCGACAAGCGCAAGATGCTACACGTCTTCGACGAACGCGTCGCTCGCCTCAGTGAGGAATTTCTCGGTGAACTGCTCGACCACGTGAACCCCTACACCGGCCTCAGCTACGGCGACGACCCGCAGGTCATCGCCGTCGAATTGCTCAACGAGTTCTCGTCCGAATACGTCATCGCCGCCGGCAATCGCTACGAGAAGACCATCAATGGCGTCAACGAGCTCGCCTACTGGAACGACGCCCTCCTGCAAAAGTGGTCCGCCTACGCGACCGCCAACGGCGTGACCGTCGGCGATTTTTATGCGCCGGCCACCAATGCGCAGCGCGAGGCGCGCTCCGACTTCCTCGACGGACTGGATCGCGACTACGCGCAACGTATCAAGACGTTGGTGACAGGGCTCGGCTACGCCAAACCCGTCGTGTTCTCCAACCTCTGGCGCGGGGAGCGTCCGCTCAAGCTCAACGCCGAGGAGAACAGCCACATCGAGGACCACACCTACAGCGATCCCTTCATCGTCGACGGCCTCGACGACTGGGTCGGCCGAGTCGGTCGTTCCGTGGTCGCGGGCAAGCCGTTCTTCATCGGCGAGATCAACCAGCGCGAAGGCTCCGAGCACTGGTCCACCGACGACCCGCGCCGCACGATGTTGCCGGCCACGCTCGCCACCTACGCGGCGCATCACGGCTGGTCGGGCTTCGCCTGGTTCGCGATGAACCACGGCGACGACAACATCGACTTCATCGGACGCGGCGCGAACCTCTCGCGCGACCGCAGCCTCGGCAGCCTGATCAACGACCAGATGCAGCTCGACCACATGGCGACGGCCTCGCGCATCTTTCGGCGCGGGTTGTTCGCGCGCTCGACGTCGCCGATCACGCTCTGGGTGGACAACCCGATCTGGCAATGGACCTACAACGGCTTGGTCGCGCCGAAGTATAACTACGCGTCGGGCTGGCAATCGGTGAACGAGGTCCGCAAGGCCTTTGGGACAAAGCCGCCCGGTCAGGACACCGCGCCCTTCATGACCGCTTCGCCGGCCGGTAATCCGCTGGTGTCGGACACCGCGCAGATCCGCAAGAACACGACGCGCAAGCAACTCACCGGCGTGGCGTCGCAGGCGGAGGTGTTCAGCGGCAACCTTGACGCGTCCGCGCCGGCGGGATTGCAGCGTATTCAGATCAACGCTACGTCGGGCTTTGCCACGGTGATGCTGGTGAGCGACGACGCGGAGGCGTTGACCGCGAGCCGGCACCTGCTCGTCAGCCGCACGTATATCACCAGTGGCGGCGCCGACGTGGCCGGACCGGGCCTGACGCTCACCGGACTGCGCGCGCCGACGGGCGGTGAGTTCTGGCGGTTTACCGCAGCCGACGGCACGAGTCAGACCCTGACGCCCTCGGGCGGCGCGCTGACGCTGCCGACCACCGGAGACTGGCGTCAGGCCGAGTTGCGATTGGTGACGCCGTAAGCAAAGCGCAAAGCCCTCCCGGGAAACCGGGAGGGCTTTTTTGTGGTAGGGCGGCCACTCCGCTGGCCGCCGAGCCGGTGTGATGCAGTGCAAACGCAGGCGGGGAGCGGAGTCCCCGCCCTATCGGGGTAGACGCAAAAAGGCCGGAGACGCGAACGTCTCCGGCCTGATGCAGAAGGTGCGAAGTGGGTCTTCAGCGCTTGCGGCGCAGGACGCACAGGCCGAGGGCACCGAGGCCGAGCAGCGCCGCGGCGGCGCTGGGCTCGGGGATGGTGCTGGAGACGGCCTCGATCTTGAGGGCGTTGAGATAGTAGAAACCGCTGCTGTTGTCGTTGGCGGCGTCCTTGGTCACGTCGAGCACGAAGCTGCCGCTCACGCTCGGGGTGATCGAAAAGATCGTGCCGGTCTCGGGAGTGGCCAGGGCCGAGTTGATGGCCACGCTGCTGGTGCCGGCTCCGGTCACGGTGAAGAGCGTCGAACGGTTGCCGGACACCGAGTCGCGCGAGGACAGAAAGGTGAAGGTGTATTGTTTGCCCGGGTCGAAGCCGGTGAACTCGATTTGACCGAGCGGATTGCTGTTGTCGCCGTAGAAGGAGTCGCGGGTGGCGTTGACCGGAAACTCGCCGACCGTGAGCTGGTCGCCCTGGCCGTTTGAGGCAAGGAACGCATCGGTGATCTCGTAGCTGAGGCCGCTGGCGAGGTTGGTGTTATAGTCGAGCAACGCGATGGCTGAATCCGAAGTGCCGACACCAGTGACGTTGTTCCAGCTCTTGCCGGGCTCGCTGGTCTCGGATGAACCGCCGCCGCCGAAATCGATAAAGATGACTTGGGCGGACGCCGCCACCGGCGCGAGCGCGGCGAGGGCGAGGAACGGACGCAGGGCCCGGAGGGGGGAGGATGTGGTGCGCATGATGTTTTGGGTGGGGTTGAGGGCTTTTAGTCGAGGAGAACGCTGACGGATTCTATCCAGGGGCCGGGAAGCTCGTCCTTGGTGGTCTTTTTAATGACGATGCCGCTCCACTCCTTGGCGAGGGCCACGGGGATATCGACGTCGACAAAGGTGTTGGCGGCGGTGCCTTCGGGCACGTCGAGCCTGCCGTAGGCGTCGTTGGGACCGCCGGAAAGATAAAGCGCATAGCCGGCGACGGGTTCGCCGGTATTGTAAATCCGGATACGCACGGTCGCGGCCCCGGCCGGAGCGCGCCGGCCCATCCAGTAGGTGACATAGCCCCACTGGCTCATGTCGCCCTTGATGCGGGCGAGCTTGGTGTTGTCGACGACCTTGGACTCCATGAGCCCGGATTCCAGGGCGCTGGAACCGTCGCCCTTGTAGGCGGAGGAACCGGTGGCGGTTTGATGCACGGTCGCGGCCGACACGAACAGGCACGACGCGAGGAAGAGGGAACTGGCAAGCAGGGTTTTTTTCATGGGCAAAAGGTGGCGGGGGCGGGGGGAGGGCTTAAATGTATTGAAAAAATACAAAAAGAATCAAGCAGGAATTTTGTCCGCCGATGCGGCGGATGGGTTATTCGTGGGCGACGAGCAGTCTCATGAAGCGCCGGTGGTGTTCGCCGCGGAGCGGGGTGTTGTCGCGCACGGTGTAGCGTCCGGGGGTGTCGATCAGCGCGGTGGTATGGGCGGGGCCGGACTGCCAGGTGGCGAGGTCGCCGGAGACTTCGGCGATGACGGTGTGGTCGGCGGCGTCGGGGTTGAGCGTGGTGTCGAGCGTGAGGTAGGTGGCGTCGTCGACGTGGGTGAGGAAGCCGGCGGGGTGGGCGGAGGGAGTGAGCGGATCGAGGGCGAAGGCGAATTCCAGACGGTTGGTGAGTCCGTCTTGATCGGGGTCGAGGTCGGGGGCGGCCTGCGCGGGCGTTAATTGATGCCGGCTGGTCCAGGTGGCGTAGGGGGTGGCGGTCGGAATGTGCTCGGAAAGGACAAGGTGGTTGAGGTAACCGAAGTCCTGCACGATGTCGTCGGCGTCGCGGGGACTGACTTGGAGGGTGAGGCTGCCGTCGGGTTGGGCGGCGAGGTCGGCGAGCGTGACGGTCTGCGTGGTATTGTCGGCGGCGTCGAGGTGGGCGACGGGGCCGTCGTCGGCGATGGTGAAGCGAGTGACGCGGGTGCTGCCGGTGCCGGCCCGGGCGGCGAAGAGGGTGAGTTGGTAGGTGTTGGCCGGGTCCAGTCCGACGAAGCGGAGGGTGCCGGTGGTCGGGGATGCGCCGCCGGAAACGTAGAACGTGTCGCGGCGCGCTTCGGCGGGGATGTCGGCGGTGGCGGAGTTGGGGCCGCTGGTGTTGATGCCGCTGAAGCTGGTGGTGACGACGGCGCGGATGGTCGGGTGGGTGGTGCCGTCGGTCGTGACAAACGTGTCGAGGGAGGCGCCGTTGGTGGAGCCGGTGAGGTTGTTCCAATGGCGTCCGTCGGCGGCGGGCGAGGGGCTGGGGTAGGTGCTCGACCCAAGATCAAGGAGGAGGTCGCGGGTGACGTGGCCGGTGGCCAGGGTGAGCGTGGCCGCGCGGGAGGTCACGGGGCCTTCGTCGACGCCGGTGAGCGTTGCCTGATAGACGCCGGCGTCGGCGGGGGCGGTGGCGGCGATGAGGAGGGTGGTGGCGTTGGCGCCGGGGATGGGTGTGCCGTTGTGCGACCATTGGATGGAGGCGGCGGGGCCTTGCGTGAGCACGGTGAAGCGGGCGGGGCGGCCCTCGGTCGCGATGAGGTCGGCGGGTTCGGTGAGGAAGCCGAGGGGCTGGTCGGTGCCGGCGTAGGCGACGGGGCCGCCGATGGCGGCCAGCAGGTCCTCGGTCCAGGCGTGGGCGCCGGCGCCAGTGAGGTGAACGCCGTCGGAGGTGAGGTAGTCCTGGTGGTCGAGCGTGAGCCGGTAGGCGTCGAGGCGTGGAAGGTTGGTGTCGGGGTCGAAGGCGGCGGGGGTCAGGCGGGCGATGAGCGGGTCGATGATGTTGAGGTTGTAGGGCAGCGAGCCGTTCTCGGGGTTGGCGCCGCCGTTGACGGCGGGGGCGGTTTTGTAGTCGCGGAAGGAGAGGCGCACGGGGATGGGTTGGCGGCCGCTGTCGATGATCTGTTGCAGGATGCTTTCGTAGTGGCTGGCGAGGGTGGTGCCGGCGGAGTCGCCTTCGACGTAGGGACGGTTGGCGGTGACGTTGTTGCCGCCGAGATGGACGAGCACGTAGCGGGCGCGCGGGTGCAGGGAGAGGACCTGGTCGAGGCGCGAGGGCGAGCCGGTGAGCCAGGAATTTGTAGTGGTTCCGCTGATACCGAGGTTGAAGACGACGGGGTCGCGGTCCGCGCCGAAGAGTGAGCGGATGCGGGCCTTGAAGCGCGGGTGCGAGGTGGCGGCGCTGGTGATGGAGGCGCCGATGGAGAGCCAGTAGTCGTCGGGTCCGGCGGCGGCGAAGGCGTGCAGCTCCAGGTCGTTGAGGGTGGAGGCGACGGTGGCGGACGGGTTGGTCAACGAGACGCGCAGCCAGACGGGCGAGTCGGAGGGGGCGAGGTCGATTTTTTGCAGGCGGGTGGCGGTGTTTTCGTCGCGCATCCATAGGGTGGGGGTGGCGTCGGACCAGTTGCCATCGGTGCCGTTGGTGGAATCGGCGGAGGTCTCGGCTAGGAGGGTGTAGCCGGCGCGGTTGAAGGTGAAGGTGAGCATGCCGCCGGCGGGCAGGGCGGGGATTTGCAGGGTGCCGGTCCAGGTGGCGCCGGCCGGCACGCCGAGCGGCGCGGGGGTGGTGCCGGCGGTGAGGGCGGCGACGAACTCGGCGGAGTCGTGGCTGGCGAAGGCTTGCAGGGCGGCGGCGCGCCACTCGGCCGG
>JBDRJH010000191.1:0-26127 GCA_043815125.1 Verrucomicrobiota bacterium
CCCCGGCCCGCGCCCACCCCCCCGCTGGGACCGCGGCGCTCCTTGGCCTGTCCCATATGCGCCAACGCGCCCGGTTCTCTCTGGTCATTGCATTCGTCATGGGTCATTGCGCATGGGTCCTCCCCGCCGCCGCCGCGCCCGCCGGGGCCGGCGTCTTCGGCAGCAGCGAGCGCAACACCTCGGCGATCATCGGCATCTTCTACGACCTCAAGCAGACCCAGCAGCGCGAGCCCGCCGACGGCGGCAAACGCTTCGCCGAGATCGTCGACGACTTCGTGGTTTCCGGTTTCGACGAGGCCCTGCTCAACGGCTACTACCGCGCGCCCCTGCCGCTCTACACCACGCAGATCGCCATGCACCGCATGAGCGCCGAGGCCGCGCCCAAGGCCTTCGGTGTGGAGGACGAGGTCAAGCCCCGCGCCTGGATCGTGCACTACAAGGCCCAGGTCGCCCCGCCCGAGGATGGAACCTACCGCTTCCTTGGCCGCGCCGACGACATGATGATCGTCGCCATCAACCGCAAGGTCGTGCTCAACGGCAGCCTCGGCTCGACCAAGTTTCCCAAGCTCAACTGGACCTCACCCGAGCCCAAGGGCCCGCCGGTGGCCGGGCACCAGCACGCCGTCTACGGCGACTGGATTGAACTGAAGGCCGACCAACCGGTCGACCTCGACATCCTCGTCGGCGAGCGCCCGGGCGGCATCTTCAACGCGCTGCTGTTTTATCAGAAGCAGGGCGAGAGCTACCCCGACCTCGGCGGCAAGCCGGTGGTGCCGCTCTTCCAGGTGGCCGAGAGAAAAGAGAACAAACGCGAATACCTCACCGACCGACCGGTGTGGAAAATCTTCGAGTGAGACCCGACCGCACGCCCCATGCATCCCGTCTTCATCTTCCTGGTCGTGTTGTTGGTGGCCACCATGATCATCGCCACCCTTCGCCAGCGCCGCGGGGCTGATCGGTCCGCCGGAGGTCCCGGTGGCGACATCTCGGTCGACACCGGCTTCGACGGCGGCTTTGATGGCGGCTTTGACGGAGGCGGTGGTGACGGTGGTGGTGGCGGTGACTGACACCGGCCGGCGCCATTGCCGGAGCGGTTGCGGCCCTTGTCCATAGGATCATGAGTCTGAAGCGGAGGATCTTTTTCTTCAGTCTGGGTCTGGTGGTTCTGTTGGTCGTCGCCGAGGGTGTCTCGACCTGGCGACAGCTGCGAACAGGCCGGAACCAAGTCCGGCGGGTGCATGAAGCCGTCCGGATTGGGGACGATATTCATGCGGTGCGGCGGGCGTTGATCGCCGCCGGTTTTTATGTGTATCCGGTGGATTTCCCGACCGCGGCGCGTGACCGGCTGACCTGCGTGGTGAAGCTGCGGAACCACGACTTGCTGGACGGCTACGAATACGCGCTTGGTCTTTTGCTGCGCCCCTGGCGACGGGGGATCCCCTACCACGTGCTCATCACCGCCACCCCCGAAGGCGCCATCACCAAGCGCGAACCGTGATCAACCGCGTGCACAACGATGTTCCGGCCGGAACATCGTTGTGCATGGTGAAGGACTGCGGACTTGGGCGGCGTGGCGTGGTTCAGAGCGGCTTGCAGGCTGCGATGAGGTCGTGACCTGGCAACAACTCCAGGCTGGTCGGAGCCAGGTTCGCCGGGTGCATGAAACCGCGCGCATCGGAGATGGCATCCCGGCGGCGTGGCAGGCGTTGATCGCCGCCGGGTTTTATGTGTATCCGGTGGACTTCCCGACGGCGGCGCGTGTGTGTGGTGAAGCTGCGCAACCACGACACGTTGGACGGCTACGAATACGCTCTTGGCCGTTCACTCCGCCCCTGGCGACGGGGGATCCCCTACCACGCGCTCATCACCGCCACCCCCGAAGGCGCCATCACCAAGCGCGAACCATAATCAACCGCGTGCACAACGATGTTCCGACCGGAACATCGTTGCGCATGGTAAAGGACTGCGGACTTGGGCGGCGTGGCGTGGTTCAGAGCGGCTTGCAGGCGGCGATGAGGTCGTCGATGGGCGCGCTGGCCATGGCGATGACGGTGTCGGCGGCGCCGTAGTAGAGGCGGGCCTCGCCGTTGTCCTCGGCCGTGAAACCGCACGGAAAGATCACGCTGCCGCGGAAGCCGTCGACCTCGTAGTCGGCCTCGGGCGTGAGCAACGGCTCGCGCATCAGGCCGATGACCTTCGACGGGTCCTCGAGATCCAGCAGCGCGAGGCCGGCGTAGTAGGTCTTGAACCAGCCTTGCGCCTCCCAGCCGAGCAGGCGTTTTTCCGGGTCCTTGTTGACGGCGTGCAGTGGCGCGAGCCAGCCGGCCTTGGTGCGGATGGGCGGGGCGGCGGGGCCGATCTTGCTGTTGGCGTAGGGCAGCTCCTTGGGGCCGAGCAGCGGGCGGCAGTCGCCCCAGCGGTTGAGGTCGGAGGAGCGGCTGATCCATGTAGGAAAATCCTCGGCGCCGCCGCGCAGATACATGGGGAACGGACGCTCGAGGCGCACGTAGTCGCCGCCGATCTTTTCGGGGAAGAGCACCATGTTGCGGTTCTCCGGAGCGGAGAGGCCGGTAAATTTGTAGGTCTCGAAATCCTCGGTGGTGGCCATGACGCCGCAGACGCCGTGGGCGGTGTCGGCCGCGAAGCAGAGGTGCGGCTTGCCCTCGATGATGGTGATGCGCGGGTCGTAGACGCGGCGGATGAAGTTGTGCTCAAAGCGGTCCGGGATGAGGTGACGCATGGCGGCGCGGGCGCGCTCCTCGTCGAGCACGGGTTTGGCGCGCACGGTCCACTTGATGCCGTCTACGGATTCGGCAAAGCCGAGGTTGGTGCCGTCGAACTTGGGCACGCCCCAGGTGCCGTAGTCGTTGCGGAAAAGCATGACGTAGCGGCCTGCGTATTTGGCGACGCCCGCGTTGAACACGGTGGTGGCGGGGAAGGGGCAGTCGGTGTGTTTCAACACCGGGTTGGCGGGATGACGGGTGAGCATGGCGGGGAGGGAATGAGGGGAAGGGGAGGGGGATGAGGGGCGGAAATGAAGCTGGCACGCTGGACAGGGAGCGGCAATGTTGGCCTTTATGAACACGTTCATATCGGGTAAGGCGGCGACGTTGCGTGACGTGGCGCGGGAGGCGGGGGTGAGTCTGGCCTCGGCGTCGTATGCGTTGCGCGGGCACCACACGGTGTCGGCGACGACGCAGGCGAAGGTGGCGGCGGTGGCGGCACGGCTGGGTTACCGGGTGAATCCGCAGTTGGCGGCGTTCATGCAGGCGCGGCGCACGGGGCGGACGATGCGCACGGACGCGTCGGTGGCGTTGGTGCACGGCGGGCCGGAGGCGCCGGCCGAGGGCGAGGGTTACTTTGGGCGTTGTCTGGCCGGTGCGCGGGCGCTGGCGGAGGAGCGCGGCTACGCGGTGGATACGGTGGGCTGGGACGCGCGACGCGATCCGACCGCGACCAAGCTCACGCGGGTGCTCGCGCAGCGCGGCATTCGGGGCTTGTTGCTGATGCCTGCGGGCAACGCGAGTCGTTGGACGTTGCCGCTGGACTGGACGCGGTTTTTTGGCGTGGCGCTGGATTTGTCGCTGGGGGGCGCGCCGGTGCACCATGTCACCGACCACCATGTCGCGGACATGTCGACGGCGTTGGACTGGATAAAAACGCGGGGCTGGGTGCGTCCCGGTCTGGTGCTCGATCCGATGAACAACCAGCGCACGCTGGAGATGCGGCTGGGGGCCTACCTGGCGCGGGCGAGTCACGACTTCGCCTCCGCGCCGCCGGTGCTCATGCTGGAGCCGTCGACGGATCGCGAGAAGCGGTTGCGGTCGTGGTTGCGCACGCAGAAGCCGGACGTGGTGTTGTCGCCGGACCGTTCGCTGGGTCCGTTGGTTGAAAAAACGTGTCCCTTCGTGAGCCTGGCCAACTACTCCGCGGAGGCGACGTATCCGGGCATCCTGATCGACGGCGAGGGGGTGGGGCGCACGGCGGCGTTTTTATTATTTTCGCTGCTGGAGAACCCGGCGACCGCCGCGGCGCTGCGCCCGCAGACGATCCTGGTCGAGGGGCGCTGGATGGACGCGCGCGGCTAGTCGGGCACGCTGGATGGGAGTTGTTGGTGGTTGGCGGGACTGTAGTCGCCACCTTGCGGGCGTTTGGACGCCGACTGCATGCATCATGGGGCTGTCCGTCATGGCTGTGTGAGTCGAGTGCCCACCTCCGCGGTTGTCGTGGTTTTGATCACTTGTCGTGCGATTATTTCAGGTGCTTGATAGATTTGTAATATATTATTAAATAATTGTTTATTTGTTTTTGTCTGGATTCTGTTTTCCATTAATATCGAAATAAAAACAGAAAGTTTCGTAATTTTGTTGTGTCCGCTTGGCGCTTCGTTCTTGCTGGCGGCTGAGGCAACCCGCCCCCGCCTGTCACCCCCAGTGTTTCGATGAATATCACTTCCATTGCCAAAGCGTCTGGAATCTCCGTCGCGACCGTATCCCGGGTTCTCAACAATGAGAGCGGCGTGAGCGAGGCGTTGCGGCGCAAGACGCTCGCGGTCATCGAAAGCAAGGGCTACCGTCCGCGTGACAATATTCGTCGTGGCGCCCGCATCGCCATGGTGGTGCCCGTCGGCGCGCCGTCGTTCGACAATTTCTTCGCCCAGATCTTCACCGGTATCTCGACCTATGCCTTGGATCATGGCGTGGAGACGACGCTGCTCTACCACGGTGCCAAAAAACGTGCCGGAGAGCCGCCGCTTTCGCTGACCGAGCTGTTGCGCAAAAAGCGCTGCAACGGCGCCGTGCTCATGGCCCCGCTCACGCCCAAGGAGGGGCGCGAACTGGTGGCGGCCCGCATCCCGGCGGTGCTGGTTGCCAACCGCACCGACCTGGAGGGCGTCGGCTACATCGATTGCGACAATCGTCGCGGCGCGCTTGAGCAAACCGAATACCTGCTTCGTCTCGAGCACCGCAACATCGGCTACCTTTGCGGGCCGATCGAGGGCATGGTGGACAATCAGGAGCGCATCGACGCCTACAAGCAGGCCATGCAGGCCGCCGGCGTGGTGCCTCAACCCGGTTGGATGGTGCCGCACAGCCCGACCGCCGTCACCGAGCAGGCTGGTTATGACCAGGCGCATCGTCTGCTCGCGGATCATCCCGAGATCACCGCCATCTTCGCCAACAACGATTCCATGGCCTACGGCGCCGTCAGCGCCTGCGCCGAGCTTGGTTTGCGCGTGCCCGAGGACATTTCGGTGGTCGGCTACGACGACAACCCCACAAGCAAGTTCTACAATCCTCCGCTCACCACCATGCGCCAGCCGCTGCGCGAGATGGGCGCGGAGGCGGCCCAATGGATCGACATGAAGCTCAAGGACAAATCCTTCGCCCTTCCGAAAAAAGTGATCCGCGGCGACCTCATTGTTCGCAAGTCCTGCGCGCCGCCCCGGCAGGCCAGATAATCCCTCCCCCTTTTCCCGCGTCATATCCCTGCCCCTCGGTTATCCCATGAACTCCCGCCTCATTCTTTCCTCCATCGGCCTCGCCGTCCTCGCCTCGCTGCCCGCGCAGGCTTCCCAGCTCTTGTCGGGCAACACGTCCCGTTACGGTTCGGCGTCCTATCCGGGCGACACCAGCAAGGTTCCCGCCGCGGGCCGCATCGATACCGGCGCGACCTACACCTACCTCACGGGTGAAGCCGTCAATGTCGGCCTCGACAACACCGATCCCGACATCGTCAAGATGGACCAGAACCAGACGCGTCTGGTCGACGGCTACAACGAGCGCGTGGGCAACACCGCCATCTACAGCGCCTGGCAGGGCCAGCACGGAGCCACCATCGTCTTTGATCTCAACCAGCCCTGCGCCGTGGACAGCGTGTCGGTTTCCACCAAGGAAGACGGCAACCGCGGCGCCGCCACCTTCCAGGCTTTCGTCAGCGTGGACGGGACCAACTACTCGCCCCTCGGCACGTGGGACGGGGTCAAAACAACGCTGGACGCGACCGAGACCGATTCCGGTCGCAACACGGAGCTCATCATCGCCGCGGCCGCACCCGTCGAGGCGCGCTACGTGAAGATTTTCCTCAGCCATTGGGATGAGACCCACGCCTCGCGCCAATATCGCCAGCTGGTGGTCGGAGAGATCGCCATCTGGGGAGACCGACGCTAAAACCACTCCGTCAGACCCCTTGCCCCACCCCTCGCCATGTTCGCGCGAAACACTCGTATTGTGCGCCCGGGAACCGACGGCTTTACGCTGATCGAGCTGCTCACCGTCATCGTGATCATCGGCATTCTGGCCGCGATCACCGTCGTGGGCGTCGGCAAGGTCCGCGCCAACGCGCGGCAATCCGGCTGCCTCTCCAACCTGCGGCAGATCGGCGTCGCCTGGCAGCTCTACCTTGCCGACCACAACGGCCGGTTTCCCGAGTTCGCCACCTACCAGATGTATTACTGGGGCGGCGACCGCGGCACCTGGGGTGGTCCGGCGCCCGAGACCCGTCCGTTGTATCCATATTTGTCCGACATGAAGGCCTTTCGTTGTCCTGCGGATGTTGAGGATGAGAAGGGTCGGGGGCCTCTCCACAGGCTGTCCGGCAACAGCTACGTGATGTCCGCTTCCAGCCAGCGTGGTCTCCTCAGCCTTCCCGAGGCAAAAAACCGTAATCCAGTTTCTGGCTACTACAAGCAGCTGCAGCACCCGGCCCGCACCATCATGGTTTATGATCATTCGGTCCGCGCCAGCGAACCCGGCTATATCATCAACCCGTCCGCGAGCTACTACCGCGACAACTGGCACGCCAACGACACAAGTAATATTCTGATGGCCGACGGCCATGTGGAGACGTTCTCGCGCGAGGCGTTGACCGGCCACATGGCCCCGCTCAATCCGGTCGGCTACACCTGGGGCTGGACGCCTTTCCCGAGCGGAACCGACTGGTGATCGCACCACCCGCTGAATCCATCCGCCATTTTTTTTTAGACCACCTGATTTATCAACAACCCCACCCCAACCCGCACACCCATCATGAGCACTCCCAAAGCCCGTCTCACCCTCCTGGCCGCCCTGCTTTCGCTGAGCGCAGCCGGTTCCTCCGCGTCCGCCGCCACCTTCTACTGGGGGCAGACGACCTATTCCTCCGGCTCCATCTACAACGGCAACGCCGCCACCGCCGGCAACTGGTTCACCGACGCCGCCGGCACCAGCGTCGCGGGCGCCGCGCCCGACTCCCTCACCGACGACCTCGTCTTCAACACGACCCCCGCGAACGCCGTCGGCGGCACCGTGACCGTGGCCGCGAGCCTGTCCGCGCAGTCGCTCACCTTTAGCACCAGTGGCGCCACCACCCTTTCCCAGTCGGGCAACCAAAGCCTGATCATCGGAGGAGGCGGCGTCACGCTCGGCGCCTCATCCGGCAGCGTGAGTCTTGGCGGCACGACCGACACCCTGACCACGCGTGTTTCGTCCGATCAAACGTGGACTAACAACTCAAGCTCTACCCTCACCGCGCGCAACCTTGCCACCGACCAGGGCAGTGGCGGCGGCACGCTCACGCTCAACGCGGCGTCGACCGGTGGAATATTGTTCTCGTTCAATGTTTTTGACTACACCGACGATCAACTCGCAGTCGTTGTCGCCTCGACCGGCACCGGCTACGTCACCTTCAACGGTTCCTCCAATACCTACCGTGGCGGCACCATCATCAAGTCGGGCAATGTGCGCGCCAACGGGACCTTGGGCAGCGGTGATGTCTTGCTGGGTGACACGACCGGCAGCGCCAACGCCCGGATCGATGTCAGGCCCGCCGGGAGCGCCACGTTCGACAACAACGTCGTCGTTCGTTCCGGTAGCAGCGGCACCAAGACGATCGTCACCAACAGTCTTGTTCTCGTCCAATTGAACGGATCGATCACCCTCAATGATTCGGTCGCGATCCTCACCGCCACCGACGGCACGTTCAACGGCGTCATCTCCGGCACCGGCGACATCGTCAAAACCGGCAGTGGCGCCCTCACCTTCAACGCGGCCAACACCTTCTCCGGCGATCTTACGATCAGCGCCGGCGCGTTCACCCTGACCGACACCGGCGGCGAGCTGACTTTCTACATCGGCGCCAACGGCGTGAACAACCAGGTCAACGGAGCCACCACCGGCGCGGTCGCGTTCGACGGCACCTTCAGCTTCAACCTCGACGGAGCCGAGCTCGTCGACGGCAACTCCTGGACGCTCGTCTCGCTCGCCTCCACCGCCGAGACCTACGGATCCTCCTTCGCGATCACCGGCTTCACCGAAGTCGACGACGTCTGGACCAACGGCGCCGGTCTCACCTTCACCGAGGCCACCGGCATCCTGAGCTACACTGCGGCCGCCGTTCCCGAGCCCGCCTCGGCTGCACTCATCGGCGGCATCTGCGCGTCGTTCTTCATTCTGGGACGTCGTCGCGACGTCCGTTCCGCCCTGCGCGGCTGATCCCCGACCACAATCCATCTCAACCCGGGTCCGTCCGCTCCCGCGAGCCGACGGACGTGGCGTTAGCCATATCCTCAACCGTCGCCTTCCCATGTCCCTGCCACTCCCTTCATCCGCCTTCCGCCGCAGCCTTTTGTTGTGCGCCATCACGCTCGCCCCGTTGGTCCGGGCCGAGACCGAGCTGCGTCCGACCTACACCTACCCGCAGCACGCGGGGCTGGATCACGTGGTGAAGACCGATCCTCAAAACTCCAAGCTGAACGACGGCGTCACCTTCGTGGACACGACGGGCAAACAGGCCGTGTGGAGCAAGTGGGGCGCGAAGGAAATGCCCGTCGACTGGACCTTCCCGTCCCCGGTGCGCGTGCTCTCGATGCGTGTCACCATCAAGCACCCCAACCCGAACAGCAACAGCTCCCACGCCTCGGCCGTGCGCATCTTCGGCACCGCCGGCGAGGGCACGCCGCTGCTCTCCACGCCCGACTTCGAGCAGGAAATTCCCTTCGAGGAAGGCCCGCAGCAGGACGTCGAATTTGTGTTCCCGGGCGACGGCATCGTCGCCGACCACCTGCGCACGGTGTTTGTCGCCGGCCGCCACCAGGTCGTGCTCTCCGAGGTGGCCTTCACCACCGAGCCCGTCACCGCGGAGGAGCTCGCGGCCGCGCACACCAAGCGGCTCGGCGCCCAGCCCGAGCAGTTCGCGCCCGTCACCTGGCTGCCCCGTCCGATGGCGCCCGATGCGCGCGTCACCGGCGACTCCATCTTCGGCGTGTGCGGACACATGGTCCACACCAACGCCTTCATGACCGACAACCACGAGCGCTTCAACGACCACTGGCGTCCGTCGCGCACGCTGCCGTGGCTGGTCGACGCCAATTTCAACTGGGTGCGCGAGACGCTCTACATGGGCCTCTTCAAGACCACCGGTCCCGGCGGCCCGGTGGGCAAGGCCAACCGCAAGCGCGTCGAGGACTACCTGCAGCGTTATCAGGACCGCGGCGTGAAGGTGCTGCTCGGGCCGATGTTTGGCGCGGGCCGCGAGGCGGAGGGTTTTGACGATTTCGCCAAGTGGATCGGCGGGCTCGCCAAGCGTTTCCCGAACATTGAGGCGGTGGAGCTGCACAATGAACCCAACCTGCGGGGCTTTTGGAAATTCACGCCGCAGGAGTTCGTGGATGCCGCCCGTCAGTTTGCCGAAGGCGTGCGTGCGGTCTCGCCCGACGCCGTCATCGTGGCCGGCTCGTTTTCCGGTTGGGGCGGCGCCTGGCAGCACGAGAACCTGATGGAGCTGCTCAAGGGCCCGAAGGAAATCTCCACCAAGTATGCCGAAGAGGTGTTCAGCCTCGGCCTGCTCGATTTTGTCGACGGCGTCAGCGCCCACCCGTATCGCGGCGAGTCCGCGCCCGAGTCCGGCGAGGTGCTGGAGTCGCCGACCGACCCGGACGGTTTTGAAAAGGAAATCCGCGGCTGGCTCGACCTCGCCGCCAAGCACACGCCCGGCAACAAGCGCCTGCCGCTTTATCTGACCGAGATCGGTTACTCCGTCTCCCATCAGGGCTACAGCAGCGTGCGGACCGTCGAACGTCAGGCCGACTACATCTCCCGCCTGGCCCTCGTGCTGCTCGGCGTGAAGCTCGACGGCGTGCCGCTCAAGGCCGTCTTCTGGTATGACCTGAAGAAGGACGAGATTAAGGACAACCACTACGAGAGCAACTTCGGCATCGTCGCCGCCAACAACGGCCACGCCCGTCCGGCCTGGAACAGCGTGCGCCGCGTGAACGCGTTTTTTGCCGACAACGCCGACTTCAGCCGCGCCGCCGACCTCGCCGCGCCGGCGTTCTCCAACGGCCCGGACCTGATCAAAAACTACGTGTGGCGCCGCGCCAGCGACGGCGCGCTCATCGTGCCGTTCTGGCGGATGAACCAGCTCATGAAGAGCGACGTCGATTTCGACAGCGAGATGACCCTCAGGCTGCCCGCGGGCTTCAAGCTCGCCGGCGTGCAGTTGCACGACCTGCACGAGGATCGTCCGCGCACCACCGGCTACGCGCTTGAGAAGGGCGTGCTGCGCGTCCCGCTGCACGTCACCGCCCGCGCCGCCTGGCTGGTGCTTGAACCCGCCGCCGAGTGACCCTCACCAGCGTCCACCGATGAGCCGGCGGGTTTGGATCCCCGGCGTGCACCTCGTCGGCTGGAGGAGCTGGTTAGCGGGCGCGGGCGCACTCAACGGCGGCCGAGCTCGCGTTCCAGTTCCGCCGCCAGATCCTTCAGTGCCGTCTCGAGCTCCTTGGTGTCGCGGTGGATGAGCGCCTCCTGGCGCATGACCAGGGCCACGGCCAGGCGGGGGGTGGGGATGAACGGTTCGCGAATCGTGGTCGCCAGCGACACGATGTTGGAGTCGGTTTCGCGCAGGTTCCACGCGAGGCCGTTCTTTCTGGCCTCCCTGATGCGGGCGATGAACTTGGTGGGATCGCGGTTGGTATAGGGGGTTATCTGCCGGTTGTCACCAATCGGTGAATACCGCATCCACTCGGACTCCGGCAGTTGGGAGATGAGCACCTTCCCGACCGAAGAGGAGTGTGCCGGGCCGTGCTGGCCGAGCCTGGTGGTGTTGGCCTCGTCGCCGGCGCCGCAGATGACGTAAGTCTCGTGCCGGCCGAGCATGCAGATATAGACGCTGCAGCCGATGCGCTGGGACGCGCGGCGCAGGTTTTCGTCGAGCTTCAGGTTGCGCCCGAAGTGCGAGGCTATCTCGTGCACGAACTCAAAGATGTCGGCGCTGAGCATGTAGCGCTTGTGCTGCTCGATGCGTTGAACGAAGCCCAGCTGCACCAGCGAGCGCAGCAGGCGGAAGGTGGAGGACTTGGGCATGCCGAGCTCGTGGGCGATCTGGGTGACGCCGAGGGAGTAGCCGGACCTGACCATCAGTCGGATCAACGCGATGCCTTGGGTGAGCGGGGTGGCCGCGGGGCTCTGACGGGGCGATGGGGCGCGGGGCATTCCTGTGGTTATGGATTTGTTTGGCGGGAGCGCAATCTGGGGTGCAAATAATGTTCCACTATTGGAACGCCGATGGCCGCAAGCCGCGTGTCGTGCTCGTCTGGTTCAGCGGGCGGGGTGTTTAAAGGCGTCCATGTCAAAACCCCCTCAAGACATCAACACGACCTGTCTCGTCGTCGGCGGAGGCCCCGCCGGTTACGGTGCCGCGATCGCGGCGCGGCGGGGAGGCGTCGAGACCCTGATCGTGGAGCGCCACGGTTTTCTCGGGGGCATGGGCACGGCGGCCGGACTGAGTTGCTACCTCAACCACCGCAGTGGATGCACGGACTTGAGCGGGGCGGTCTACCGCGAGTTTGTGCAGGCGCAGGCCGTGGCGGGATGCCATTATCACGACTCGCTGGCGCAGGCCGATTTCTTCGAACCGGAGGCGTGCAAGCGGTCGATGGAGGCGGCGATTCTGGCCGCGGGCGGCGGAATCCTTTACCACTCGTTGCTGACTTCGGTGGTGCGCGAAGGCGACGGATGGGTCGTGCGCTTCGCGGGGAAGGGTGGCGGCGTCACGGTGCGTTGTCGCTATCTGGTGGATACGACGGGCGATGCGGATGCGTGCGCGCTGGCCGGCGCTGAGATGACCCATGGGCGTCGCGTCGATGGCAAGACCCAGCCGATGTCCATGGTGGTTCAGCTTGGCGGCTTTCAGCCGCGGGTCTGGCAGGCCGCCGGCCACCGGCTGGTCGAGGGGCGCTTCGCCACCGAGGGCGATCATTTTACCGAGGAGGTGTCCAGGGCGCGCGCGGCCGGCGAATGGACGATCCCGCGCGGCGAGATCGCGATGTTTTGGTCGATGCCGAGCGATCCCACCCGGGTGACGATCAACGGCACGCGCATCAACGGGCTGAGCGCCTGCAACGCCATGGAAACCAGCCGCGCGGAGATCGAGGGGCGCCGGCAGGCCGGCGAGGTGCTGACTTTTTTCCGCAAGTATGTTCCGGGGTTCGCCAACGCCTACCTCCTGCAAACCGGTCCGCAGATCGGTGTGCGCGAGTCGCGCCGCATCGTCGGCCGGGCCACGTTGCACGAGGAGCAGGTCCGCGCCCGGGAGCTGCCGTCGTCGAGCGTGGTGCTCTGCGCCTACCCGATCGACGTGCACAGCCCGGAGGGGCACAGCACCCAGTTCGAAAAAGCCGGTGACGGCCATGTCTATGGCATTCCCTGGGAGTGCCAACTGCCGCTGGGCATGGAAAATCTCGCCGCGGCCGGACGCTGCATCAGCGCGACCCACGAGGCGGCGGGCAGTTTTCGCGTGATGCCGACCTGCATGGGCCTGGGCGAGGCGGCCGGTGTCGGCGTGGCCTTGGCTGAGCGCTCCGGCGTGCCGTTGCACGAGGTCGACGGCGCGGAGATCCGCGCGGTCATCGGCGCGGCCCGGGCGGCGACCGGTGTCGAGCCGTTCGACCAGGTGTTTTCCTTTGGCGTCGCGCAGCCCGGGACCGCCGGCGTCCGCAATTCCTCCGTGCCGTCGCTTTCGCTCTAGTGCGGACGCGGGCGCGACGATAGTTTTCCCTCAATTCCCACCCCGAACGTTAACCCCCATGTGTTTTTCCCGTCGGATTTTTGTCATGTTTGTTTGTGCCGTTTCCTGTCTGTCCGCCGCCCCCGGGCTGCGACAACTTGTCGATGAAGCCATCGCCCGTGGCGAGAGCCGGGTGACGATCCCGCCGGGCGAGCACCGTCTGGACGGGCCGATCCGGTTGTCCGGCCTGACCGACTTCACGCTCGATGGACCGGGCGCGACGCTGGTGTTCACCAACCTGCGCGACGGCGGATTGCTGATCACCGACTGCGCGGGGCTCACGCTGCGCGGCTTCACGATCGACTTCGATCCGCTGCCGTTTACGCAGGGCACGGTCGAGGCCATCGATCCGGTCGCCCGCGAGGTGGTGTTCGCGTTGCACGACGGCTATCCGGACCTCGCCCCGCACTTCCTGACCGGCCGCGCGCATGTCTTTTCGCCGGAAACACGGTCGTGGAAAACCTCCGCGGCGGACATCTACGCGACCAAGGCCGAGGCGCTGACGCCGAGGCGGGGCGTGCTGCGCTTTTCGCCGGGCAAGAGCGAGGAGTTCGGCTCCTTCGCGGTCGGCGACCACGTCGTGCTGGACCACCGCCACTCGCGCGGCGTGCGCCTGGAGCGTTGCCGCGACGTGCGGGTGGAGGGCGTCACCTTCTGGAGCGCGCCGTCCATCGCGGTGCTCGCGCGGTTCATGGGCGGTAAAAATGTATTCAGTTATAAAATACAGCCCGGTCCGGTCCCGAAAGGAGGCACGCAGCCGCGGTTGTTGTCGGTCTCGGCGGACGGCCTCAACTATGCCTACGCCCGCACCGGACCGGTGATCGAGGGATGTGATTTTTCCTTCATGGGCGACGACGGGGTGAATCTGCACGGCATCGCCTTTTTCGTGGCGAAGTCGGAGGGAAACACCGCGTGGATTTTGCGTCCCTACAACGAGGAGGCGTTCGCCTCGATCATAGAGCCCGGGGACGAGGTTCACGCGCTGGCGGCGGAGTCGTTCGGTATCACCGGCAGGGCGAAGGTCGCGTCGTTCGCCGTGGAGGCGAATCCTCCCGAGGACTTTTCCGAACTGGCGGCGCGCACCTGGAGGTCCGTCGCGGTGAAGGGCGGACGGCTGACGGTTTACCGGCTGGAGCTGACGGAGCCGCTGGCGTTGGCCGCGGGCGACTTTGTCGAGATCCCCGCCATCGCCGCTCCCGGTTACGTTATCCGCGACAATCGGTTCACACATCATCGGGCTCGCTCGCTGCGGCTGATGAGTCCCGACGGGTTGGTGGAGAACAATATGATGGAGGACATCAAGCATTCCGCGATCACGCTGGGGGCCGAGTTCACCTTCCACCGCGAGGCGGGGTGGGTGACCGACGTGACGATTCGCGGCAACACCATCCGGCGGGTGGGCTTCGACCCGGCGTTGCAACGCGCCTCCGCTTACACGCCCGGAGCCATCTCGGTGTTTCATCGCGGCGAGACGCCGTCCGCGCCCTTGCCGGAGAGCCGGCACGAACGGCTGCGCATCGAGGACAACCTCATTGAGGAAACCGGCTGCCCCGCGATTCACATCAATCAGGCGCACGACGTGCGCATCACCGGCAATCGCATTCGCCGGACCAATCTGGTCTCCAAGCCCGGCGCGGCCTCGTTTTATCAACTCACCACCGACCAACCCATCGGCGTCGATTTCTCCACGGAGGTGGTCGTCGCCCCAGATCAAATCACCCCATGAAAACCTCGAACTCCCTCGCATTTGCCGCCGCGCTGTCGGCTCTTCTTTTCACGTCGAGCGTAGCCGCCGCCGCCACGATCACTGTCGACCCCCGCGACCCCAAGGCCTACGCGACCCTCTCCGAGGCCGTCGACCGGCTGAAGCCCGGCGACACCCTCGTGCTCGCGCCCGGCAGTGGCCCCTTCCGTGAGCCGTTGCACATCCGCGTCTCCGGCACGGCCGCCGCTCCGATCACCATCGAGGGCAACGGCAACGAGGTCACCGGCTTCGACCCGCTCGTGTTCACGGCCCTGCCCGACGGCCGCATGGCGGCACCGGTCGTGGTGGAGCACCCCTTCGTGCTGCGTCACAACGGCAGCCGTGTGGCCGAGGATGCGGCAACGGCCGCCTTTGTTGGAGGCATCACCTACAATGCCACTGCGAAGCAATTGGTGCTGAATCCGGACGTTTCCCCCGAAGGCTGGGAAATCTCCGTGCGCGACTTTGCGGTGCGAGTGAGCGGCGTCTCCCATCACGTCTACCGCAACCTCGCCGGCACCGGTTCCCGCAACGACGGCTTCAACCTGCACGGCGATGGCACCGGCCTGCGGTTCGAGTCGATCACCGGCAGCCAGAACCTCGACGAGGGTTTCTCCGCGCACGCCACCAGCGAGAGCGAGATTCGCGGCGGACGTTTTTTTGAAAACGACAACGGCATGCTCAACGGCTTCCAGACCGTCACCCGGCTCGAGAACGTCGACGTCTTCGACAACCTCGGCCTCGGCCTGGCCTTCAACGGCGAGGCCAAGGTCGACGGCGTCGGCGTGCGCACTTGGGGCAACGGACTCACGCAACTGCTGCTGCGCAAGGGCGTGCAGGCCCGCTTCACCGGCATCGAGATCTATCGCAACCCCCACCAGACCCGCCCCTGGGTCACCTACATGGAATCGGCCCGCTGGCCGCGCCCCGTGACCATGTCGGTCGACCGCGGCGTCACCTCCGACGGCATCCCGCTGACGCAGATGCTTGAGGCCGCCCCGGCCGACGCGCCGACCCGCTGAGCACGCGGTCCATTCCCGTCCCTTCACCACCATGAGCAGACACAAATACGCGGCGGTCGGCACCGGCGGCCGCATCCCGATGTTCATCGACCCCATCGCCGACACCTACCGGGACTCGGCCGGGCTGGTCGGCCTGTGCGATCTGAGCGCCACGCGCCGCACCTGGCACCAACGCCGCCTCGTCGAGGCCTACGGCGGCGATCCCGTGCCGACCTATGCGGCGGAGGACTTTGACCGCATGCTGCGCGAGCAGCGACCCGACACCGTGATCGTGTGCGTGCCCGACCACCTGCACCACGACTTCATTGTGCGCAGCCTCGAGTTCGGCGCCGACGTCATCTCGGAAAAACCGCTCACCACCGACGCGGCCAACTTCGCCGCCATCGACGCCGCCGTGAAACGCACCGGCCGGCGCGTGCGCACGACCTTCAACTACCGCTGGGCCCCCGGCGCCACGCAGGTCCGTCGCCTCATCGCCGCCGGCGAAATCGGCACCGTCAAGCACGTCGACTTCGAATACATGCTCAACACCGCGCACGGCGGCGACTACTTCCGCCGTTGGCACAGCTACAAGGCCAAGTCCGGCGGCCTGCTCGTGCACAAGTCCACGCATCATTTCGACCTCATCAACTGGTGGATCGACGCCATCCCCGACACGGTCTTCGCCATGGGCGGACTGGTTTTCTACGGCAAGGCCAACGCCGTCGCCCGCGGCCAGGAACAACTCACCCGCTACCCGCGCTACACGGGCGTGCCCGAGTCCGAGGGCGACCCCTTCCGCATGAACCTCGAAGGCGATCCCACGCTCAACGAACTCTACCGCAAGGCCGAGGCCGACAGCGGCTACATCCGTGACGAAAACGTCTTCCGCGACGGCATCGACATCGAGGACTCCATGAGCCTCACCCTGCGCTACCGCACGGGCGTGATGGCGAGTTATTCGCTCAACGCCTACTGCCCCTGCGAGGGCTTTCGCGTCTCGATCACCGGTGACGCCGGTCGCATCGAATACGCCGAGCGGCACGCCGCGCACATCATCACCGGTGACCGCGACATCAAACACGACCCGAAGGCCAAACGCGGCGGCTCGCTCACCCTGCAAAAACTCTTCTCCGACCCGGTCGACATCCCCGTCGTCATGCCCGAGGGCGGCCACGGCGGCGCCGATCCGCTGATCCAGGAACAGATGTTTTCCCTCAATCCGCCGCCCGAGCACGACGGCCGCAACGCCGGCCACGAGCAGGGCGCGGCCTCGCTCCTCGTCGGCGCGGCGGGCAACCGTTCCCTCGCCACCGGCCTGCCCGTGCGCATCGCCGACCTGTATCCGCTGCGTCCCGACGCGACGCGCCTGCACGAGTTGATCTGAGCGCGGTGCCGGCCGCGCCGCGCTTCCCTTACCCCGATTCATGTCCTTTCTGAAATTCGCTTTCGCCTTGTTCTCGTTCGTCTCCGCCCCCGCGTTCGTCTCCGGCGCCCCCACCGCGCACGTCGCGACGGCGGTCGATGTCGAGGTGACTTTGCCGCAGTTTTCGCGCTTCGTCGCAGTGGCCACGGGCGAAACGCCGGAGGCCTGGCTGCGGGCGGAAAACCGCTCACAGGCCGCGAGCTCCGCGCGGATCGAGTGGATCGTGCGCGGGCCGGACGGCGTGGAGACGCGGCATGGCCGGGAGATCGAACTGGCGGCGGGCGGGGAAACGCGCGTCACGTTGCCGCCGGGGGATTTGGCGCGCTTCGGTATTTATCGGGTGAGTTTCCGGTTGGTCGCGGAGAGCGGCGCCTCGGAATGGGCGGAGGACTTGCTGGCGGTGTATCCGAAGGGCGCGCCGGCGCCGCGCGGCGAAAGCGTCATGCCGATCGGCTTCGCCACGGGTGCGCCGTTGGCCACGCCGCGACTGCTGGAGTTGGCGGCGTCATTGGGTTTTGAATACCACCGCTTCAATGTGGTCTGGCAAAACGTGCAGCCGCGCAAGGGCGTGTGGCACTGGGACTCGCTTGATCGTCACCTCGCGTTGGTGGAGAGTCACGGATTTCGCTGGCACGTGAAGACCACGGGGTCGGCGTCTTGGGCCGCGTCGCACCGGTTTGATCCGCCGCCGCTCGACGCGTGGCGCGAGTGGGTCGGTGTGCTGGCGGCGCGCTACGGCGACCGGATCGAATTTTGGGAGGTGTGGAACGAGCCGAACATTGGTTTCTTCAGGGGCACGGTGGAGGAATATGGGGAGCTGCAACGCGCGGCCTTCGACACGATCAAAGCCGTGGCCCCCGACGTGGTGGTGACTTCCGGCGGCTATGCGGGCATGAACCACCATGCTTCCAAGCCCGGCGCGTTTGAGGCGGCGCTGCGCGATTATCCGCGTGCCTACGATTGGTTCGCCTACCACATGCACGACACGTTTCCGCAGTTTTACGGCGACCTCACGCGGCAGCTGGCCGGCATCATGCGCAAAGTCGGCGTGGACGAGGTGCCGATGGTGTTTACCGAGACCGGATTTGACACGCGCTTCGGCGAGCGTTTCCAGGCGGAGACGTTGCTGAAAAAGATGACCTACTCTGCCGCCATCGGGGCGAAAAGCTACACCTGGTATAACATGATGGACCGGGCGGGGCGCGATCAGCCGAACAAGGCGGGGCACACCTTTGGTCTGATCACCAATCCCACGGGCACGGACGATTTCGCGTCCATCGAGGAGGAGTTTCGCCCCAAGGAAGCCTTTGTGTCGGCGGCCACGGCGATCCGCGAGCTGCGCAGTCGCGCGTATCGCGAGACATGGGCGGAGGACGGGCGGCGGTTCGCGTATTTGTTTGGCGACTACGGCGACCATCTGCTGATCGCCTGGAGCGAGGGCGAGCGCACGCCGGGCGCGCTTTGGGTGGTGGAGACCGACGCGGAGCGCGTCGATACAATGGATCTTTTTGGCAACGTCACGCGGACGCCGTTGGTGGACGGACGCGTCCTGGTCGCGGTCGATGCGCCGCGTTATTTTCGCTTCGTCGGCGGCAAGGCCAAGCCGCGGCTGGTCGGGCCGCTGGTGATCGCGCCGGCGCAGGTGACCCCGGCGGCGGACGGCGTGGTGTCGGTGGAGTTTACGGTGCGCAATCCGTTCAACCGGGCCATCGCGGTGACGGTCGCGGCGGGCGGCGACGGGTTTGCCGTGGAGGAGGCGCAACCGCGCGAGCGGAGTATCGCGGCGGGTGCGTCGGCGATGTTTCCCGTGCGCCTGCGTGTGGCGCCGGGGCCCTTGGGTGGCACGAAGGCGTTTGAGGCCGCTTTCGAGTTCGCGGGCACGCCTTGGTCGCCGGTGCTGAAGGTGCCGGTGGTTTTTAACACCATCGACGCGGCGCGCGGCCAAAACCTCTCGCTGGGCGACCTGCATCAGGTGATGAACAAGCATGACCACGATCCGTATTCGCTGCACCTGCTTTGGGGCAGCCCGGTGGATTTGAGCGCCAAGGTCGCGCTCAAGGCCGACGCCGAGGCCGGCGTGTTGCGGTTGACGTTGGAGGTGACGGACAACGTGCATCACACGATGCCGGACGGCCGTCCGATCTTGGATGGCGATGCGATCGAGCTCGGCTGGGCCTCGGCCGCTGGCGGCTCGGCGCGGCTCGAACTCGCGGGCGAGCCGGGCGGCGAGCCGCGTTTGCACGAAGAGGCGCGGGACGGACTGCGGCTCGACCGTCCGTTGCGTTCATCCGCGATTACCCGGGAAGGCCCGCGCACGACCTACGCGCTGGAGCTGAATCTGGCCGGCATGGGCCTGACGCGGGCGGATCTCGACGACGGTTTCCGGTTCAATTTCGCCATTCACGACAACGACGGCGAGGGCGCGAAATCCTGGTTGTCACCGTTGCCCGGACTCGGGGGCGCTGAGCGCTTGGATACATCGACCTTCCCCTGGTTGCGACTGCGTCCGTAGACGCGGCGGTTTGTTCCTCTAATGGAACGCTCATGCGGCGCCCCGGTGTATGTCCGTTGAAGAAAGTGCGCCACGAGCCGATTCTCGATCCGCGTCATCATCCCCAAACCCCTCCATCTACCCATGAAAAACCATCGTTCGCTCAGTCGTCTTCTCTCACGTGCCGGTCTGCTGGCCGCATTGATTTCCCTTGGTTCGGCGTCGCTTTCGGCGACGGTCCTGATGTTCGACTTCGGCACCGCCACGGCGGCCGGAGCCGACCTGACCAACAGTCCCCTGCACGCGGCCGACGGCTCGTTCACCGACACGTCGTGGAACAGCATCAACAGCACCACCACCGGGGCCAAGACCGGCTTCGTCTACTCGGACGGCACGGACGCCACCGGCGTGTCCCTGCATGTCGGCCGCTCCTCCAACAATCCCTGGACGACGCTGACCTTTGCGGGCGGCCCGACCAACGTCACCTCGACCAGCAACCCCGCCTCGCTGGACGGCGTGTTCACCAACTCGACATCGATCGGTCGCGACGGCCACTACGCGGCCTACGCCAGCGGCACCGGCGATCCGGCGCTGACCCGGATCATGGGCGTGAGTGTGGCCGGCCTCGGCGCGGGCACCTACGACGTTTATCTCGTGGGCTTGAATCCCAACCTCGCCCTGGCCGAGGCCGCGGGCATGGGCTTTTGGGCGGTGGAACTCGCCGACACGGCCAACTACGACGCCACCGCCCTGGTCTCGGGCGGCCCGCAGGCGGTCTCGACCAACAGCATCGGCGCCTCCTGGGTCGAGGGAGACAACTACGCCAAGCTCACCTTCACCAAGACGTCCGCCGACTCGTATCTCACCTTCCTGGCCGTCGGCCAGACCGAGGCCGAGACGCGCGGCTTCATCAACGCCATCCAGATCGTGGCCGTGCCCGAACCGGCCAGCGCGAGCCTGCTGATGGCGCTCGTGGCGGCGGTTGGCATGGCGACCATGCGCCGCCGCGGTTACGGGGTCTGAACCTTCGCCTCCCGCCGACCTTCCCGCCGCACCATGCCGGTTTGTAGCCAAGAGATGAATACGCAATCTGTCCCGCGGAAATCCGCGGAGGGCTTCACCCTGGTGGAGCTGCTCACGGTGATCGCGATACTCGGCGTGCTGGTCGGCATCGTGATTCCGGTGGTCGGCAAGGTCCGTGAAAACGGCCGGCAGGCGGTGTGCGCCTCCAACCTGCGCCAGATCATGGGGGCGACGCTGCTGTATTCGCAGGACAACAACGGTGCCCTGCCGCTGGTGGTCGGCCCCGCGTCCCTCGGGGAGGGCCGCCGCTGGGCTCCGCAGATCCAGCCCTACCTGAACCCGTCGGCCGCGGCCCGCTCCATCGACCCGATGTCGGTGT
This sequence comes from Verrucomicrobiota bacterium, assembly GCA_043815125.1. GTDB lineage: Bacteria > Verrucomicrobiota > Verrucomicrobiia > Opitutales > Opitutaceae > JAUWBF01. Next base: position 21,109 of record JBDRJH010000191.1, read on the forward strand.
TCAAGTGTCCCGGCGACGACGTGGTGCGCGCCAACGCCTCGGCCGGCGACAGCACCTGGTGCAGCTACGGACTCAACATCCGTGTGCACGCGGCGGGTAATTGGCAGAAGCCGACTCCCAAGAAGTTCTCCATCATCCCCAACCCCAGCCGGACGATTCTCTATGGCGATGCCTGGCACTCAACCAACACGGTTCTTGCCTCGCTCAGCCTGCTCACGTTCATGGGCGACTTCCACGGCGACGGCCGCGGCTCCAACTACGTTTTCGCCGACGGCCACATCGCCTTCATGACGAGGGCTGCGGCCCTCGTGCCGGACCCGCAGACCGGCCGCGAAGCACATCTCTTCATTCCGGACTAGGCGCGGTCTTCGGAATAAACCGGCGGTCTCAGGGGGGGGATCCCGGTAGGCCGCCTGCTTGCCGGCGCGAGCAGCGTTCCGGTTGGTTGGTATCCAACGCGCCTGCAAGCAGGCTGCCTACGACTCAGACCCAACACCCGTTCCTTTCAGACTTTGACCGCGGATCCTGAAACGCGAAAAGCCGGAACGCGGTCACCGCGTTCCGGCTGCTGGTATTCAAATCACCACGACAAAGGTCGCGGCCGGGGGCGGGATCAGTTGTAGTCCTCGAGAACTGACATCTGGGGCTTGTCCACGGTGTAGTTGTTCGTGGGCTCGCAGGAGAGCGGGTAGCTGCCCCACCAGGGACCGCCGGCCCAGTAGGTGCCGGAGACGTCGTTGGCGTCGAGGTAGGCGAGGAAGTTGTCGAGCACGGTGTTCCAGCGGCTGTCGTTGCCGGGCACGCCGTATTCGCCGATGAAGCCCTTGTTGCCGGTTTCCTGCAGCCACTCGACAAACTCGGTGACGCGGTCCACGCCGATCATCGGGTAGGCCCCCTCGCCGTCGTAACTCTGGTCGTAGGTGCCGGAGAGGTTGTCGTCGAAGTAGCAGTGGGCCTCGTAGATGAGGCGGCCGACCGGGTCCTGGATGTCGAGGTTGGGGTTCTTGGAGCGCCAGCCGGTGGCGTTGCTGTAGCTGTCGCCGCCGACGATGACGTAGGTGCCGAGATCCACGGTGCGGATGGCGTCCACGGCGGTCTGCGCGATGACGGGCCAGGTGCCGTTGGTGCCGTGGGGCTCGTTCATGATGCCGTAGCCATAGATGGCGGAGTTGCCCTTGTAGTGGTCGGCGAGCAGACGCCAGACCTCGCCGAAATGATCGAGGGTGACGGAGCCGGTGCCGATGAGAATGCCGTCCTGATTGGAGCCGGGGACCCAGCGGGCGTAGTTGTGCATGTCCAGGATGACCTTCATGCCGCGCGCGGCGGCGTAGCCGACGACGGTGTCCATGCGGGCGAGTTCGGCGGCGTTGAGGGTGCCGCTGCCGAGGGTGGTCTGCATGCGTTCCCAGCGGAAGGGGATGCGGATGAGATCGAGGCCCTTGGAGTGGTAGTAGTCGAACGACGCGGCGGAGGGGTAGATCCACTGGTAGCCGTAGGTGCCGGGGAAGTTCGCCTTGTCGCGGGATTCGGGGCCGGCGAGGTTGACGCCGAACAGGTGCGCCGGGCCGGTGGTGTCGGGCGTGTAGACGGCGACCAGACCGTCGGCCGAGCCGGACGGGAACCGCGCCGGGTGCGCGGCGTTGAGCGCGGCGTAGCTGTGGATGCCAGCGGACTGGGCCGAGCCTGCGACCGAGAAGCTCGTGAAGTAGGCGGGCCGGTCGAGGTGCACGGTGGCGCCGGAGCCGACGTTGAAGGCTCCCTGCGTGGAGAACACGCTTTCGAAACGCAGTGCGCCGGAGGCGTGGTCGAGGGTGCCGGTGTAGCCGGAGCCGTCGAACAGGCTCAGGTAAAAGGAACCGCCGTTCTGGGTCTGGAGCGTGCCGGAGCCGGTGAGGTGTTCGATGTCGAAGCCGAGGCTGCGGCCGCTGGTGGCGGAGAGCTTGGTGGTGCCGGAGAACACCTCCCAGTCGCCCATCGCGAGGTTTTGGCGGATGTTGCCGATGCCGTTCTGGATGGTCGGCGTGGCGGAGGTGACGAGCACCGGGATGGTGCTGACGGCGTCGGCCGGGGTGCGCACGGTGAGCTTGGTGGTGTTGGCGAGCGTGAGCGATCCGCCGCCGAAGGTGGAGGCGGCGTTGAGGGTGCGCATCTCGCCGCCGGCGGCCTGGCTGATGTAGTCGTCGAAGATGTTGATCGAGGGCGGAGCGACGCCGGAGCCGTTGGGCTGGGAGTTCCAGTCGGAGAGGAAGGCCTCGGTCCAGTTCTGCGAGCCGGCCTGCTTGGTGGTGAGATACCAGACCTGCGAGGTGCGCACGGTGACGCTGCCGGAGCCGACGAATCCGAGGTCGCCGGCGCTGTAGGTGCCGGGTGAATACGGCGTGCCCGCGACGATCAGGCCGGTGAAGGTGACGTCGTGGTCCAGGATGACGTCGCCGGGCGTGCCGACGACCAGCGCGCCGGCCGAGGAGAGCGCGTTCATGAACTCCAGGCGTCCGCTGACGAGGGTGATCGTGCCCAGGTAGTCGACGGCCCGGTCGACGGTGAGTTTGAGCAACGCGGTTGCGGAACCGGCGGTGAGCTCGAAGTGCCCGGAGCCGGTGAGCGTGCCGATGGCCAGCGGGAAGAGCGCGCTCGAGTGGGTGTGGTTGATGATGTCGGTCGTGCCGGAGGCGTTGTGCCACGACGTGACGGCGAGGTTGCTGTTGGTGCCGCCGCTGGCGACCTTGGCCGCGCCGAGAGTCACCAGGTTCGGAATGGTGGCGGTGGACGTCCAGCTCTTCACCACGAGGGAGTGGGTGGAGGGCCCGAGGGTGAGCGAGCCGCCGCCGAAGGTGGAGGCGCCGGAGGGAGTGCGGAGTTGCCAGGCGTTGGTGTTGGCGACGAAGTCGTCGGTGCCGTTGATCGCGGTGGGCGAGACGCCGCCGGAGGTTTTCCAGTGAGAAAGCACATCCCAACTGCCGGAGCCGTTGTGATTGGTCTTTTGGTAGTAGGTCTCGGCCTGGACGGCGGAGAGGGCGAACAGCGGGAGCAGGGCTCCGGTCAGGGTGCGGCGCAGCCAGCGTCGCGGGTTGTTGGGGAGTGCGGATAACATCATGGGTATTTGGGTTTTTTTGGGTTGGCGCACAGGGGAAAGGGGGCGGGAGGGGCGGTCAGTCGAAGGAGGTCCAGACGGGCCGGTCGGTCAGGTAGGCGGGGTTTTCGTCCGGCCGGGGCGCGGTCTGAAACAGGGGTAGGATGATGCGGCCTTCGGCGTTGAGCGGGTAGGTCTCGCCCTGCTTTTGGTAGAGCAACACGCCGTAGAAGGAGCTGCCCGGGCGTTCGCCGATGAGGATGTCGATGTCGACGGGTTCGCCGGCCTTGAGGTCGAGCCAGTCGCCGTAGGCGGCGAGCCCGTTGGCGGCGACGCGCGGGCCCTTGTCGGCGGCTTCGCGCCAATCGAGCAGCGGGAGCTTGGTGTCGGGGCGGCTGCCGTTGAGCACGACGCGGCGGTTGACGGCGACGATGAGCACGTCGTCAAAGTTGCCCACAAAGCGGTAGGTGCCGTCGGCGGGCGGGGCGACCTGGCCCTTATAGTGGATGATCCAGTAGCTGGGCCGGACCACGTCCTCGACGTCAAAGGCGCGGGGCGCGGCCGCGGCGTTCATGCGGCGGATGGAGAGCTGGGTGGTGTAGAGGGGGAGCGCGGCGCGGTAGTAGCGGTTGAGCAGCGCCTCGTCGAAACCGGCTACGAGGAACTCGTCGAGGGCCTTGGCATAGTTGGACTGGAACTTGGGGATGGGCTCGCCCTGCTGGGTTTGCTTGAGGTCGTAGAAGATGCCCACGAGCGCGGCGGCCTGGCGTTCACGGGTGCCAAAGGCGTCCTCGGCCTGGGCCGCCGCGCTCGTGGAGACGATGAGCGCGGCGGCCATTGCACGGGTCATGGAGGCAGGGTTGAACACAGGCAAAGCAGTAGCTGGCGCGCCGTGATGACGCGTGAACGTTGGCGGGAAAAACGGCCGTGGGATCAGTCCCGGGGTCGGTTGCGGAAGGCGGTTCTCACCGCGTCGCGCGAAAGTTTGGGCCGGCGGTATTCGTCGAAGGTGCCCTTGTTGTTGAAGGCGCGGGGCCGGCCGATGGCGCGACCGCCGGAGTAGGTGCGGGCGTCGCTAAAGTGCCAGAGGCAGATGCCGGCGTGGCGCGGGTCGGCGATGGCCTCGGCGCAGGCGCGGGCGAGGTAGTCGTGCTGGAACTCCTCGGAGTGAAAATCGCGCTGCTGGTCGCGCCAGCCGTAGAGGGCTTCGCAGCCGATTTCGCTGACCAGGAACGGCTTGTTGTCGAGGCCGCGCTCCTTGAGATGTTCGAAGAAGTCGGCGAAGTGCTCGGGGATGAGCGAGATGGGATCCGGGTGATCCTCGGCGCCATACCAGCCCGGGTAAAAATTGACGCAGACGATGTCGACCTCGCCGAAGAAGAGGTCGGCCTTCATGCGGTTGGAGGCGCAGGCGATCAGGCGGTTGCCGCCGTGGGCGCGCAGGTAGTTTTTCGATTTTTCGAAGATGGGGCGGTAGGCCTCCGGGACGTCGGTGGCGGCCTCGTTGAGGAAACCCCAGACGATGATGCAGGGGTGGTTGTAGCTGCGCTCGGTCATCTCGACGAGCGAGGTGTAGTGGTGGTCCTGATACAGCGGGTGGATGAGCTGTTTGGGCTTCTGGCCCCAGCCCAGGTTTTCCTCCCAGAAGAGCAGGCCAAGTTCGTCGCAGAGGTCGAGGAAGCGCTGGTCCTGCGGGTAGTGGGAGCCGCGGACGAGCTCAAACCCGTTTAGCACTTTACGTCGCCGGCGAAAAAGAAATTTGGGCCAGGGACGTAGCCGGAAGTTACGTACCGGATGTTTCCTCACTTAAAGTTACTCCGACTCAAGCCGTGAAACTACAACTTTTATGCCCGGGTGAGTTACCTCAACCTGGGACTAGCAAAGGTAAAACTGATTTACCCTTGGACCAAACCGCGGGTATTGCCTTCCAGGTAACCGTCAACGCGGTT
>JBDRJH010000192.1:0-20561 GCA_043815125.1 Verrucomicrobiota bacterium
AGGAGCTCCGAGGAGGGCGGACATGCCTGTCCGTCCGGGCGACATCATCGCGAGGCCCGGCCCCGAATGGCGCTTCACGCGTCCGGCGGGTCGGGCAGGAATGTCCGACCTCCTACCCCCACAGCAGCTTCAACCCCGCCAACAGACTGAACGCCAGCACCAGCAGCTCAAACACGCGTTGGTTGATCCGCGGCAACAGCCAGCGGCCAAACAACGCCCCCGCCAACACCGCCGGCGCGAGGATCAGGTTGGTGCCAAAACTGCCGGTCGTGATCAGGCCGAGGTCGATCATGAAGGGCACCTTGAAGACATTGAGCACCATAAAAAACACCGCCGCGGTGCCGACAAAGGCGAGCTTGGGCATGCGCATGGCCAGCAGGTAAATCGCCATCAGCGGACCGGCGGCGTTGGCCACGAGCGTGGTGAAACCGGCGAGCACACCAATCACCGGAGCCAGCCAGCCCGGCGTTTGCGCGTCGGCCGCGGCGGGGCGGTATTTGCGCCAGATCTGCATGGCGGTCATCGCGAGCACGATCGAGCCGATCAACAGCGCGGCCTCGCGGTTGTCGATGCGGTTCATCGCGAAGTAACCGATGATCACACCCGCGGCGGTCCACGGCAGCAGACGCCAGACGTGTTTCCACTCGGTGTGTCGTCGGTAGCTGGCGACCGCGACCACGTCGGCGAAGATCAGCATGGGCAGCACGAAGCCGCTGCTGAGTTTGGTCGGCAGGATGTTGGCGAAGATCGCGACCGACAACATGCCGACGCCCGCCAGACCGGTCTTGGCCAGGCCGATCATCGCGGCGGCGAAGATCATCAGCACCCATTGCCATACGCTCAGGTCAATCATGGCCGTGGTGCGAACGCGCCGTCGTTCACATTAAAAACCTGCCAGTCGCCAAGCTCGGCGTCGGGCAGCGCGGTGCCGGTGGCGATGACCTGGCGGCTCTCGCCGAGCGAGGCCCAGAAGCGACGGCGACGGTCCTTGTCGAGTTCGCCGAGCACGTCGTCGGCGAGCAGGATCGGCTCCACGCCGGTGCGCTCGCGGAAGAACGTCATCTGCGCCAATCGCAACGCGAGCACGAGGCTGCGCTGCTGGCCCTCGGAGCCGTAGTCCTTGGCGGCGCGTCCGCCGATGGTGAGCGTGATGTCGTCGCGATGCGGACCGGCCAGCGTGGTGCGAAACTGACGGTCGCGTTGACGGTTGCGCTCGAACAATCCGCGCCAGCCCGCCGCGTCGGCCACGGTCACATCCGGCGCGGCGCGCAGTCCGGCCGGCTCGGCCCCGTCGGCGATGCGCTCGTAGGCCGCGGCCACGTGCGCGCCGAGGGCGGCGAGTCCGTCCTCGCGACGCGCGGCGAGCCCAGCGGCGGCGGCGGCGAGCGGGTGCTCGAACGCGGTCAGTTCGGCGGTCGACGGCGACGGGTTTTTGAGCAGCTGATTGCGGCCGGCGAGCGCGCGGTGGTAGGCCTGCAAGTCGCGCATGTAGGCCGGGTCGACCGCGGCGAGCGTGAGGTCGAGCCAGCGGCGGCGCAGGCCGGGCGCGCCGCGCACCAGCTGTTGGTCCTGCGAGGAAAAAACCACGGTGGGAAAACGCCCGATGTAGTCGCCCAGCCGGTCGACGCGCTCGCCGTCGCAGAGGACTTCCTTGCCGCCGGGGCGCAGGCGGATGACGAGGTTGGTGGGGCCGAGTTTTTCGTGCTCGAAGTCGGCCGCGATGGCCGCGTCGGTCTTGCCCTCCTGGATGAGCACCTTGGTGTCGCCGGTGCGAAACGAGCGCAGCGCGGAGACGAAACCGACGGCCTCGAGCAGGTTGGTTTTGCCCTGGCCGTTTTGCCCCACGAAGAACTGTTGCCGGCCTTCGAGCGTGAGCTCGGCGAGCGGGATGTTGCGGAAGGTTTGCAGGGTGATGCGGCGTAGTCGCATGGGCGGTCGTCAACGCAAGCGGCGCGCGGCGGGGAAGGGAAGGCGTAAAAGGAGGGCGGACATTCTTGTCCGCCCGGTGCGACCCCATCCGACGAACACGTGCGGACTTAACATCTGGCACTCCGCATCAAACTGGCCGCACAAGAATGTCCGGCCTCCTTTAGATCACCGTGGACGCCTCCGCGTCCAAGGCGGCGGCGACGTTGGCAAAGGCCGCGGCCAGCTCCTGCCAGTCGGCGGCGGTGGTTTCGCGGCCGGCGCTGATGCGCACCACCCGTTGCGCCGCCAGCGGATCGACGCCGAGTGCGGCCAGCACGTGCGACGGACCGTCCTTGCCCGTCGCGCAGGCCGAGCCGGTGGAGACTTGATAGCCGAGCTTGTCGAGCCGCGCGACCCAGCGGGTGTTGGCGTGGCGCGGCGGGATCAGGGCAACGGTGTTCCAGAGGCGCTCGGCTTTTGCGGCGATGATGATCGAGCCGGTCAGCGTCGTGGTGATGGCGCGCTCGAACGCCTCGCGCCACAGCAGCCGGGCGGACTCGAGGTGCATGTCGTGTTGTTCGCAGTCGAACAACGCGGCCGTGAGTGCGCGGATGCCGGCGATGTCCTCGGTGCCGGCGCGGTGGCCGTTTTCCTGTTCGCCGCCCGTGAAGCCGTGAAAACCGGCGATGGCGTCGGCGGGGGCGAGGATGAAGCCGTTGCCGCGCGCACCGCCGAACTTGTGCGCCGAGCCGAGCACCCAGCCGCCGGTCGCACCAAAACTGTCGGCCGGCAGCTTGCCGAACCACTGGGTGGCGTCGCAGAGGTAGGGCGCGCCGCGTTGGCGGCATCGCTCGGCAAGCACGGCCCAGGGCTGGATGACGCCGGTCTCGTTGTTGGCGGCCATGACGATCACTCCGTGTGCGCCGGCGTCCAGCGCGGCCTCGAGCGCGGCGGGCGTGACCACGCCGTCGGCGTCGAGCGGAAGCGGCGTGGTGCGTTGCGGGAAATATTTGGTCGCGGCGGCCAGCACGCAGGGGTGCTCGGTGGGGTTGATGGCGATGGTCGCGTCGGCCGGCAGGATCGTCGCCCAGTGTGCGAGCACCGCGTGGGCGCCTTCGGTCGCGCCGGAGTTGAAGACGATCTGTTTGGCGTCGGCCCGGAGCAGGGCGGCGAGTGCGTCGCGGGCGGCGTTGAGCTGAAGTCGTGCCCGGGCCCCGGCGCGGGTGGGGGAGGACGGGTTGTGCCAGAACTCGTCGTTCACGCGCAGCCAGGCCTCGCGGGCGACGGCCGCGAGCGGCGAGGTGGCGTTGTGATCAAAGTAGGGCATCGGCTCGGTCACCCCACCAAACCCACCCGCATCGCCCCCCGCAAGCCACCGCCTCGGCTCACCACCAAAGTTTGTCACTTAATACGTTACAAACTGTTTGGAGTTGTTTTGGACAGATGTTTACGAAGTAAATAATGCGCATAAATTCGTCACTTATTAAGTGACAATAGCTTTTTGGCGGAGGGATGGCCGGGGAATGGGTGGAGGCGGGGATTTGGCACTTGCGAGGGGGGGCGGGGGTGATTCGCTGGGCGTTTTCCCATGAGCAACTCCAACGAAAAAGCCATCATCAAGACCTCCCTCGGCGAGCTGACCCTCGCGTTCTGGCCGGACGTCGCGCCGAAGACCGTCGAGAACTTCAAGAAGCTCGCCCGCGAGGGTTTTTATGACGGCACCGCGTTTCACCGCATCATCAAGGGCTTCATGATCCAGGGCGGCTGCCCCAACACCAAGGCGGGCGCCAAGGGTATGCCGGGCACCGGCGACCCGGGCTACAAGATCAAGGCCGAGTTCAACGAAAAGCCGCATGTGCGCGGAGTCATCTCCATGGCCCGCTCGGCCAGCCCGGACTCCGCCGGCTGCCAGTTCTTCATTTGCCACGGCGACGCCCGTTTCCTGGACCGCCAATACACGGCCTTCGGCCAGCTCGAGGGGGGCGAGTCCGTGCTTGAGGCCATCGCGACCGTGCCGACCAAGCCGAGCGCGGGCGGCGAGCGCAGCTCCCCGGTGGATCGCGTCGAGGTGATCAGCGTCACCATCGTCGAGGCCGCCGCGGAGTAAGCGTCGGATTTGTCTTCAATCAAAAGCCGCGCCTGAAGAGGCGCGGCTTTTTTGTCCGCACACGCTTTGGTGGCACCACCGAAGTCCGGCCGGCTCGTCGTAGGCCGCCTGCTTGCAGGCGCGAGGATCGTTCCCGACGGATTACGCCCAACGCGCCTGCAAGCAGGCAGCCTACAAAGACGCTGCCACGGTTAGCTCGGAGCGCGCCTACCGGGCGACGCCGTTGCCGAAGTATTCGCCGAGTTGCAGCTCGAGGGCGCGCATCTGTGAGGGGGTCACGTCGGGGCCGACGTCGTGGCGGAGCATGTCGATGAGGTGGTCGCGGGCCTCGGCGAGGGTGGTCTCGTCGCCGGCGGCGAGGCGGCGGCTGATGCCCATGAGTCCGAGGTTGTCGCCGCGGAGGTCGCCGACGACCTGCTTGACGGTGATGACGAGCATGTCGTGACCGTTCTCGTGGTTGGGCTCGACCTTGACGATGGGGACGCGGTTCTCGAAGAGCCGGGTCTCGTCCGCGTAGTAAATGCTGGAGAGCTTGCTGGGGTAGAGTTCGAGGTCGTTGAGCCCGATGATCTGTTCGGCGCGCAGGCCGAGGTGCTTCAGATGGGCCTTGTTGCTGTAAACGAACCGGCTGTCGTTGTCCTTGATGTAGATCCAGTCGGGGGATTCGTCGAGAATCGCGGCGAAGATGGAGTTTTCCAGGGCCTTGAGGTGGGACGCGAGGTCCCGGCAGTCGATGCGAATCATGGGGGTAAGCGGGGTTGAGGGCTGAAAGAACGCGCTGTAAACCGGATGTGCTTCAGGATGCGCAGAAGGTTATGCGAGGCAACCTCAACCCGTTATCCCGCAAACGAAAATCGTCAGGCGCCGGACTGTTCGCGGGCGGCGTGGGCGGCGGAGACGGCCAGGTATTTTTCGGCCCAGCCGCGCAGGCCGGCCTGTTCCCCGGCGGAGAGCGTGCGCAGGACCTTGGCGGGGGTGCCGGCGACCATGGAACCGTCGGGTATGACGGTGCGCGGGGTGACCACGGCGCCGGCGGCGATGAGGCAGCGGTCGCCGATCTTGGCGCCATCAAGGACGACCGCGCCCATGCCGATGAGGCACTCGTCGCCGATGGTGCAGGCGTGCACGACGGCGGAGTGGCCGACGGTGACGTAGTCGCCGATGATGGCGTCGAGATCGTCGGCGAGGTGCACGACGGCGTTGTCCTGGATGTTGGAGCCTTCGCCGACGACGATGCGCGCGATGTCGCCGCGGAGCACGGCGCCGTAGAAGACGCTGCTCTTGGGCCCGAGGGTGACGTCGCCGACGACGGTGGCGTTTTTGGCAACCCAGGTGGCGCGGGCGGTGTCGGGGGTGCGGTCGAGGTGTTTGGCGAGGCGTTCCTGGACGGTCATAAGAAGGGGTCGACGTTACGACCGGCACGCGGGGGTGGACAACCCGTCAATCAGGGCGCGCCGGGGTTATTAGCGCGGGCGAACGGACCGGTTACTTGCGATACCAGTCGCCGCTTTCGCTTTGCACCCAGACGCCGGCGGCGCTGGCGACGGCGAGCTGACGGGCGCGGGCCTGGCCGACTTTTTCGGAAGTGGTGCCGGTTTGCGCGGCGAGGGCGGTGTAGACGGCGGCGCGGTCCTTGTTCTCGGCGGCGGCGACAGCGGCGGCGTCATCGACGGGTTTGCGGACCTCGAGGTAGCCCTGATTGTTTTCACCGAGCGCGCCCTTGGCCTTGAGCGCGTCGATGGCGGGGATGCGCTTGGTCATGGAGGACTTGATGGCGCCGAGATCCTGGGCGTTGACGGTGGTGGCGGCGGGCGCGGCGAGCAGAAGGAGCAGGCTGGCGAGGCGGAGAAAGACGGAGTTCATGGCGGTGCGGATTCGGTGAAAAATCAGGGGGTGACGATGGTGTCGGACTTTTGGTCGAGATCGCCGAAGAAGTTGGCCAGTGCCTGGTCGACCTTCACGTTCACGTCGACGGTCGCGCGGACTTCGATGGGGTCCATTTTCACATGGATGCAGCCTCCAAGCAGAACGATCAAACCAAGGGCGGGAAACCAACGCATGATGGGCGCAGTAAGCGCGGGCTGCGGGCGGCTAGCAATCCCGGAGTGGCGCCGCCGCTTGTCCGGGGTAGAGGAGGGCGGGCTCAGCGCAGGCGTCGGTCGGTGCCGAGCGAGATGACTTCGCTGATCGCGCCGTGGACGTTGAGGTCGATGGTGACGGATTTGATGAGGGCGTTGTTTTCGGGACTGCCCTTGAGGTGCAGCGAGGCGGACCGGCCGAGCGCGTCGGCGGTCTTGGGGGTAAACACGATCTTGAGCTCGTCGATGCGGAGCGGCAGGCGTCCGAGTTCGATGGCGACCAGCGGCTTGTAGGCGGGATTTTCCGGAGCGAACAGTTTGGTGAGCGGCCCGAGGTTGATCGGCAAAAGCGTGAAACGCGGTGGCACGCCCGCGCTCAGGAGGCCGGGCTGCGGGCTTAGGCTGACGTTGGCGGCTCCGGGATTTTCAAAGGTGAGCAACACCTCGTCCGGCACCGGTTTGTCGAGGTGCCACAGAACCGAGCCGGCGCCGCCGAGGCGTCCCCGGGCCGAGGAGATCGCCGTGGGAACCAGGGCCGTCATCGCGGGCACCGAGAGTCCGTCGAAACGCAGCCGGGCCCTCAGCATGGGCGTCCGGGGATCGAAGGAAAACGGCTCCAGCGCGACGGTGCCGTCGAAGACGTGGGCGGACAATTGCTGCAGATCGATGACGCCGGCGGCTGTGCGGCCGAGGCGGATGACCGCGTCGGTGGCGGTGATGCCGGCGGATTGGATGAGGCCGGCGCGGATGGTCTGGCCGGGGCGCAATGAGAAAGCGATCAGGTCGTCGCAGTGTAGGTTGGCCTGGATTTGGCGGACCTCGATGCCGTCGGTGTCGTTCACGGCGTGGGCGTCCTCGATGGTGATTTGCACGCGTCCCCAGGGTTGTCCGTCGATGATTTTGCCCGAGCCGGTGAGGCTCACCCGGCCGCCGATGCGCCAGCCCTCGAAGCTTTCGTCGAGCCCGGCCAAGGCGCGGATGGCGGGCCACCATTCGACGAGATCGACGGTGGCGGTTTCGATGCTCCAGAGCAGGTCGTCGCCGGCGCGTTGGTGAAGGGCGACCCGCAGGTCGAGTCCGTCGGCGGTGGCGCTCAGGGTGAGCGGCAGCGAGGCGATGCCGGCTTCGTCCGCGAGTTCGATGCGCCAGGGGACGGGCGGGGCGGCCTTGAGGCTGAGGGTGCCGTGCAGCTGCCCGGTGATGCCGGCGCCGGTGACGGCGGCGGGCGACGCGCAGACGAAGGTGGCGACGAGAGCGAGGGGAAGGGGAAATCGTCTCGTCATGGCGGGGGGCGGCCGGCTCAGGTGTTGGCGTCCTCGTCGTTGGCCAGATTGCGCTGATTGGCGGGCAGGTGATGGGGGACGACGAGGTAGTAGTTCATCAACCACCAGCTGCGCGACGAACGGTAAAACAGGATGGGGAACCCGATGGCGCCGACGACCGCGATGACGGCGGCGGCGCGCCCGGAGAGTCCGCCGGCGAGCCAGACGAGCATGACGGGAACCAAGAAACCAACCACGGTGATGCCGTAGTTGAGCGAGATGGCGCCGAGGAAGGAGCCTTCGTCGCGTTCGATCGGCAGCCCACAGTCGGTGCAGCTGCGGTTGACCTCGAAGAGGCGGCCTTCCTTGAAGAGAGTGTGCCCGCCGCAGTTGGGGCAGCGGTTGGCCAGGCCCCGGGCGATGATCTGGCCGCGGGTGACGCGCGGGGTGGTTTGGTTGGTGTTCACGGTCGTGGGTGCGGGCTCACAAAAAAGGCGCTTCCCAACGGAGGGAAGCGCCTTTTGAAGGGATTGCGTCGAAGCCCGGGGTCAGGCGCCGAGCTGGAAGCGGACGAAGCGGCGGACCTGGATGTTCTCGCCGGTCTTGGCGATCTTCTCGGTGAGGATCTCCTTCACGGTCTTCTCGGGCTCCTTGACGAAGGGCTGGTCGAGCAGGACGAGCGTGGAGTAGAACTTCTCGAGCTTGCCTTCGACGATCTTCTGGATGGCGGCGGGCGGCTTGCCGGCGACCTGCGAGGTGGCGATCTCGCGCTCGGCGTTGACGAGCTCCTCGGCGACCTCTTCGCGGGTGACCACGGCGGGGGCGGCGGCGGCGATGTGGAGGCAGAGGTCTTTGACGAAGGCCTTGAACTCGTCGTTGCGGGCGACGAAGTCGGTCTCGCAGTTGACCTCGATGATGACGCCGACCTTGCCACCGAGGTGGATGTAGGACTCGACGAGACCTTCCTTGGTGTCGCGCTCGGAGCGCTTGGCGGCGGACGCGGCACCCTTCTTGCGAAGGATGGTGATGGCTTCCTCGATGTTACCGTTGGTTTCGACGAGGGCCTTCTTGCAATCCATCAGACCGGCGCCGGTTTGGGCGCGGAGGTCGTTGACTTGTTTGGCGGAGATGGTGGCGGTGGTGCTCATTGGTAAGGGATTACTCCTTGGGGGCGGCGATCTTCTTCTTGGCGGGCTTCTTGGCGACGGCGGCGGCTTCCTCGGTGGAGGCTGAGGCTTCGTCCGTGGTGGCGTCGGCGGCGACGGCGACTTCCTCGACACCGGCGGCGGCGGCCACGGCGGCGGAGGCGGCCTTCAGGTCGGCCTGGCCGCGGGCGGTGCGGCGGCTTTCACGTTGGGCGAGGCCGCTCTGCACGGCCTCGACGATGGTGTCGACGATGATGCGGATGGACTTGACGGCGTCGTCGTTGCCCGGGATCGGGTGGGAGAGCTGGGTGGGGTCGGAGTTGGTATCGACCAGACCGACGCAGGGGATGTTGCTGCGACGGGCCTCGGCCACGGCGATGTCCTCGTGGTTGGCGTCGATCACGAACATGGTGGTCGGCAGCTCGGGCATTTCCATGATGCCGGCGAAGTTTTTGGTCATGCGGACCATTTCGCGGCGGATGGCGGCGGCCTCCTTGGAGGAGAACTTGTCGAGCTCGCCGGAGGCGTCCATCTGCTGATACTTTTTGAACTTGGCGATGGACTTCTTGACGGTCGAGAAATTGGTGAGGGTGCCGCCGAGCCAGCGGTCGACGCAGTAGGGCATGCCGGTCAGGGATGCGGCCTCGCGGACGATTTCCTGGGCCTGCTTCTTGGTGCCGACGAAGAGCACGTTACCGCCATTGGCGACGGTATCCTCGATGAAGGCGTAGGCCTTTTGGAGGAGCTCGTAGGTCTTGCCGAGGTCGATGATGGTGATGCCCTGGCGGTGGTCGAAGACGTAGGGTTTGGAGCGCGGGTTCCAGCGCTTGGTCTGGTGACCGAAGTGGACGCCGGCGTCGAGGAGGTCTTTGGCGGAGATGTTCATGTGATCTATGTTTTTTCTGACGTTGTCTGAAACACAGGTCGGCCGATGGGCCGCCTTGCGATCGAGAGCTGAGTGTTGGGTTGATTTCTCGTGGCGTTGTGCCGCGGGAAAGAGCGGAGGAACACAGAGATTCGGGGCGGGGCTGGCAAGAGATAATTATTTTTCTGAAAAGTCTGTTGACAGTGCCGGTGCCGGTCGTGCTTAGTCCGCCTCCCGTTTGTTGCAGGGTGGAGCAGCCTGGTAGCTCGTCAGGCTCATAACCTGAAGGTCGTTGGTTCAAATCCAACCCCTGCACCCAATTTAAACCCCTCGTAATCGCAAGGTTACGAGGGGTTTTTGTTTTTAGAAAACTGCATGATGTGGGGCCCGTGAACACAGGCGAACACCGGGGGACATTTTTGAACGGGGACCCACAAAGGGCCCCACAAATCTCGACGCCCGAAGCAAGTTTTTGAAATCGGTAAGTTGGGGGCAAAATTCTCAAATAGAGGAGTTAACGGATTTTTCCGCATGCGGCACGTGGAGAGGTGCGCGTTGGGCTTCCGGTCCCCCGTTGGACTTGTGGGTCCCCGGGGACCCACAATCACCCTCCGGGCAAATCCGGGCTCGGATTATGCCGCGTTGGGCGGCTCTTGCTCCAAACGCTTGAGCAGCGCGCCACGGACTTCGGCCCAGTTTTCCGCTGTCATCGATTCAATGAGCGCTTTGATCCCCGGTGGTGTGGCGGGAGCTTTCTTTTCGTCCTCTGCGTTGGCGGCATCCGTGCGAGAGAACAGTTGCGGCATCTTTTCTGTGAGGATTCGGCGCATCTCCTCGCGACCGGGCTTGAAGTAGTGCTTCAAGACGATCTCCACGCTCTGGTGGCTCGTTACCAAGCGAACCAGCTCGATTGGGACGCCGGCAGTCAGGGCCAGAGTCACCCAAGTGACGCGGAAGGAGTGCAAACCGTGCAGACGGGCCTTGCGGAGCCCCTTGGAGCGGGACGCGCGCAGATTGCCTCGGTGCGTCGAGCTTGTGCCGCTGGACGCGGAATCGAAGTAACCCGCATCCTTCAGAACCCGGTCAGCGAGATCGGTGATGTGGTCCGGATTGCCGGTGTAGCGTTTAGCCGGTTCAGGGAAGACGAAGTCGTTTTTAGCGGGCAAATGGCGGCGGATTTCCTCCTCAAGCAGGGGGAACAATGGGATGACGGCCGTTCTCCCCGTTTTGGACGTTTTGACTGTGATGACGCGATTATGAAGATCCACGTCGCTCCACTTCAAAAGACAGCAATCGCCACGCCTCATGGCCGTGCAGATCCCGGTGAATAAGATCGGTCTGATGAGGGCGTGTTCCGGTTTGCGAGCGGAGGTCACGATGAGGGCCAGTTCATCCGGCATGAACGGTATTTGGCCCATTGTATCACCGTCTGAGAGCGGTATGTTCTCGAAGGGATTGTGCATGAGCGTTGCCCGTTTTTTGAGCCTTTCGAATACTGACCGTAGCAGGATCAGAAGATCGTTGTAGGTTTTTTCCGCGAGGAGGGTAGCATCATGATCGCCACCGAAGCGGGCGCGGAGGGCATCAATCTTCAGTTCTGTTCCCTCGTGGTGAATTACGACCTCCCGTGGAACCCTCAGCGCATTGAGCAGCGCATTGGCCGCTGCCATCGTTACGGGCAGAAGCACGACGTCGTCGTGGTGAATTTCCTCAATCGCAAGAACGCCGCCGATAAACGCGTCTTCGAACTGCTCTCCGAAAAGTTCAAGCTGTTCGAGGGCGTGTTTGGGGCCAGCGACGAAGTGCTCGGGGTCATTGAGTCCGGCGTGGATTTCGAAAAGCGCATCGCCGGCATCTACCAACGCTGCCGCCAGCCCGACGAAATCAAAGCCGCCTTTGATCAGCTCCAACTCGAACTCAGCCTGGAGATCAACGAGTCGATGACCCTCACACGCCGCAAGCTGCTCGAAAACTTCGATGACGAGGTGCGTGAAAAGCTCAAAATCCGCGATGAAGCCGCCAAGGCCTACCTCAATCGCTACGAACGCCTGCTCATGCAGCTTACGCGGCACGAACTCGCGGGGCACGCCGACTTCGAGGATGACTCGGCTTCATCCTGAAATCCTCGCCCTTCGCCGGTGACATTCCGTTGGGCCGCTACGAACTCCCGCGTCGCTCCGGTGACGCTCATTTTTACCGTCTCAACCATCCGCTTGCCGAGGCCATCGTGGCCCAATCCAAAGTCCGTCCGCTCCCCGTCGCCGAGATCGCCTTTTCCTACGGTGACCACAAAGGCATCATCAGCGCGTTGGAGCCGCTGGTGGGGAAGGCGGGGTGGCTCACCGTTTCCCAGTTCACCGTCGAGTCACTCGATCAAGCCGAGGACCACCTCATCTTCGCTGGCGTCACCGACGATGACGCACCGCTTGACGAGACCGCCGCCGCCCGTCTCCTCACCGTCCCTGGCAAGGTGAAATGCGTTGTTCCCGACGTGATCGGTGCCGAGCGCCTAGCAGCGCTCACTGCCCAACGCCAGCAAGCCATCCAACGTGATGTATCCGAACGCAACGCGGGCTGGGTCGAGGCTGAGGCAGCCAAACTCGAATCATGGTCCGATGACCTCAAGCTCGGCCTTGAACGGGAAATCAAGGAAATCGACCGCGTCCTGAAGGAAGCCCGTCGCGAGGCCGCCTCCGCCCTGACCCTGGAGGCCAAGCTCACCGCTCAAAAACGCATCCACAGCCTCGAAGGCACCCGCAATGAGAAGCGCCGCTCCCTCTTCGAGGCGCAGGACCAAGTGGATCGGCAACGCGACGAATTGATTGCTTCCATCGAGGGTAAACTCACACAAAACGCGTCAATCACCCCGCTTTTTACCGTTCGGTGGTGCCTAACCTCATGAGTAAGTCCCATTACTCCCTAGATTCTGAAATAAATCTGGAAATCGGCAAATTTATGCCGATACTGGCTGATTATGATTCATTCTCTGGCCATTAAGAACTTCACGTCGTTCCAAGAACCGACCGTGGTAGAGTTCACTGCTGGCCCCAAAGCGGGTCGGCGGCGGATATTCCTGCCCTCGTCGCAGTCCGGGGTTTATGTAAACGCGGTCACGGGTGTTTTTGGCCCTAATGCGTCCGGCAAGACCAACCTGCTCAAGGCCATCGCCTTCTTGCGGCATTTTATTCTCAACTCAGCCTCCGCGAAGCCAGACGAGGAAATCGCGGTCGAGGGCTTTGCGTTCACTGAAACTGCCGAGGAGACGCCGCCTAATCCCGTTCAGCTATGCTTGGAATTCGAGTTCGAGGGCCAACTCTACCGCTACGAGGTTGAACTGAACACGAAGCGGGTTTTGAGCGAGTCGCTGCACCGTAAGGACCAGCGCTTCCGCTACCTGTTTGAACGCACATGGGATACCGCGCTCGGTTCATACCATTTCAAGGCCCAGGATATTGGTCCCGCGAAGCATATCACGCTCCGTGAAAACGCCTCTTTCCTCGCCTCCGCCGTGCTCCAAGAGCATCCCGAGGCGACTCGTATCGCGACCTATTTCAAGGCGCTTTACAGCAACATCCATGGTGCTCACGGGCGCATGCCCACCCACGAGCCCGAGTTGTTCAATATCCTCCCCGCGACCAATTTTTATAAAAAGAACTCCGAGGTCTTTGCCGACGCGGAGGCCCACTTGGTCCGCGCCGATCTGGGTATTTCCAAACTGCGCATCGATGAGGCCCGGTTCCTCCGGCCCGATGGCAAAGAGGAGGCCATGTCTTTCCCCGTCGTGGAGCACTTGGTCGGCGGTAAAAACTTCACCCGCCCCTTGCTCCAAGAGTCGCGTGGCACGCAGTCCCTCTTCGTCCTGCTCCGTTACATCCTGCCGGTGCTTCGCTCCGGTGGCGTGGCGGTGATCGACGAATTTGAGACCGGCCTGCACTCCCACATGGTCAAGGCCATCGTGGAGTTGTTCTATTCGCCCGAGAGCAACCCGAAAGGGGCGCAGTTGATCGCCAGCTTCCACACCGATTACCTGCTCCAGAGCACCTTGGAGAAATACCAGATCGTGCTCACTGAAAAGAACACGGATACCCTTTCCACCGAGGCATGGCGGCTCGATCAGGTGAAAGGCGCGGCGCGCAACGCCAACAACCACTACGCCAAATACCACGCCGGCGCTTACGGCGGCATCCCCAACCTCTGAGCCCCGCGCCGAATGCCACCCTGGAAACCCAAAGCACCTCCCATTCGCCACACCACGCTCCTCGTGGTCGAGGGCGATACGGAGCGTGCGTTTGTCGGACATCTCAGGGCGCTCTTTGCCCGAAACTGCGGCACCCGGCTTACAATCGAGTGCGCCTACGGCGGCAGCGGCGACGCTATCTTGGATCACGCCTTAAAACTCTGCCCAGGATTCGACCGGCGCGCCGTCATCTACGACGCGGATCGTCCACCGACCCTCAAAACACTGCTTCAAAAGGCCCATGCCCAGAAGTTGGATTGTATCGTTTCCGCACCCGCCATCGAGGCCGTCCTGCTCGCCATCCTTGATCAACCCGTGCCCCGCGACACGGAGACGTGCAAGCGTGCCTTGGCCGCCCTGATTTCTGATTCCCTCACCGACGTCAGGAACTATTCGCGCCATTTTCCGGAGAGCCTGCTACGCGCCAAGGCCACGACTGTGCCGGCGCTCGCTCGGCTTCTTGCACTGATGAACTATCCTGCCACGGCATAACTTAATAAAACCAATCCGCCTTCAAAACCCATGCCGTCCCTATTTCTTAACCGCCAATCTGCCGAGGAGCGCGCCACTCTTCTCCAGGAGCTACATGTTCGCCAACAAGGTAGTTGGCGACCGTGGTGCGGACGCCGCCGAGTTGCTCGGGAGGGTGCGACTTCAGCGCCTCGTAGTGTTCGAGCAGCGTCTTGGCAGGCGAGGTGTCGGACTCGGTGAAAGCCGGGCGGGCTGCGAGCAGGCCTGAACGAACAGGTTCAAGGCGGTTCCGCCTTTCATCGCGAAGGAGCGGGCTTGGAACACGTCGGGGGCGACATCCAGAAGGAGTCGCACCATCTCTACATAGGTTTTGTCATCAGGGTTTCAGGATGAGGGTTTTTCCATCCGGCAGCCGGGTCAACCAGCGGCCTTTGCCGCGGGGGCCGGCGGCGGTGCGTGCGTCCGCCGCCCAGCGCAGATTCAGCTCCTCGGCCCATTGCACGCAAAGCCGCACCACTTTCACGCGGGGGCAGTGCTTGAGCAAAGGACTCAGAACATCGAGGCGGAGGGATCGAAGGCCCTCCATGATATTGCGGGCTTCTTCGACGCCTTGGCCGACCCCCACTTCGCTCAGCAGCTCCAACAGTGCGCGCTCGGGCACGGACACCGCCGGACCATCGGGCGTCTCCGGCAAGGGTTGCAGGCCAAAGCCGGCCGGGAGTTGAGGGTCAAAAAGACGACGAGCCACATAACGGGCCGGAAAACGGTCGGTGAACCATCCGGGCAGCGTGGCCGGTGCATCGCCCCATAGATAAAGCCGTTCCTTGGGGCCGATGTTGTGGCGGACGCCGCGCCAGGCGAGGGCGGTCTTTCCTCCGACATGGAGGCCGGGCAGGCGGCGGGACAGGAAGCTCACGCATGGCTCCAGCTTCAGTTCATCGTTGGGAAACATGAACACCCCGCGACCCAGACGCACGAGCCACCCCGAGGACACATAGAGTGAAGCCAGTGAAGATGAGACCTTCAGTCGCTTGAGCGTCGCCGAATCGAAGGGGGCGCCTCGGAGGACCGAGGCATAGAGTGTTTTGATTGAATTTTGAGTCATAAATAAAGCCTGACTTGATCTATTCGTTATAAATCAATCATCAGATTGATTGAATAGTTTTAAATAGTTCAAGTGGATTGAGTTATTTGATATTTTTCAATCACGGCCTTGCAGGCCTCGTGAGTTTGGCGGGGGCCTGATGATGCGAGCAAGGTGTATTGGAGGCCCGTGTTTTGTGGCTTGAGAGTGCTTTTTCGGGCCAGCCGTTTCGCATGAAGACCAGCAGATGATCAGTAGCTCGTGGTTGACGATCCGAATTAATTGCTTATTTGTAGATTAACTCTGATGGAATACGCCACGATAATCCGCCATTTCAGCCCGTTCGGTTTTTTTGAATTACCGAATCTCATTGCACTTACGCATGAGAAGAAGGCCACGGTGCTTCAGACCCTTTGCCGCTGGCATAAGAAAGCGCAGGTTATTCCATTGAAACGGGGGTTTTACGCGCTGCCCGAAGACATTGCCAAAAATCCACTGACGCCTGAGCGCGCGGCCAATCACCTTTACAAACAATCGTATGTCACCGGCCTGTGGCGGCTGAATCAGGAGGGGCTGATTCCGGAGGGGGTGCTGGAGGTCACGAACGCGACCCTCAACAACCCGGCCCGCTTCGATACGCCTATCGGTCGCTTCGTTTATCAGCATCTCAACCCTCAAGGATTTTTCGGATACGAAACGATCCAGGAAGGGGAGATGCCGGTGCTGATGGCCACACCCGAAAAAGCGCTGCTCGATTTCTTCTGGTGGAAAAACGTCGAGTGGGATGCGACGGAGTTTGCCCGCTGGCGCATTCAAGATCCCTGGGAGAAGATCGATCACCGTCGGCTTCGCCGGTTCGCTCGCCAATGGGGCCAGCCGCGTCTAATTCGTGCGGCTGAAAATCTGACCGCTTATCTCAAGCGCTGACCCTCCGTGGACCTGAATTACATCCTTCAGCAGGCTCAGAAAGCACCTCTGACTCATCGCCTCAACGCGGCGAAGGAAGCCTTGCAGCAGTGCCTGCTCGCCGCTTTGGCCCAGCAGGGATTGTTGGCGGATGTCGCCTTCATCGGCGGCACCGCGTTACGCATTCTCCATCGTTTGCCGCGCTACTCCGAGGATATGGATTTTGTCTGGATGGGCGAACCGCCTTCCGTGAAGCAGTTGGAAGCATGGCCCACGACCATTCGCCGCTCTCTCACCAAAATCGGAGTGACTCCCCACCTCAGCACATCCGGGCCGACTCCGGTCGATGCGCGTGTGACGAAGCAAAGCTTCACGCTTTATCTGTCGGCGACATCACCGGCATTTGCGCCTTTCGCCCGGAGTGGCGTTCAAATCAGTTTCGAGATCGACCTCAACCCGCCTGAAAACACCGCGCAGGAGTCGCGCACCTTGGTCGTGGCCAATAGCCAGGTGACCGTGCCAACACTGACGCTTCCGTCGCTTATGGCCGGAAAGCTTCATATCCTGCTTACCCGGCGCGACCGGGAAAAGGGCCGCGATTGGTATGACTACCTCTGGTATCGCCGCAGCGATGTTCTGCCAAATGTGCTCCAGCTTCAGAGCGCCATCGCGCAGACGAGCGATGGTCCGGAAGCCCGGTTTTGGATGAGCCATCTTCGGGCGAGGATGAAGGCCGTCCATTGGGAGAATATCCGCCACGATGTTCGGCCCTTCTTGGAATATCCGGAGGAGACGGCACAACTCAACGAATCGGCTCTGGGCAACCTGACGCCTTATCCCGCGTTCAAGGAAATCGTTTCCGAGCTTCATGCGTTGAAAACATCGCATCCGTTCATCGCCCGGACAGAAAACGAGGCGGTGATTACCGACGTGAACCAAGCCGCCCTGGAGGGGGATGTGGACGCCATTGAGGCACAGGGAATTTTTGCGGACCTACAGTCTAAGCCAGGGGAATGATCCAGTCGCTCAGGCTTGCAGATTGCGCCCAAGAATATCATCCCGAGCGACCAGTTCAGATCCGCCTGCAATCCCACGGCACGAAGTGTTTCAGCCCAAGAGAAAGGGCGTGAGCGGTTCGGAGACCAGTTTTGCATCGGCGAGTTTTTTCTCCTCATCGAGGATGTCCAGCAGCTTGTCGCGCACGGACTCCCACGAGCCGGGGGCCATGTTGGCGAGTTGGGCACGCAGGTCGTTTTCCTTGGCGACGGGTTTTTCGTGGGCCGAGGGATCGCCGATCACACCGGGCAGCTTGCTGGCCAGCAGACGGCGGAACTCCTCCCGCTTCGGCTGGAAGTAGTGCTTCACGACGATGTCGGCGGTCTTGTGGCCGGTGACGCGCTGGACGATTTCCATCGGCACGCCGGCCGTGAGCGCGAGCGTCACCCAACTGACGCGGAAGGAGTGGAAGTCGCGCACCGAGGCGCGGCGGATAGCTTCAGCGACAATTCGGCATTTCTACGTTGGTTCGACACACACCGACCCGACGCCGTGATCGGCATTTGGCCGGATCATCCGCTGACGTGGCTGCGTGAACGCGGTCTGAGCGTTTCCGACTTCATGAAGTCGCGCGCCATGTAGGGCTGGACGGCACCTCCGCCTGCATGACCATCGAAGGGGCGACCAACACCGAGGTCTTCCAGGCCTATGTGCGCGAGGTGCTCGTCCCCTCGCTGCGCCCCGGCGACATCGTGGTCATGGACAATCTCGGCGCCCATAAAAACGAACTCACCCTCGCCCTGATCGAACAGGCCGGTGCCGAAGTCCGATTCCTGCCCGCCTACTCCCCCGACCTCAACCCCATCGAGATGATGTGGAGCAAGGTCAAGGCCCTCCTCCGCAAAGCCCAGGCCCGCAACCATCCCGATCTACTCGCCGCCATCGCCTCCGCTTTGAACGCCCTCACTCCCGACGATGCCCTCGGTTGGTTCGCCCATTGCGGCTACAATTTTATTTAAAATGCTCTAAATGGCGATAATGTCACGCTGCTTGCGGGTTCACACGATGGTTAGGGTGTAGCCGACGCTATCGGTGGCGGAGGGGAAGGTGATGGCGGTGAAGCGGAGGCGGTGGACGTGTTCGTCGGTGCCCTTGTGGCCGCGATAGTAGCAGGTCTCGACCGCGGTTAGCGTGGTGCCGCCGGCGGGTGTGATACGGAGGGTCGCCTTGGGCGTGGTGATCAGCGCGGCGGCGCCCTCGCGAGTCACGGGGTCGGAGCAGATGAGCATCGATTCGACGGCGCCCGGTTCGTCGAGTTCAAACGTATCGGAAACTGTGATACGGCCGGCGGATTTTTCGAACGCCCAGGCGCGGACGAGCTTTTTGCAGCGGGCGTCGGCCGGGTAGCATTGGGTGAGGTCGACGGTGAACTCGACGCGGTCGTCACCGAGATTTGTGGCGAGCACGTCGGCGGCGAATTCGCGTCCGGGGGGCTGTTCGCGGCCGTTGACGAGCGGCACGGAGTGGCCGAGGGAGCGGGCGGCGAGGTCGAGGTAGCGGGTGCCGTCGCTGAAGAAGGCGCGGGTGTATTCGGGCGCGCCAATTTCGACGATGGCGGGTGCGCCGTCGATGTTGAGCAGAAAGCTGCCGCAGTCGTTGTGGTTGTGGTGTTCGGCGTTGTGTCCGCCTTTGGCGGAGAACTCCCAGAGATGGCCGGCGGAGTCGGTGCCGCGCGCGACGATGGCACCGTAGTCGGGGAAAAAGACGTCGGGGTGGGCGGGTTTGACGGCGTGGGCGATGACGGAGGGAGAGGGGGCGCGGAGGGCGAGGCGCGAGAAGCAGAAGAAATCGCTGCGCGCCATGGTGAGGTCGTAGCCGGCGTCGGCGTGGTGGCGGTAGATGGCGTGGCTTTGCGCGGTGAGAAGCGGATCGGCGAGGCGTTGGCCGAGGTAGGCGAGCACGGAGGGGCTGAGGCGACCGGCCCGGGGACCGTCGGAGAAGTTGACGAAGTGGCCTTCGGTGAAGGTCATGAGCGGGGCGAAGCGGGAGATGCGGGCGATCTTGGCGTCGCCCTCGAACAAGGAGAGTTGTCCGCCGGTGCGGTGTTCGAGTTGGGCGTTGAGTTCGGTGAACCAGCCGAAGCCGTAGGACCAGTAGGCGGGGCCCTCGGAGGTGGAGCCGTCGTCGCCGAAGCCGGAGATGAAGACGGGCAGGTGTTCGGCGGCGCGGGCGAGCAGGCGGGCGACGAGGGCGTGGTCGTCCTCGATGGCGAGAGCGGCGCCGAGCACGCCCTGATGGCAGACGGCGTTCCAGTTCATGGGCGCGGTGGCCCAGTGGAACGGGGGATGCCGGTCGAGGTAGTTTTCGAAGAACTGGGCGCGGAGTCGGGTCTTGATGCGTTGCGCGAGGTCGGCGGGGATGACGGAGCCGAAGGCGACGAGGAGTTCGGCGAGGGTGTTGGCGGTTTCGGCGGCGAACAGGTCGATGGTCAGCGGGTCCTTCCCGGTGGGATCGGCCCAGACGTGGGCGGGGAGGGCCCAAGAGGTTTCGTCGAACATCTCGCCAAGTTTGTTGAGGAGGGATGGCAGGAGGGCGGCGCGGGTGGTGTCGTCGCCGAGTAGCACGGACATGGCGGCGCGGGCGAGGCGGCGGCGGCGTTCGAAGTAAACGCGCTCGAAGTTGAGGCGGACGCCGGTCTTGAAGAAATCGGCGTAGAGTTCGTCGGTGAGGGCGGGCAGCGGTTCGTCGGCCTCGGCGCGGGCGAGGGCGATGAGCGGAGTGAGCCAGGAGGTGACGGCGGGATTGTCGCGCGCGGAGGACCAGACGGGATCGCCGAGCGGGGGCAGGGCGGGGCGGCCGGCGGTCGCGGCGAGGATCGCGGCGATTTCGTCTTCGGGCGGAGCGGAGTGTAGCAGGTTGCGCATGGGAAACCGGTGAGGTAAGTCGAGGATCCGCCCGGCGACAAGGGAAGCCGGGGCCGACGGCTTGGGGGGGCGCGCGTTACCGGGCTTCAAGGTAGTCAACAAAGACAGTGCTCTCCTGACTGCCGCCATTGATGCGCACGCCTACGCCTCCGTTTGCATGATAACTATCCGCCATCCTGATAATACACGTTTCATTTATGAAGCCGTGTATCAGATCTCCATTGAATCCCAGACGCAGTTCAACGGGAGCATCGGTATTGAGTGGCGGGAAAACTTCAGCCTCCTTGAGCACAATGGTTTGCGCTCCTGACACGAGGCTGTTCTTTCTGGTAAGCCTCAGCCGGTCGCCTGCCTTGTTGAGGTAAAGAAAGTAATAGTTGTCGGTATCCGTCACGCGGCCCAGCAGGCCGGCGACATCTGAATCGGTGCCCGCGCTGAACACGAATTGGGCGCGAACCAAGTAATTGGTCCACGTTTCACCCTTATAGGCCAGACCGCTTCCTTGCCCCGATTTCTTCCACGATCCGCCGTCCGTGCTCCACGTGCCACTCGTCGCCCAGTATGTCGATGCAGAGGGG
>JBDRJH010000193.1:0-2149 GCA_043815125.1 Verrucomicrobiota bacterium
CGCCGAGGCGGTGCGCGGCGTCGCCACGGTGTTCCACGTCGCCGCCCGCGTGGGTGTGTGGGGACGCCACGCCGACTTTTACCGCGACAACGTCACCGCCACCGAGACGTTGCTCGCCGCCGCCCGCGCCGGCGGCGTGCCGCGCTTTGTCCACACCAGCACGCCCAGCGTGGTCTACAACGGCCGCAGCCTCGCCGGCGACGACGAGTCGCTGCCGCTCACCGAGGACTGCCCCAGCCCGTATCCGTTGACCAAGGCCGTCGCCGAGCGCGCCGTGCTCGCCGCCGCCGGCGCCACTCTGCGCACCACCGCGCTGCGCCCGCACCTCATCTGGGGCGTCGGCGATCCGCACCTCGTGCCGCGCGTGCTCGCCCGCGCCCGCGCCGGCAAACTGCGCATCGTCGGCACCGGCGAAAACCACGTCGACATGGTCCACGTCGAGAACGTCGTCGACGCCCACCTCCTCGCCGAGCGCGCCCTCGGCGACGGCGAGTTGCCCGGCCCCGCCACCGGCCGCGCCTACTTCATCACCAACGGGGAACCCGTCGGCCTGTGGACCTGGATCAACAACCTCCTCACCGCCCTCGGGGAGCCGCCGGTCACCAAAAAGATTCCCCTCGGCGTCGCCAAGACCGTCGGCGCCGTGTGCGAGGTGCTTTGGCGGGTGCTGCCGCTCAAAGGCGAGCCGCCCATGACCCGCTTCGTCGCGTCCGAGCTGGCCAAGGACCACTGGTTCTCCATCGAGGCCGCCAAACACGATCTCGGCTACGTTCCCAAGGTAACCATGACCGCCGGCACCGCCGAGCTGGTCGCGGTGCTGAAGGCGAAAGGGAACTGAAGTTTCAACGCAGAGACGCAAAGAGACGCGGAGTCGGCTGCGAAAGACAAAAGGGACGCATAATCATCAGCCCAGCTTTTGCGTCTTCGGTGCCTTTTGTGGCTGATTTTGAAGGTCGGTTCTTTGCGACCTCTGCGTCTTTGCGCCTCTGCGTTAAAACTCCGAACCTCGTTTCCGTTGGCGCACCCTCAAGCCCCGCGTTGCCGCACCGCCTCGAACAGCGTGATGATCGTGGCCATAGCCACGTTGAGCGAATCCGCCTGGCCGGCCATCGGGATCACCACGCGCTGGTCGGCCTCGGCCAGCCAGTAGTCGCTCAGGCCGTATTGCTCGCTGCCCATCACGATGGCCAACGGACCGCACAAATCCGTGTCGGTATACAAATCCGTCGCCGAAGGCGTGGTCGCCACCGAGCGCACGCCCGCCGCGCGCAACCACTCGCGCACCTCGGTGCTGCTGGCGATGATCACCGGCACCGAAAACAACACGCCGGTCGAGGCGCGCACCACGTTGGGGTTGAACAAATCGGTGACCGGGTCGCACACGATCAGCGCGTCCACGCCCGCCGCGTCGGCGCTGCGCAGGATCGTGCCGAGATTGCCCGGTTTTTCGATGGCCTCGACCACCAGTAAAAACGGCGCGTGCCCGGCACCCCTGGCCGCGACGAGCGCGTCGAGGTCGGCCAGCGTGCGCCGCCACTGCGGGGCCACCGCCAACAGTCCGTCCGGACGCTCGCGGTAGGCGACCTTGGCGAAGGCGTCCTTGGAAAGTTCAAAAACCTGCGCGCCGGCCGCCTCGGCCCGGGCGATCAACGCGCCCTCGTTCTCGCCCAGAAACCAGTCGGGGCAGACGTAGAGCTCCGTGATGGCGATGGACTTGTCCAGCGCGCGCAGGATCTGCCGGTAGCCCTCGATCAGGAACACGCCGGCCTCGTCGCGCGGGCGGCGGTCGCGCAGCTTGACGAGCTGTTTGACGCGAGGATTTTGCAGGCTGGTGATCTTTTCGGCGGGCATGGTGGTTATTGCCCACTTAACACACGAAAAAACACGAAAGAAAACAGCTTCGTTTGGGGCTTTTTGTGTGTTTCGTGTCTTTCGTGGGCAAAAAGAAATTCAACGACCATCCCTTCCCCTATCACGCCGAGATCGAGCTGGAGATCACCACGCTCACCAACCTCGGCCTGGGCCTTGGCCGCGTGCCGCTGCCGGAAAAGTGTCACTCATTAAGTGACACTCTGTCCGCCCTCCCCACGAGCGCTCCGGCAAAGTGTCACTTAATGAGTGACAAACCCGCCGGTGGCGATGCCACCAC
>JBDRJH010000194.1:0-3002 GCA_043815125.1 Verrucomicrobiota bacterium
AAGCGCAAGGTCGACGCCGGGGCGGACTTCGTCACCACGCAGCTCTTTTACGACAATAAGATCTATTACCGCTTCGTTGAAAAATGCCGCGCCGCCGGCATCACCGTGCCCATCGTGCCCGGCCTCATGCCGGTGCTCTCAGTGAAGCAGGTGCAGCGCATCGCGACGTTATCCGGCTCGGTATTGCCCGCCGCCCTCGCCCGCCGCCTGGAGGTCGCCGAGAGCAATCCCGACGTCGTCGAGATCATCGGCATCGACTGGACACTCACCCAGATCCGCGACCTGCTCGCGCACGGCGCGCCCGGCTACCACCTCTACATCCTGAACCGCGCCAAGAGCGCCCTGGCGCTGGCCGCGGGCCTGGCGGCATGAGCACGTGGATATTGGAGTGAACCACGAAGCACACGAAGGGTCACGAAGCCGGCTATACGAGTCCGGACTTTGAGAACCGCAAAAGGCGCAAATACTCGCAAAAACCGGATCGGAATTTTGCGATCTTTTTGCGCCTTTTGCGGTTCTCCAATCCCGAGTCCGGCTTCGTGCCTCTTTGTGCTGCTTCGTGGTTAAGAACTTCACCCGCCCGCCATCACCGGCCGGAACCCCGCGTCGCTCAGCACCTTCGCCACAACGTCGCGCTTGTCGCCCTGGATCTCGATGCGACCATCCTTCACAGTTCCGCCGCAGCCGCAGACCTTCTGCATGGTCTTCGCGAGTTGTTCTTTTTCCGGCAGACCGATGCCGACAAAGCCGTCGACGACCGTCACCGTTTTGCCGCCGCGACCGGCCGTGCTCCGGCGGATCTCGACGCGCCCACGATTCGTGTTGGGCTGACCGCGCTTGCTCGCCGCCGGCGTCGGGGACGGCGTGATCGCCCCCGCCGCAGGACCGCTCGGCAGGTTCAAACCAGCCAGCCCTCCAAACGGATTTTGCCCGAGGTCGGAGCCGCCGTCCGTCGTGAACTTGTCGTGCTTCTTCGCCATGGCTCAGCCCTCCGTCTTACCGGCGCGACCGCCACAGATCCCCACCGGGATGTCCTGCTCGCCGCCCAGAAACATCAGCGCCTTGGCATAGCTGCGACGCTCCAAAAAATGCACCAGCTGCGGATGCAGTCCGGCACGCCCGCGCGCGGTCAAATCGTCCAACCGCGCCATCTCCGTCGCGATGACGCGTCCATCAGCCGTCTTTATCCCGTCCAATAGCGCGATTAGCGCCGCTTTGATCTCTGCTTCCATGTTCGTCCGATAACTTCCGATTAAGGGTCGCCTGTCAGCTCTTTAGTAAAACTCAAACCCGCGGCCCGGCACCGCGATATCGGCGAAGACGCTTGAGCCCCAACGGCTCTCGGTGCAGCGTAGACATTCTTTTCTCTATAAAACGCCGTAATAAATCTCTCCTGGCAGCAACCGCCAACCCCTTTCCCGACGGCTGCGCCTTGAATCAATACCATGAATCCCACGACCCTGCCCACGCGCGCCAACGCCGATGTCATCGAAGCGGCCTATGCCGCGTGGTTGGACAATCCCGACTCGGTTGACGCCACCTGGCGCGCCTTCTTCCAAGGCTTCACGCTCGGCAACAACGGCGCCCCGCTCAACCAGGCCGCGGCCTCCGGCGTCAAGGTCATCGACAGCTACAAGCAGGCCCAGGTCGGCCGCTACATCAATGCCCACCGTTCCCACGGCCACCTCCAGGCACACCTCGATCCGCTCACCCCCGCGCCCGAGGAACACCCCAAGCTCACCCTCGCCCACTTCAGCCTCGACGAAGGCGACCTCGACGAATCCTTCACCCTCACCAACTACAAGGGCGGCGGCCAGATGAAGCTCCGCGACATCGTCACCTCGCTCAAGGCTACCTACTGCGGACACATCGGCGTCGAATACATGCACGTGCAGGACCACGACGCCCGCGAGTGGCTCCAGGCCCGCATGGAAGCCTGCAACAACCAGCCCGCCTACAACTGGGAACAAAAGAAGCGCATCATCAGCCGCCTTCACAAGGCCGAGAGCTTTGAAAAATTCCTGCACACCCGCTTCGTCGGCCAGAAACGCTTCTCCCTCGAAGGTGGCGAAACCATGATCGCGGCCTTCGACGCCATGATCGAAAAATCCCCCGAACTCGGCGTCGAGGAGATCGTCATGGGCATGGCCCACCGCGGCCGCCTCAGCGTGCTCGCCAACATCCTGCGCAAACCCTTCGACGTCCTCTTCGAACAGTTCTCGGAAAACTACATCCCCGAGTCCGTCTCCGGCGACGGCGACGTCAAATACCACCTCGGCTACGACTCCATCCTCGAGACCACCTCCGGCCACAAGGTCGAGGTCCGCCTCGCCGCCAACCCCTCCCACCTCGAGATCGTCAACCCCGTCGTCGAAGGCCGCGCCCGCGCCCGCCAACGCCGCCGCGAGGACCTCGAACGCCGCCGCGTCTGCCCGTTCCTCATCCACGGCGACGCCGCCTTCGCCGGCCAGGGCGTGGTCGCCGAGACCCTCAACTTCTCGCAACTGCCCGGCTACCGCACCGGCGGCACCGTGCACTTCGTCATCAACAACCAGATCGGCTTCACCACCCAGCCCAGCGACGCCCGCTCGACCCGCTACTGCACCGACGTCGCCAAGATGATCGAGGCCCCCGTCTTCCACGTGAACGGCGACGACCCCGAGGCCGTCTGCTACGTCGTGCAACTCGCCCTCGAGTTCCGCGTCAAGTTCCAGCGCGACGTCGTCATCGACATGTATTGCTACCGCAAGCACGGCCACAACGAGTCCGACGAACCCGCCTTCACCCAGCCCGTCCTCTACAAGAAGATCGCCACCCACCCGCTCGTCTCGACCCTCTACATTGAGAAGATGGTCAAGGAAGGCACCTTCTCCCAGGCCGACTCCGACGCCATCAAAGACGGCTACGCGGTCGCCATGGACGCCTCCTTCGAGAAGGCCAAAAAAGCCGAGATCAACCGCAAGGCCTCCGGCGAAACCGGCAACCCCTTCCGCGGATCCACC